>NZ_JBEPPL010000004.1:0-447599 GCF_040547305.1 Pedobacter sp. UYP1 | reverse complement strand
GCAGCATTGCCATTGGTCACCTGGTATTCAATTTGTGTGATTGGTTTATTCACGCACAGTTCCTGACGGTCAGTATTCACTGCTGAAGTTAAAGCGATCGTTACATCTGGTTTCACATTGATTGTACCGGTAATATCGGCCAGTTTACAATCTCCTGTTGCAGTGATCGTATAAGTAATCAAACCGGCTGTAGCAGGCGTACCGCTAATGGTGAATTTGCCGGTTGCACCATTATAAACTCCTGTCAGCTCTGCCGGTAAACCAACCACGGTTACGGCATTGCCATTGGTAATTTGGTATTCGATCTGATCAATCGCTTTATTCACGCACAGTTCCTGATGGTCAGTATTCACTGCTGAAGTTAAAGCAATCGTTACATCTGGTTTCACATTGATTGTACCGGTAATACCGGCCAGCTTACAGTCGCCGGTGGCTGTGATTGTATAAGTAATCAGACCAGCTGTGGAAGGTGTACCGGTGATGGTAAATTTGCCGGTTGCACCATTATAAACTCCTGTCAGTTCTGCCGGTAAACCAGAAACTGTTGCAGCATTGCCATTGGTAATTTGGTATTCGATTTGTGTGATTGGTTTGTTTACGCACAATTCCTGACGGTCAGTATTCACTGCTGAAGTTAAAGCAATCGTTACATCTGGTTTCACATTGATTGTACCTGTAATATTGGCCAGCTTACAGTCGCCGGTGGCTGTGATCGTATAAGTGATCAGACCGGCTCTGGCAGGCGTACCGCTAATAGTGAATTTGCCGGTTGCACCATTATAAACTCCTGTCAGCTCTGCCGGTAAACCAACCACGGTTGCAGCATTGCCATTGGTAATTTGGTATTCGATTTGTGTGATTGGTTTGTTCACGCACAGTTCCTGACGGTCAGTATTCACTGCCGAAGTCAGGGCAATTGCCACATCAGGCTTCACGTTGATTGTACCGGTAATACCGGCCAGCTTACAGTCGCCGGTGGCTGTGATCGTATAAGTAATCAGACCAGCTGTGGAAGGCGTACCGGTAATGGTGAATTTGCCGGTTGCACCATTATAAACTCCTGTCAGCTCTGCTGGTAACCCAGAAACTGTTGCAGCATTGCCATTGGTAATTTGGTATTCGATCTGATCAATCGCTTTATTCACGCACAGTTCCTGATGGTCAGTATTCACTGCTGAAGTTAAAGCAATCGTTACATCTGGTTTCACATTGATTGTACCGGTAATATCGGCCAGCTTACAGTCGCCGGTGGCTGTGATCGTATAAGTGATCAGACCGGCTCTGGCAGGCGTACCGTTAATGGTGACTTTGCCGGTTGCACCATTATAAACTCCTGTCAGCTCTGCCGGTAAACCAACCACGGTTGCAGCATTGCCATTGGCCACCTGGTATTCAATTTGTGTAATTGGTTTGTTCACGCACAATTCCTGCTGGTCAGTTTTTACAGCCGAAGTCAATACAATGTTTACATCCGGTTTCACATTAATCGTTCCGGTGATACTTGCCAGTTTACAATCTCCTGTGGCAGTGATTGTATAAGCAATCAAACCGGCTGTAGCAGGCGTACCGTTAATGGTGAATTTGCCGGTTGCACCATTATAAACTCCTGTCAGCTCTGCCGGTAAACCAACCACGGTTACGGCATTGCCATTGGCCACCTGGTATTCAATTTGTGTAATTGGTTTGTTTACGCACAATTCCTGCTGGTCAGTTTTTACAGCCGAAGTCAATACAATGTTTACATCCGGTTTCACATTAATCGTTCCGGTGATACTTGCCAGTTTACAATCTCCGGTGGCTGTGATCGTATAAGTAATCAGACCGGCTGTAGCAGGCGTACCGCTAATGGTGAATTGGCCTGTTAAGACATCGTAAGCTGAAACTAACTCTGCCGGCAAACCAACCACAGTAGCACTCTTGCCATTGGCAACCTGATATTCAATTTGTGTAATTGGTTTGTTTACACACAATTCCTGCTGGTCAGTTTTTACTGCCGAAGTTAAAGCAATCGTTACATCTGGTTTTACATTAATCGTTCCGGTGATACCTGCCAGTTTACAATCGCCTGTTGCAGTAATCGTATAAGTGATCAGACCGGCTGTAGCAGGCGTACCGCTGATGGTGAATTTGCCTGTTAAGACATCGTAAGCTGAAACTAACTCTGATGGTAAACCGGTAATCGTAGCCGCTTTGCCATTGGTAACCTGGTATTCAATTTGTGTAATCGCTTTGTTCACACACAGTTCCTGCTGGTCGGTTTTAACTGCCGAAGTCAAGGCAATCGTCACATCAGGTTTCACGTTGATCGTACCTGTGATGCTTGTCGGTTGACAATCTCCTGTTGCAGTGATCGTATAAGTAATCAAACCGGCTGCTGTTGGCGTACCGCTGATCGTAAACTTGCCGGTCAATTCATCATAATTCGGTGTCAGCGTTGCTGGTAAACCAACTATAGTAGCAGCCTTCCCGTTAATCACCTGATACTCAATCTGAGTAATTGCGTTATTAATACAAACATTCTGCTGATCACTTTTCACTGCTGAAGTCAATGCGATCGTAGTATTCGGTAAAACATTGATCTCTCCTGAAGTGTTAGCTGTAGAACAACCACCAATTGTTCTCACTGTAAAAGGAAATTTTCCTACTAAAGAGGAAGTTCCGCTGATCGTTATTGTTTGTTTTACAGCATCATAAACAAACGTTATATCTGAATTAATTTTACTAAAACTCACAGTCGCTTCATCAGCATCTTTAATCTGATAAACTATGGATTGCATAGGCATACCTACACATACATTTTGAATAGCAGCACCAGATAAAGGAACCAATCCGACTGAAGCATTAGGTATAATAGTAAGTTTACTCCTTGATATCAGGTCATTGCTACAAGTTGAATTGGAAACCTTTACCATCTCATAAGTGAAGACCCCAGGTACATTAGCAGGGTGATTTATCGTAATACTGTTATTAGAACCTGTTGTAGTAATAGTTTTAATAGCGCTCTTAACTGTTCCGTCACTAATCGTATAATAGAATGTATAAGGTCCTGTTCCATACTTTCCACTGAATGTAACCGGAATATCAGGGCTATCCTGACATACATCTTGCTTTAAAGGTGAGATTGCTGCCGTAGGCAATTGATTAACCGTTAAGTTAATGATATCAGAAAGAACATTACATCCACCTGGAGAACTAACCTGAACCCTATATTTATAGCCATTATAAGTAAATGGCACTCTGCTGATATTAAGCGTATTTGTCTTCGATCCCAATGACCCATCAGGATCAGCAACAGGATCCCAGCTACTACCGGTATTAACAAGCCATTGATAAGAAAGATTCGGCCCTGTGGCTGCTACTGTAGGTGTAAAAACAGAGTTTTCACAAATAGTTGCACCTATCGGCTGTGTGGTAATTATTGGAGAATTAATATTAAATGTAGCTGTTCCTACCGTTGATTTAGCTCCGTAAACATCCATAAAAGTAAAGTCTATGGATGCAGAACTACCACTAAAACCCGGCTTAGGGGTAAAC
The DNA here is from genome assembly GCF_040547305.1 of Pedobacter sp. UYP1. NCBI lineage: Bacteria > Pseudomonadati > Bacteroidota > Sphingobacteriia > Sphingobacteriales > Sphingobacteriaceae > Pedobacter > Pedobacter sp. UYP1. The sequence goes on along the minus strand of NZ_JBEPPL010000004.1, from coordinate 444,065 downwards.
GTAAGCAATTTAGTATTCACATTATCAAATACAAAAGTACCTACATTATCTATTACCACTTGCCGGTCAATTTCTGGAGTCAGAGGATTAAGGTCTACATTATCCGGATTGGGATCTCCTCCTGCATTTGGTTTTGTTGCTCCAGTCAGGATATCCAAACTGCCAGAAGCACCCTGGCAAATAATCATCGAAGGACTTGGAGCCACAGGCTGGCTCAATACGCTTTTATCAACCGTCAACGTCAGACCTCTAATTTCATGATAATTAACATTATCACCTGTTGAAGAAGCAACTCCATATTTCAGGCCTTTTGCAGGAATAGGTGTGGTATAAGGATATTTAACAATTACCGGAGTAATCACACTACCATGTTTAACGCTCACACTAATTAATAATCCGCCTCCCGATCTTGGTACCAAATTAATAAACACTTTGCGGTATTCTGGATCTCCATCCTTTGCAGTTCGTGAACCTCCTGCGATATTAAATGGATCAGTTACAAGCTCTGAGGTTTTAACTGTCGTAAGTAAAGGGTAGTTTGTAGGTACATAAGCGAATCCATCTCCCGCACCACGAAGAACTATACTATTAGGAATCTGATCTTTATTACCTTGTCTGCCCTCACCGTGATTTGAAAAATTCCCAAATTCATCTAAACCAATACCTAAATATCCTTTGCTAACTCCTTTAAAATCTTTGCCATCCTTATTGAGTTGAGCATATCCCAGCGATCCGCCAAATCCGCCAATATTAAAATCAGCATCGGCAACCGCCGCATCAAATAAGAAGAAACTAAGACCATCAGCACCATTAGCGCCACCTCCATAAGTAAAGTACTCAAACTCGATATTTAAACCATAAGTTCCAAGAAAAACATTATTAGAATATACATAACCTTTTTGTTTAGTTTTATTATTTGTCAGCCGCAAATATCCTTCACCTTGTGCATCTGTCACTGAGCCGGCAATTGGATAAAGCGCTGTAAGAAATGCAGTAGGCTCCCCGCCAAATTTCACATCCGGCTTATTGGTAGTTGAATTTCTAAAACTTTCATCGTAAGGGAACTGTGCACGCGAAGAAAAAGGATTTAGTACAAATAGAATAAACAAACCTACACTCACTATTGTCAAGAACCCTTTTCTTGCCGAAATCCCCCTGCGATTCATTTGCGTTGTTAACGATTGAATCAGCGAAGTAAACTTTGTTAAGAGTTTAAAACGGAGAGATCTATTCATAGGAGGCGATAGCGTAGATAGTTATCACAAATTGCCAATCACTAGTGCTAAAATATATTTCAAAATTTATAGCTCACAGGAGACAAATTCTGAAAGTTAAAAATCCTAATCATCTAAGAATCAATATTTCACATTAGTTAATTATACAATTTACACTCACAAAATAGGCACAATTAATACTATTATCCAAATTTTAGACCGACAAAATCAGCTTTTAATAATTTTTATGCCAAAAAACATATTTAAAGACAAAAACATCAAAATAAACACTCCTATAAGGAATCATTAATGAAAATAATATAACTAAATCGTATTATAAGCCGCTCAAAGGCTGATTAACAAATTATGGATTTTATACAAATAGCATCCTTAACGTCGAGAGCAATCAGATTAAACATTTAACAACAAAACATTAAATGAGTAACAAATACCCAATACGGGTAATATAATACACACAAGCATCCAATACACACTTTGCAAAAATTAACCGTAAAAAGAAATACATCAACCAAATATTTATTAAATACCAGACAAAACAACAATCTCAATACTTAAAAGAACACTTTTATCCTTATTATAACTATAACGGGATTTGACATCATTACCTTAAGGAAATTTCAAATAGCACTATTACTCCCCAATGGAATAATTCCCCATAATCAGCTAGCCAGATCATAACATATTCCTCAAACAGATCAATACATATTCAGCCTGGGCTTTTGTAAATAAATTATTTTGTGTATATTTGCGTAGAACGGAGTATAAACTCAAACTCTCTTAATACTTACTTGCTAATCAATCCATTTGATTAGATTCAATTTCTCCTGGCTCCCCTACCGTTGTTGCCCGGGAATTTAAGTTTTATTCGGGCTAGATCGATCCAGTACTATATTGTTTATGGAACGCCTTAACAAGTAACAGCAGAGAAGAGTTATTTTTTAACTAAATACGGAAATTTATGGCTAAGTCTCAGGCGACCTTCATGAAGAAGCAACTAGAAAAAAACAGGCAGAAGAAAAAAGAAGATAAAGAGCAACGCAAAGAAGAACGCAAGCAAAATTCAACAGGCGGCGATTTGGAAAGTATGATGGCATACGTGAATGAATACGGTGAAATTGTATCTACACCTCCGGAAAAAGCACCTGAAAAGAAATAAATAAAAAATCCTGATTTATCAATTGATAAATCAGGATTTTTTATTTTAGTTACCAATCTTAAATCTAATTTAAGATTGGTAAATCAATACTATATTATCAAACAGATACCTAGTTCTTAGGCTGAACCCTGCCTGATTTTCTATCTTGTCCACGACCGATTAAATATCCGGCACCAGCACCTGCTACACCACCGATAATAGCACCTCTACCTTTCTTTTTATCAATAAGCGCACCACCTAATCCACCTGCACCTGCACCAATAACAGTTCCTAACGCTGCACTGCTCCAACCTTTCTTCTTAGTTGTTGTAGTTGTTTGATGATCTACAGAATGACTGCGTGTAGATGCCATGGTAGCAGCCGGGGCATTCTCAGCAGCTTTGGCAGAAGCTAGCATTAAAACTCTTTTTTCTTCCTGTATTTTGGCCGCCTGCTGTTTTTCAGCAGCATCTGCTCTTTTGAAGCTATCTAATCTCATACTATCTTTTACAGCTTTGATCGTAGCTACCTTAATTGCTTCTTCTTTCTTGGCATTAGTACATGCTGTAAAAGCAAGCGCTATACCTAATATTGCGAACGTATTTTTCATTTTGTGTTTTTTTAGTTGTCTGGATATTAAAGTCTATTAGCTATTTGCTAAAATGATGCCAAGATTAATATTCCCGTTACAATAACTCTTAAACTTATTTAAACACATCTTATTTATCCATTAAAGGTGAATAGCCAGGTGATTCTCTTGTATCATGACTATCATCTTCTCCGTCAGGATTATAAGAAATCCGGTCATTATCATTGTTATAATTAGCGCTCCCAGGATTCACAGAAGAACCATCTGCATCCAATCCTAAATTGTCTGCTTCCTGATACTTTTCCAAATCTTCGGGTTTATGCACTGCTTTAACCTTATTTACCTCTTCAGTTTTACTTTTGTCTGCTTTTGATCCTGAATTTATCATAATCTTAATCTTTTATATTTCTAACAACAAAAACAATAAGCACTGGTTTTACTCAATTCATGTAAAATGAATACAATAAGCAATTAAGATTTTGGATATTAGTATTCAATTGATTATTTTCACAGCGAAATTTATAACATTAATATGCGTACAACAGGAAAAGTTAAATGGTTTAATTCTGCAAAAGGGTTTGGTTTTATAACTCCAGAAGATGGAGGAAAAGATATTTTCGTACATTTTTCTGCGATTGCAGGAGATTCATTCAGAGAATTGAATGAAGGTGACAATGTAGAATTCGAATTGAATGACGGTAAAAAAGGCCCTGAGGCTTCTAATGTAACTGTTCTTTAAGAAATTCGTTAAAATTTAAAAAGGGGTGATGCAATGCATCACCCCTTTTTTTTATAAATCCCTGCTACAGCGATACAAAATCTGGAGAAACAAAAAGCAGTATAAATGCAATCATCAAATAACAAAATCAGCATACTGGGTTGTGGCTGGTACGGACTCGAGCTTGCTAAAGAATTGATAAGAAACGGCTATATCGTAAAAGGTTCGACTACTACTCCTGATAAATTAGAAAGTTTACAACAAACTGGCATACTCCCCTATCTTATAAATTTCACGGAAGAGGAAAACACAGTCGATAGTGATTTTTTTGATTGTGATTTACTCATTATCAGTATTCCTCCAAAGAGAAATACAGCAGAACAACATACCTTTTTATCAAAGATTCAGAAAGTATCAAAAGCCGCAGTGGAAGGCAATATTCCGAATGTTATCTTTATCAGTGCAACCTCTGTATATGGAGATTACAACCAGGAGGTTAATGAACAGACAATTCCAAATCCTGAAACAGAATCCGGCAAGGCAATTTTAGCTGCCGAAAAAACTTTAACAGCTAATCCCAATTTTATAACTACCATACTCAGGTTTGGCGGACTGATAGGCCCAGGCAGAGATCCCGGAAGATTCTTTGCTGGTAAATCAGCTATACCAAATGGAAATGCCCCTGTGAATCTGATTCACCTATCGGACTGTATTGGTTTAACATTGAGCATTATCGAAAAACAAGCTTTTGGTTATATATTTAATGCTTGTGCTGCAGATCATCCAACCCGTTCCAGGTTTTATACTGCCGCAGCAGCAAACTCAGGATTAGCGTTACCTCAGTTTAATGATGAACTACTTAAGTGGAAATCGGTATATAGTATATATATAGCTACAAAACTCAACTATGAATTTAAGGTCGGACTAAATAGCCTTATTGGAACAAATATGTAACCTGACCTACAGTTCTCTAAATCAAACAATAAGGTGTCATCAATGATAAAAACAAAAGATAGCTATAAAAAATGAATTCCAAATCCTGCTGGTCTTTACCTTTTAAAATGATATCTTGCTGATCTTTTTATTCTTTTTAAGCTTAAAGAATCCGGGCTTTTGCAATTAAAATTGTTTATCTTCTACTATAGATGCTTTAAACAGGCCCTTAGATTGCGGAAAAATATATACAGACATGAAATTAACGATTTGGGGAGCAGCGAAACAGGTAACAGGCAGTATGCACCTGCTTCAATCACAAGAGTATAGTATACTTATAGATTGCGGACTTGATTATGAAAAAGAAACTTATCAGGAAGAAAATCAATATTTCCCCTTCGATCCGGCTTCAATAGACGTTGTTATTTTAACACATGCCCATATTGACCATTCTGGAAATTTACCTACGCTTTTAAGAATGGGCTTTAATGGTCAAATCTTATGTACACCACCAACGGCAGATTTAACAGAACTCCTGCTAATGGATTCAGTAAATATATTTTTAAGCAAACAGAATAAGAGAGCAAGAGGTAAACGGGCAGCATCCGGCCCTAAGCCACTTTATCTGCACAAACATGTGATGGATACTGTAGATCGTTTTGTGACTATTGGCTTTGATAAAGATTTTACAATTAAACAGGGGATTACCCTCCGCTTTATTCCTGTAGGCCACTTGTTAGGGGCAGCAGCTGTTGTACTGAACATTTTAGAAGACGGGCAGGAAAAAAGAATTGCTTTTACCGGAGATATTGGCCGTAAAAACTATCCCGTATTAGTCGATCCGCAGCCGATTCCGGAAGTTGACTATTTAGTATCTGAGTCTACTTATGGTGGCAGGCTTCATAGTAAAGACACCACAATTGAACAGAAACTAGTCGAAACAATCAATGAAACTTGTGTTAAATTCCCTGGACGTTTAATTATTCCTGCTTTTAGTATAGGCAGAACTCAGGCCCTGGTTTATTCACTCAATAAAATATTCAGCGAAGGTTTACTTCCGCCTGTAAAAATATTTGTGGATAGTCCGCTGGCTAGTTTTGCGACAGATGTTTACCGCAAACATCATCATTTACTTAATGAAGAATCTCAGGACTTTTATAAACGTAAAGGCGATGAGTTTGAATTTGAAGAACTTTCCTACGTACAAGATAAGAGAGAAAGTATTTCAATCTCTAATTACCACGAGCCATGCATTATTATATCATCGGCAGGAATGCTGGAAGGCGGGAGGATTCAGGATCATTTGTACCATAATATTCAAAATTACTACTGCACTATTTTATTCATCGGCTATTGTGCTAAAGGAACTTTAGGAAACAGACTCTTAAGAGGCGACCCTATTGTCCGCTTACGTCATCGTGATTTAATGGTTTTTGCAACCATCAAACAAACAGACCTGCTGAGCGGGCATGGTGACCATTACGATTTGCTAAGCACAGTAAAACAACAACGCCCCGAAAAACTCAAAAAAGTATTCCTTGTGCATGGTGAAAGTAAAAGTCTGGACAGCCTGGCTGCTGCAATAACCGACGCTGGATACACTGTGGCTATACCAGAAAAAGGCGAAGTATTTGAACTATAATTTATCTAAACGAATCATTCTGTAGCAAATACTATACAGTTTATTGAACTTCAACAAAGAATAGTCAGTATTAACTAAGAAAACAAATTCCCTCATAAATTACTCATTATCAGTTTATTCTATATTTCTAATCTCAATTAAATCTCAATTGGCAGGATTATTACGTGTTGGCTAATCATTCAGTAGAGTACTGATGATTTAATATCTAACTATAAATAAAGATGAACTCAAGAATTACAAAATCAGCGTTGATACTATCCTTAGTAGGACTATCAACCTCGTTGTTCGCTCAGGATGTTATGCCTGATTCAACAAAACGCTTCGACAAAAAAGACTTCCGTACCTGGTCAATAGGTTTAAACGGTGGTATGTTAACGCACTATACTCCTTTCAATAATAGAGCTAACGGCGATTTTAGTACTCCACAAGAAAGCTGGGGTTACGGAGGTTACATTAAGAAACAAATTCTTCCGGGATTTGGTATCCAGGCCGACTTCCTTGCTGGTAAAGTAAAAGGTCTCAGAGCTAATAACCCAGACGGTACTACTCAAGCAGGTACTAGTTTCGAAACTCGTATTGACTGGTCGGCAGCTGTTAGTGGTAACTTTACTATTGCTAACATGAGCTTAAACCACAAACGTACTGTACTTTCACCTTACTTAACAGCTGGTGCTGGTTATATGTCTTCAAGTGCAAATACCAATGCAATTGGAACGGCTGCTGTACCTGCTGGAAACACAGGCTACGGTGAGCACTGGTTCATTCCAGTTGGAGCAGGTTTTAAAGTTGGTTTATCAAAAGGTGTGAACCTTGATTTAGGTTACACAGTTAACTTCATGAAAACTAACAACTTTGACGGTGTACAAAGCGCAACTAACGACAAATTCACTTATGCACACGCTGGTGTTGAGATCGCTCTTGGTAAAAGAGGAACTTCTCAATTACAAAACTTCAGTGCAGTTGCAGCAGTTCGTGAAGAAAGTGCAGCAGAAAGCGCTGAGTTAAGAAGAGCATTATCTACATCTGAGCAAAACAGACTGAGAGATCAGGAACAATATGCTAAAGATATGGGTGATGAAGATGGAGACGGTGTAGCTAACAAATTTGACAAATGTCCTGGAACCCCAGCAAACACTACTGTTGATGGTGCTGGTTGTCCTTTAAAAACACCAAAACAAATTATCAAAGAAAAAGTAATCGTTACTGCTGAAGATCGTAAAGTTGTTGATGAAGCTATCAGAAACTTAGAGTTTGACTTAAGCAAAGCGACTATCCGTCCTACTTCTTATAACACTTTAAACAGAGTTGCAGCATTATTAGTAGAGAAAAACTTTAGCTTGAAATTAGCTGGTCACACTGATAACACAGGTTCAATGGCTTTAAACTTACGTCTATCTAAAGACAGAGCTGAAGCGATCAAAACTTACTTAGTTTCACAAGGTGCTAATGCATCTCGTATTGAAGCAACAGGTTACGGTCCAAACCAACCAATTGCATCTAATAAAACTGCTGCTGGTCGTCAGAAAAACAGAAGAGTTGAATTCTCTTTATTTTAATCAGAACAGTTTAAATAAATAAAAAAAGCAGGTGTCTCCAATGGACACCTGCTTTTTTTTGTTTACAAATTTTACAACTACGAATCAGAATCCCGTTCTGGCCAGTACTCCCCTTTTAATTCTAATTCTCCTGCATTTTTATCCAGATGAACTGTTAGAGTCATCTTTTCCTGCAGTAAAGTATCGATTGCACTGCAAGCACTAAATTCTTCCAATACATACTGAAGCTTCAATGTAATCACCTGGAGGTTTTCAGAAACACTATCAGGAACAACAGTTAATTGACTTACTTTTTCTCGCGGATAATAGACTTGAAGCATATAACCAACCTGATCTTCATTTGTATGAATAGTCTGAAGGATCAGTTGTTTTAAACTAGAATCCATCTGATCTGAAATTTCCAGACCAGATGAAATCTTTAAGCTTACGGACGACTGCATATTTGTATTAAACAAGTTCAGCCAGTGCCGCAGCAGTGAATCCTTTTAGCTCATCTTCACGATGATCACGAATCTTTTGTACCCAAGTTGGATCAGCCAAAAGTGGTCTTCCAACAGCAACTAAATCAAAATCGCCTCTATCTAATCTTCTAACCAATTCATCCAGAGAACTAGGCTGTGAAGACTCACCAGCAAAAGCAGCAGTAAAATCTCCGTTTAAACCTACAGATCCTACCGTAATCGTAGCCGCACCGGTAATTTTTTTAGCCCATCCTGCAAAGTTCAGATCTGAACCTTCAAACTCAGGCTCCCAGAAACGACGTTGTGAGCAATGTAAAATATCAACACCAGCATCTACAACAGGATTTAACCAGCTATCCATTTCTGTTGGGTTAGTTGCAAGTTTATAATTATAATCTTGTGGTTTCCATTGTGATAAACGGAGGATAACTGCAAAATCGTTACCAACTTGTCTGCGCACTTCTTTAACTACTTCTACCGCAAAACGGCTTCTTTCAGCAATTGTTTTACCGCCATAATTGTCGGTACGGTGGTTCAATTGATCCCAGAAAAACTGGTCAATCAGATAACCATGTGCACCATGTATTTCCACCGTATCATAACCTAATCTTTTAGCATCTGCTGCAGCACGTCCATAAGATAAAATTGCATCAGCAATATCACTTTCAGTCATTGCTTTTCCTTTTTGCTGTCCAGGATTTACAAATCCTGATGGCCCCTCAAATTCTACAGAAGGAACCCAGCCAGATTTATGGTCAGCCTGTATACCCATGTGCCAGATCTGAGGACCCATCTGTCCGCCAGCGGTATGTACATCTTTGATTACTTTGTCCCATCCTGCCAATGCTTTTTCACCGTAAAAATGAGGAATGCTTGGATCACTTGCCGAAGAAAGACGGTCAATCACTGTACCTTCAGACAAAATCAGTCCTACATCGCCAGCTGCTCTTTTACGGTAATAATCGGCTACATCTGCTGTTGGTATACCATTTGGTGAGAAAGCCCGTGTCATTGGTGCCATCACCAATCTATTTTTCATATTCAATGTTTTCAGCTTAAAGGGCTGGAACAAACTCTCTGTATTCATAGCTATTTTATTATATTGAAGTTTCTATTAACTGTTTAAGTTCAAGGCAGGCGGCCTCGTTTCTTTTATAATACGTCCATTGGCCTATCCGGGTCGACTCGATCAATCCGCTTCTTTGCAGAATAGACAAGTATTCGGAAATTGTAGATTGCGTCAGCTGTGCTTTACAATGTATCTGACCCACGCAAACACCAACTTCCTTCATATCCCGGTCTTGCGGTGGAAAATGTAATTCAGGCTCTTTCAGCCATTGTAAAATCATTAATCTTGTCTTGTTCGACAATGCTTTAAATACCTCTACCTGATCCATGTCACAAATGTATATCGGAATTTCCCGATATCCCTATTAAATAATACAAAGTGACATAAGCCTGATTCTCAGACAAAAAATTGACAATAAAAAAGGCTTAACTACCCTAATAAGAGTAATTAAGCCTTTGCAGCCCATTAGGAATTCCGATTTACAATTGAATTATACGCATTGCCAAACTGTATCTACAAACCATTTCTTATGATCATAAAAGTGCGTAACAGTCTTAAATCCAGATATTTTAGCCATATTCTCTACCTCAGGTATACTGTATTTTTGAGAAATCTCCATATAAATAACTTCATTTTCATGAAATTGAAAAGTTTGGTCAGCAATATTCACTTTCTGGTTTTTCTTACTCACCAGATAGCTTTTACAAGCACCAGTTATCGGATCATAGTTCGGATAATGTTGAAATTGAGAAACCTTAAAATCACCGCCTAATTCATCATTTATGCGATGCAACAGGTTCAAGTTAAAATCACGTGTAAAGCCAGCGGCATCATTATACGCGGCAAGAATAGTATGCGGATTCTTTTTCAGATCAAAACCGATTAATACCAAATCTCCTTCTTGTAGTGAAGCACGGATTTTACGGCAAAATCCGATCGCATTTTCTGGTGTTTCGTTTCCAATATTTCCACCAAGCAGCATCACAACTTTCTTTCGGGAAGAAACACGATTTGCCTTTTCAAGCATATCAAAATACTCTCCATTTAAACCCTGTACCTTAAGACCTTTAATTTTCTCAGGTAATGTCTGCTCTAAATGTGCAATCATTGTAGAAGAAATATCAATCGGCATATAAGTAAAGTCTACTTGCGTATCTACCAGCTCTTTGAGCAGATAACTCGACTTAGTAGCATCTCCCGCTCCCATTTCGACCAGATCGAAAGTGTTAAACCCGTTTTTTAAAGTGACTGCCAAGTCTTTAAAACGCTCTCTGAAAATCTCCTTTTCACAGTTAGTGGGGTAATATTCAGGGCAATTCATAATCTCCTGAAAAAGTTTATCACCCTTTCCATCGTAAAAATACTTCGCATTTAAAGTTTTCTGTGGTTGACTAAGGTCATGTAGAACCTCTTTTAAAAATTGATTCATATCATTATTTTGAAAGCCTGATACCACTGAACATCCAGCGCATATCAGGGTGAAAGAAGTTTCTATAGGTATTTCTGCTGTGATTTGCAGGGGTAGCAATCGATGCCCCACGCAACACTTTCTGATTCACCATAAATTTACCATTGTATTCCCCTAATGCTCCGGCAGCTTTGGAAAAGCCCGGATATGGCAGATATGCACTTTCAGTCCATTCCCATAATTTACCCCATTCAAATGAAGAAGACGCTACTTCCCACTCAAATTCTGTTGGTAAACGCATGCCTTTCCACTGTGCATAAGCAGAGGCTTCATAGTAACTGATATTGGAAACGGGAGAATCCATTTTCAAACTTTCCAGTCCGGATAAACTATAGCGATGCCATTGTCCATCTATTTCATACCAATATAATGGCGCATTGATATGTTTATCTTTTACCCAATCCCAGCCTTGTGCGTGCCATAAACTAAAATCCTGGTAGCCACCAGCTTTAATAAATTCCAGGTACTCTGCATTACTAACCAGGCGGGTTGAAATACTGAAGTTTTGAATATAAACTTTATGCCTGCCCAGCTCATTGTCAAAATGAAAAGCATCTCCCTGGTACCCAACTTCATGAACACCTTCTTTGAAATCCACCCAACCTTCTTTAGCAAGCGTTAATCCCTTTTCTATATTATCGGCAGCATAGGCTGGAAATAATGGATTATGCCCCAGTATGTATTTAATATCATACCATAACAATTCCTGATGCTGTTGTTCATGATTCAAACCCAATATCAAAAGTTCTTCTATCTCCTGACTTACACCACATAAAAGGAATTTCTCCATGGCCTCATCTACATAAGCGCGGTAATGGAAAATTTCATCTACCGTAGGCCGGCTCAGGTTACCTCTGTCTGTACGAATTACCCTGGCACCTATACTTTCATAATAACTATTAAAAACATAGTTATAATCCAGATTGAATGGTTGATAAGCAACAGCATGAGGGATCAAAATAAAAGTCTCAAAAAACCAGGTAGTATGCCCAAGATGCCATTTAGGCGGACTGACTTCTTCTGCCGGCTGTACCACGTAGTCTTCTTTTTGCAGTTTATCGCACACCATGACGCTATGTGACCTCACTGCGGAGTATTGCTCCAAAAGTGACATATTAATTTTGGTTTAGATGGTTGGTTAAGTTTGTTATACTTTTAATATGCAAACTTTGTGCCTGTTCTCTTCTCATCATCAGCGCATAGGCATTATTAAAGCCTATTGGCTTAAGCCACTTTATGTTGAACTGATGTTTAAATTCATCACTGACATACTGATATACCCCATCCACATCTCCTGTCAGCTTATTTATAGTATTCGCGTCTGGTTTAAGCAGCACTAAAAAACCTGTTCCTGTATACTCCGGATAAAAATCGATCTGATTATTAGTCAGTGCATCAAAACATATTTTTGTTCCTCCAAGACCCGTCTTAGTTACAACTTCCAAATCGGTATTCCCTTTAATCAGTATTTTGTAGATCTGAGCCAGTATATATTGCTCACCAAATATTTTTGATCCTATTCTGATCGTCCCTTTTCCAGCCGCTCTGGCTGGCTTATATAAATGATGTGCTTTGGTAAAATCCAATGCTACCTTTTCAGGACTTTCCTTTAACTGATCAACTTTATAATTCATCGCAATCATCGTTGAATCATTAATAAAGCCCGACAACTGATTCAAAACACCTTCAAGCTCAGGATATTGATCCAGCACTTCCTGCCGCACTACCGGAGCAGCATAATAAGGAGGAAAGATATGCCGGTCATCTTCTAAAATAACCAGATCGTAAGCCTTCAGCCTTCCATCGGTACTATAGCCACTAATTACATCTAATTTTTTCTCAAAAGCAGCTTTATACATTACAGCATCACTGATCACTACAGTTTCAATTCCCAATTTATAGATTCTTTTCAGTCCCAAATACCCATCCTCTCTGCCCATAAATTCAGGAGTAAAGCCACCTAACATCTTTCCCCCAATTTGAGTTGGTAATAAATAGAAAGAACTCAGTGTAATCAAAGCAAAAGGAAGTACCAGATAAGAGATACGAATACTTTTCAGATTAAGTTTTTGAATGAATGACAATAAAAAGTCCAGTATAATGGCTAATAAAGCAGCAGGAATAGCCCCTGCCAGGATCATATTAGAATTATTTAAAGCGATACCGCCGAAAATAAACTCGCCTAAACCACCCGCAGCAATATAGGCCGCTAAAGTCGCAACTCCTACATTAATTACTGTAGCCGTCCGGATACCAGCCATTAGCACAGGAAAGGCCAAAGGCAATTCAACTTTCATCAGGATCTGCCATTTACTCATTCCCATTCCTTTAGCCGCCTCAACAACGGCAGGATTTACTTCCATAATACCAGTGTAGGTATTTCTGATAATCGGCAGCAGTGCATAAAGAAATAGCGCAAGAATAGCTGGTTTAGGCCCAATGCCTAAGAAAGGGATCAGCACACCCAGCAAGGCAATACTTGGAATAGTTTGTAAAATACCAGCTACTCCTAATACAATACCAGATAGCTTTTGCTTCCTGGTGATCAATATTCCTACTGGAACAGCAATCAGGATTGCAATCAGGAGTGAAATCAAAGTGAGCCCAATATGTGCCCAGGTCTGACTCCATAATTTATCTGACTGCTGCCCGATAAATTCCCAGAAACTTTGTGCCTGCTCCATATTATTGTTTTTTATAGGCTGAAAAAGCACGCATCAAGTCTTCCATACCAACAGAATCCTCATTGCTGTCTGTTTGAAGCAATTCCTCCATTCTTTCCCAAACTGTAATCTTTTGGTTTGAATAGCCGGGCAATAGTTCAGCGATGAACACAGATTTCAATTCAAGTTGTAAACGCTGCTCTTTAAAGAAATCAGCTACAAAGTCATTTGCAGGATGAAAAAGTAAATCTTCAGGAGTTCCGATTTGTTTGATTTCACCTTTGTCCATGAGGCAAATCCGGTCGCCCATTTCAAAAGCTTCCTGCACATCATGTGTAACCATAACAACCGTCTTTTTAACCAGTTCATCCAAAGCTTTAAACTCTTTACGGATACTAATTCTTGTTAAATTGTCTAATGCACCAAACGGCTCATCCATTAATAGTACCGGTGGATTAACCATTAGTGACCGGGCAAGACCTACCCTTTGTTGTTGTCCACCGCTTAAAGCTGCCGGATATTTGTCCGCTAAAACAGGATCAAGATTTAACTTTTGAAATAGTTCATCTGCTCTTTTACGGATATCCTCGTTTTTCCATTTCAGCAACCGGGGTACAATAGCAATGTTTTCAGCGACGGTATAATGTGGAAAAAGACCGTGGTTCTGCAATACATACCCTATTCCACGTCTTAATTCTTCTGGCTGCCGCGTACTGATATCAACCCCATCCAGAAAAATGGTTCCTGAATCAGGAGCAATCAGCCTGTTGATCATGCGCAGTGTAGTTGTTTTACCACAGCCACTTGTGCCTAATAAAATCAGATTTTCACCCTCTTTCACCTCAAAGCTGATATCATTAACGGCGATTGAATTGCCAAATTTCCTGATCAGATTTTCTGCTTTAATCATTTAGGCGATTGACATAAATAAGTTATTGAGGGATTCAGCGTATAATGGATGTGCAAAAATAGTAAATCTTATTTCTTCATAAGTGATCTTGCCCATCATTGCCATTTGCAAAATGGACATAATCTCTCCTCCTTGTTCACCGATAATTGTTGCGCCGAGAATCTGTTTAGTTTTTTTATCGACCACAGCTTTCATAAAACCTCTGGTCTCAGCATTTTCAATCGCCCTGGCTACATTTCGCATTGGAATTTTAGCAACCAGATAGTCGATTCCCTGTGCTGCAGCCTGCGTTTCGGTCAGACCAATCCTGCCCAGTTGAGGATCAGTAAACATACAATAGGGTATCATACGGTCTTTAATACTCATTTTACTTCCTTCCAAAAGATTTTTGGTGACTACAATATAGTCATTATATGAAATATGTGTAAAGGCCGGGCCACCTTTTACATCTCCTAAAGCATATATATTTGATGCTTTAGTTTCCAGAAATTCATTCACCTTAATAAATCCATGCGGATCACATTCCACTGTTGTATTCTCTAGCCCTAAGGCTGTTGTTTGAGGTGCTCTGCCTGACGCAAGCAGTACATGAGTACAGGTAATGGTCGTTTTTTCGCCTTTTAAATCTACAGTAGCTTTAATTTTATCCTGAGCTAATGTTTCAAATTTCACGACTTTAGCTTCTGTTAGCACTTCCATTCCTTCTTCTTTGAAAATATCGCTCATGACTTCACAAACATCATTATCTTCTTTTGGCATCAGCTGTACTCCTTGTTCCAGAATGGTAATTTTGGAACCAAAACGCTTAAACATTTGACCGAATTCCAGTCCGATGTAGCCTCCCCCAACAATAAGCAGATGTTCAGGAACCTCTTTAAGTTCAAGAATAGTGGTTGAGGTGAGGTATTTAATGGCTTTAACACCTTCTATATCCGGTATCCCCGGACTCGCACCTGTATTAATGAAAATATGTTTGGCCGTATAATTTTCAAAATTACCATCTCTTTCATTCACATATACCGTATGGTCATCCTGAAACTTAGCTTCCCCATAAATTAAGGTCAGATTCTTTGTTTTTTCGATTCCCTTAATTGAGCCTTCACGGAATTGAGTTACAATAGCTGCTTTACGGGCCATAATTGCTTTGAAATCGATTTCATAAGCAGGTATATCTATCCCGAGGTCTTTACTTCTGCCAGCCTGGTAAGCCAACCTGGCAGAAGCGACCATAGCTTTAGTCGGCGTACATCCATCATTGATACAAGTACCACCAACCATTCTTTTTTCTATCAATGCAGTTTTCCAGCCTGCATTTGCTAATTTCTTAGCCAGGGGCACGCCAGCCTGACCTGCACCGATTACTATTGCGTCAAATTCCTTCATTAAACGAATAACAATTAAAAATCCAAAATGGCGACAACTTTTTCTAATTCTTCAGCGGTATTAAAATAATGAGGCGAAAGACGGATTGCACTTTCTATGTTTTTCTTCGGAAAATCGATCATTGCAGAGCCTATAGAGGCAATAGAGAAATAAACATCATGCGCACGAAGGTGTTCTGCAATTTCTTCTGTGGTATGGTGATCCATGGTAAAAGTCAGGATACTGCTGACCCTTGATCCCCAATCTTGTAAATTCATCCCTTTTACTTCTTTTAATTGACTTCTGAATTGCGCCATCAAATCCGCATTATACTTCTCAATATTCGCCATTCCAACCTGATTGGCATATTTGACAGCCTCTTTAAGACCCAATCTGCCTGCAAGTGAAGATTCCCAGAATTCAAAGCGCTTAGCAGTAGGCTGCAGGGTATAATTGTCAACCGAAGTCCAGTCCCCACCAATCATATCAATAATCAATGGAGCTAAACCAGCTTCAAGAGCACGGTCAGATACAAAAAGAAGACCTGTACCACGTGGCCCGCGCAGGAATTTCCTTCCTGTAGCTGCCAGGAAATCACATCCTATTTCTTTGACATCGACTACCAGTTGCCCTACAGATTGGCAAGCATCAACCAGGTACCAGCAATCATATTTCCGGCAAATCGCTCCTACTTCTGCGGCTGCCTGTACTAGTCCTGAGTTGGTTGGAATATGCGTCAGCGCAACTAATTTTGGCCTATGCTGCTTAACTAATTCTTCAAATGCGACTAAATCAAGATCTCCATTAGCCAGATTACCCGCTCTGATGATGTCAATTCCAAAACGTTTCTTCAAAGAAAGAAAAGAGATTTGATTGGAGATATAATCATCATCTGTGGTCAGAATAACATCTCCGGCTTTAAATTCAATAGAAGAAATCGCCTTTGCATAAGCATCTGTAGCACTGTTCTGGAAAGATATATTGTCAGCAGTGCAGTTAAGTAGTTTAGCGGTTTCTGTATAGAACTCATCTACCCCGTTCTGGTTTAAAGAAGCAAGTGTATATCCTCCAATCTGAGCTTCTTCAGTCAGACTATCTATCATTTGATTAAATACGGTATCGGTCACTAATGAAGATCCCGCACTGTTCAGGAAAATTTTATCTGTACAACCTCTGGTTTCTTTTCTGATTGTGTTTAAATCCATTCTTTTATGAAAATTGATTGATATCTGTTAACAATATTTTATATCGGTAAAAGGTAATAAAAAACCTTTAAACCTAACCTACATCATTCCGGATATTGACAACAATCACACATTATCCCAGCTTATTTGTTCTAATTGCAGTTTAATAGAACAGCTTATGAGCCAACCAAAATATAGTAGTGCAGCAGATGCTGTGAAACACATCCAATCCGGACAGCGTGTATTCCTTCACGGCAGTGCAGCAACCCCGGTATTATTGATCAAAGCCCTTCAACAGCGGCATGCTGAGCTTAAAAATGTAGAATTGGTTAGTATTTCAACCCTGGGTGATGTAGATTTCAACAATCCTGAATGGCGTGGAAGCTTCTTTTTCAATTCCTTATTTACCTCAGCGAACACCCGTTCTGTTGTGAATAGTGCCAATGGCGATTATGTCCCAGTCTTTTTAAGTCAGATCCCGAAGCTCTTTAAAGAAGGATTCTTACCCCTTGATGTGGCTATAGTACAGGTTTCGCCACCCGATGTACACGGTTATTGTTCCTTGGGAACTTCTGTAGATATCGCAAGAGCAGCCGTTGATACGGCAAAACATGTCATTGCCCAGGTTAACCCGAATATGCCGCGTACGCACGGTGACGGCTATCTGCACAGCAGTAAAATAAACACGTTTGTGTGGCATGAATCGGTATTACCAGAAGTTGATTATTCAGCAAAAGTGAGCAGTGCAATGGTTACTATTGGTCAGCATATCGCCTCTTTAGTAGAAGACGGCGCGACCCTTCAGCTTGGAATAGGCGGCATCCCCGACCAGGTTTTAAAGAATTTAGGTAGCCATAAAAACCTTGGTTTGCACACAGAAATGTTGTCGGACGGCGTGATTCCACTCATACAAAATGGGATCATTAACAACAGTATGAACAAGATTAACAAGGGCAAATCCATCACCTCATTTATGATCGGAACGCGTAGACTTTACGATTTTGTAAATGATAATCCGAGTATCAGAGTGATGGATATTTCCTATGCAAATGACACAAGTGTGATCCGTCAAAACCCAAAAGTCACTGCTATAAACTCTGCCATTGAACTGGATTTAACAGGGCAGATTTGCGCTGATTCAATGGGAACTTTTCAATACTCAGGCATCGGCGGACAGATGGATTTTATCCACGGTGCGTCTCTGTCTCCAGGAGGAAAACCGATCATTGCGCTACCATCAATTACCTCAAAAGGGATCTCCAGAATTGTACCATTTTTAAAAGAAGGAGGTGGTGTAGTAACCACCCGCGGACATGTACATTGGGTGGTTACTGAGTATGGAAAAGTGAATCTTTTCGGGAAAAGTTTAAAGCAGCGCGCCAGGGCATTAATCGAGCTTGCACATCCGGATCACCGTGAAAACCTGGAGAGAAAATGCTTTGAAAGGTTCGAAACTTCTTTCGAATAGCAACATTTCAATATAAATAAAATACTAATATTCAAACTATAACAAAAATCAACTAATCAAAAGATTAAGTATAAACTTAAAATCCAGAGATTAGTTGATTTGATCTAAAGGTTTCCGGTCACCGCTTGGCTGAGCCTTATATTTACTCGGTGTAAGCCCGGTTACAGCCTTGAATTGTGTAGACAAATGAGCGCTGCTGCTATAGCCCATCTGGTAAGCAATCTCATTCAGATTGAGCTCACCATACTCCAGCAATTCCTTCACTCTTGTCACCTTTTGCTGAATAATATATTTCTCAATTGTGATCCCCTCGACATCAGAAAACAGCCTGCTGAGGTAAACATATTCCTTGTTTAATTTCTCTGCAATTACGCTCATCAGACTCTGCTTCAATTCGAATAGGTTCGAGTAATGAACCAGCTCAATCACCTGAGTCTTTACTTGCTCCACAAGCTGATCTTTATCTTTGTCGATCAGCTCAAAACCAAGCACCTGGAAGGCCGCTGAGATATCCTGTAGTTTCGCCGGATCTGGCTCCGGCGAAACAGTCACTCTTCCCAATGAAATCTCATTCACAGCGAAGCCAAGATTTTCCAGCTGTTGTCTGACGATCAGAATGCACCGGTCGCAGACCATATTTTTAATATGCAGCTGCATATCAGATTAACTCCCCCTGGAAGCCAGCCTTTTTTAAAGTCTCCTCAATTTCTTTCTGCAAGTTCTCAGCATCACCAGTAACGGTAAGAACTTTATCAGCTACATCAGTATCCACCTTCCACTGCTCAAGACCATCCATTGCATTCAAATGAGGAGTTACCGTAGCAACACATCCACCACATTTAATATTCGTTTTAAATTTCAGAGTTTCCATAATATTGATTTTTAATAGTGTCCATTCATTAATCAGGACTTGTGTTTTAAAATTAGTTTAATTTAGTCAATTTCAACCTGAGGCTGTTTCCCACTACAGAAACCGAGCTTAATGCCATAGCCGCTCCTGCAATCATCGGATTCAGCAGGAACCCATTTAGCGGATATAATATTCCCGCAGCCAGAGGAATGCCTATCAGGTTGTATATAAACGCCCAGAATAAATTCTGGCGTATTGTTCTTACCGTAGCTTTTGAGAGCTTCAGCGCCTTAGAAACCTGCCTTAAATCAGAAGATATCAAAGTTAGCTTGGCTACATCAATTGCAATATCAGATCCCCTGCCCATTGCAATCGAAAGATCTGCCTGAGCCAACGCCTGGCTATCATTGATGCCATCACCTATCATGGCTACGATTTTGCCCTCTTGCTGCAGGCTTTTGACAAAATCCGCCTTTTCTGAAGGAAGCACGTCTGCCTTATAGTTTAAAATCCCAGCCTGTTTCGCAATTGCAGCCGCTGTAAAGGCATTATCTCCCGTCAGCATATAAACTGTTATCCCTTGTGCCTGCAGCTCTTCTACAGCCTGCTTTGAGCCCGTCTTAATCTGATCGGAAATTGCGACTACCGCAAGCACCTGTCTGGTACTTGCAAAAAAGATCACAGTCCTGGCTTCCTGCTGAAATTGATGAACGACCTCTTTTATTTTTGCGGGCAGTTCTCCATGCGCTTCAGTTAAAATCTTATGACTTCCCGCAAAATAGGTTTCCCCATTAAAAACAGCCGCTACTCCTTTTCCCGTCAAACTTTTAAAATCAGTAATCGAAGCGCCTTTAACACCAGCCTCTTTGATATAACTCACTACAGCTTCAGCCAGCGGATGTTCAGACTGCTGCTCCATTGCAAGGAAAACACTTAGCATTTCACCCGGGTCTGAAACCTCATTATCAACCCATTCAATACCTGTAACTAAAGGCTTACCTTCAGTAATCGTACCCGTTTTGTCTAAAATAACCGTATCCACTTTATAACCCGATTCCAATGCTTCCGCATCTTTAATCAGTATTCCGTGCTCAGCTCCCTTACCAATTCCAACCATAATTGCTGTTGGAGTAGCTAGTCCTAAAGCACAAGGGCATGCAATCACCAACACCGTAACCATAGCCATCAAGCCCTGGCTCAATTTATATTCTCCACCAAACAGCAGCCATACCCCCAAAGTACAAACCGCAATAAAAAGAACTATCGGAACAAATATACCAGCAATCTTATCCACCAATTTCTGAACCGGGGCTTTTGATCCCTGCGCATCCTGAACTAACTTAATGATCTGTGCTAATAAAGTTTCCGCACCAACTTTCTCCGCACGGAACTTAAAACTCCCTTTCTGATTGATCGTCCCTGCAAAAACCTGCGCACCCGCCTCCTTCAATACCGCTACCGGCTCTCCGCTGATCATACTTTCATCTACATACGAATGACCTTCATCCAGCACACCATCCACCGGAATTTTATCACCGGGCTTCACTAGTAACCGGTCGCCGGCCTTAACAGCTGACACCGCTATTTCCTGTTCCCCATCTTCAGTAACCAGCATCACGGTTTTTGGCTGTAACCCAATCAGCTTCTTAATTGCAGAAGAGGTATTTGATTTCGCATTCTCTTCCAAAAGCTTACCCAGCATAATAAAAACAATCACTACAGCTGCCGCCTCATAATATACATGAGGATGAATCCCTTTAGCATGCCAGAAATCAGCAAAAAAGGTATTAAAGACACTAAACAGGTAAGAAATACCTGTACTCAATGCAACCAGGCTATCCATATTTGCCCGGCCATGCTGCGCCTGTTTATAAGCATTAATAAAAAAATCCTTTCCAAACACAAACAAAACCGGAGTCGTTAAAGCGAGCATATAATAATTCGCATACGGGATATCCATTAAAAACATTCCGATAATCACGACCGGCAATGTCAGTAATCCAGCCAGAATAGTCTTTCTTTTCAAAGCATTATAATTCTGCTGTTGCACCTCCTCCTGCTTTTCCTTTCCATTCAGTGTATCCAGAATCAGGTCATATCCCACAGATTGTACTGCTGCCTGAAACTGTTCCGGCGTAATTTTACCTGGCTCATAACTGACCTTTACCTGTTGTGTAGCATAATTTACTTCGGCACTTTGAACACCATCCTGCGCTTCAATCATAGACTGCACACTAGAAGCACAACCCGCACAGGTCATACCTAGCACAGGAAGGGAAATGGTTTGTATGTTCTTTAAATCTGACATCTTTCTTAAATATGATACAAAGATAGGCCCTACCCTACCCAAAGACTTACATCATTTTGTTATAAAATTTCATAATTCGGCATCCTGAGACTTTACAGACCCGGATTTACTCTTTCTTTTAAATCCAATTTCCTCACGCGGCTTATCCTCTTTTTCAATAAACTTATTCAGATAAGTAAACAACACTTCTATCTTCTGATCCTGCTTCAGTAATTTCTTTTCCACCTGCTCTACTAATAAAGAAACATCCTTATGCAACAATAGCATCTCACGAATCCGTGTATAAATCCTGATGATCTGTATATTCACATGGATAGCCCTTTCGCTGCTCAACACACAAGACAACATCGTAACTCCCTGCTCAGTAAAACAAAAAGGCATATACCGTGACCCTCCCCAATTAAAACTTGAGGTCACAAATTGTGACCTCAAGTTTTCCAGCTCATCTTTATTCATCTCAAACATAAAATCTTCTGGAAAACGGGGGATATTACGTCTTACAGCCTGCTTCAGCACTTTAGTCTCCACACCATACAACTCCGCCAGGTCTCTGTCCAGCATAATCTTCTGCTCACGAACTACATAAATCTTGTTCATCACCACCTCATCAGGTATAACTATTGTGCTTAATATCCCCATTAACAAATTTAATCCGGTATATACTCAACCTGGTTATTTATTTTATCAAACCCAGATGGAGGTAAAAATCTGTGATCTCCATTAATTTAAATAAAAAACTTTCAAACCCGCGTAAGGGTAAACCTTCATCACGTTGTCCCTAGATTAAACAGCAACTATATGAACATAAAACCTTACACACGCACCTTGCTAAAAACCATTACCCTAACTCTTTTAACAACTACACTATATGCTCAAACAAAACCATCCAGAACCCATATCGGTTTAATCTACCCCTTAAGCAGCAACGGAAAACACGCCCCGCTAGACAGCAATACCTTTTCCCTGAACCTCATTGCCAGCGTTTCCGCAGCAGAAGATGGCTTTACACTTGCCGGAGTAACCAACCTCATTCACCACAACTCCAAAGGTGTTCAGATTGCAGGCTTCTCTAACCACATCGGCCAAAAAGCACAAGGCGTAAGAGTAGCCGGGTTCATGAACCACTCCGGAGAAAGCGAAGGCGCATCAGTTGCTGGTTTCCTCAACAAAGCAGACGACATGAAAGGCGCACAAATAGCCGGCTTTATGAATCTTGCAAAAACCTCAGACGGATTTCAGGTTGCCGGGTTCGCAAACATTGCTCAGGACATTAAAGGGATACAAGTTGCAGGTTTTATGAACAAAGCCAAAAATACCTCCTCACAAATTGCAGGATTCATGAACATCGCGAAAAAAGTCAAAGGCGTACAAGTAGCCGCCTTCCTGAACATAGCCGATAGCTCCGACTACCCAATCGGCTTTATTAACCTCATTAAAAACGGAGAAAAAAGTATCGCTATAACTGTTGATGACAACCTCACCACCCTGGTATCCTTCAGATCAGGAGGAAGAATACTTTACGGAATCCTTGGAATAGGCTATAATTTCAAAAACAAAAAAGAAATATACGCAGCCGAAGCAGGTATGGGCGCACACGTTTACACCTCTCAGGCCTTTCGCTTAAACCTGGAACTAGCCGGCCTTACCCTGCAAGACTTCAAAGCCGGAGAATACTTTAAATCTTCCATCAGGATTCTGCCCGCATTTAAAATCACACCTCACCTGGAAATCTTTGGAGGCCCAACTTTCAACTATGTCAACACAAATACAGAAGAAGGAAGAAAATTAACAGAGAAATTTATCTCCAAATGGGAAAGTAAAAACGGCAACAGAATACAAGGAATCTATGCAGGCTATACCGCCGGTGTACAGTACGTATTCTAAATATAACAAATTTAAACCTATGACCTCACTCCACAAAGCCCTTAAAACTACTCAACTCCTATTACTGGTTCTGCTGGCGGTGGTCAACCCCTTAAGTGCACAGCCAGCAGATGAAATAAAACATCCCCGAATAGAGAATCTGTTATTCTTCGTCCAGAAAAACCCGGATGCCAATACAGTAATCTACGAATTGAACCTTAACAAAGATGGTACAATTTGCACGCAGGCCCCAGTTAAAGTTTCCTGGATCAAATACGCCGAAGACGGAAAACGAGAAGAACTCAGCAACATAGAAAAGAAATACGTTTATGGTGTGCAAAGTCAGGACCTTGGGAATGATGAATATGAAATCCATTTAATGGCCTGCACCAAATTACCCTTATACCTGAAGCGCTCTCAAACCGACAACAAGTACAAAATCTATATTAAAGATGAAGACACTCACTATCTACTAAAAAGAGCATTTATCAAACTCGACAGATGTTCCTTTTGGTATCCAAAAGTGCAATACATTGATCTGGTTGCCGTTGATACAGCAAATGGAAGGGAGATTTTACGAAGAATTAATATCGGATCACAAGCAGAATTCTAATATATTTGAAGAGACATAAAACGTGAATTTAACATACCCTGTGAGCTATACCGCACCTATAATTTACGATGACGCAGCCTTTGAACAACTGTTTAAAGCACACTACAAGGCATTACATGTCTATGTAAACACCATGATCCGTGATGAGGAAATGGCAGAAGAAATAGTACAGAACAGATTTATGAAATTCTGGGAAAAACGGGAACTGCTGGATATACAAACTTCCGTTAAAGCCTATTTATATAAATGCGTTCACAATGACACTTTGAATTTTCTGAAGCATGAAAAAGTAAAAACACGCCATCAGAATTTCACAATGCATTCCACTGCCGAAAGTGAACCCGCTTCACACCGGGTAGAATTAAATGAACTAGCTTCCAAAATTCATGGAGCTATGGAAGATTTACCCGAACAATGCCGGCTTATATTTCACATGAGCAGGTTTGAAGAGTTAAAATACAGAGAAATCGCAGACCAGCTGGGGCTCTCTATTAAAACCGTAGAAACCCAAATGGGTAAAGCATTAAGAATATTACGCTTAAAACTGGTCGATTTTTTAGTTCTCCTTTTATTGGGAGTATGGTTTTACAAGGATTTTTTGAATTAAGATGAGCGATAGAGATGAACTTTTAATAAAATACTTATTAAACGAAACCAGTACGGAAGAAAACACTGAAGTACTGCAATGGATAGCTGAAGATCCAGCTAATAAGGAATATTACAACCAATTTAAAAAGATTTGGGATACGAGTAAAGTACTGGAATCAAAAAGTGCCATAGACGAAGATCAGGCCTGGAAGAACTTTAAAGCTAAAGTAACCCCTTCAAATCAACAGGAAGCTAAAGTTGTTCCATTGCGTTATAAATATGGATGGCTAAAAATTGCAGCTGTATTTCTCATAGCCGCAGGTATATGGAGCACCTACCACATTTTTAGCGCTGCAGATTATATATCGGTCGGTGCCGGAAAAGAAGTCCTGGTCAAAACACTTCCCGACGGATCAACCATCACAATGAATAGAAACTCTTTACTAAGTTTTGCCAGTAACTTCAAAGATCACCGGGCAATTCGTATGCAAAAAGGAGAAATATTCTTTAAGGTGACACCAAATAAAGAGAAGCCATTTATTATTGACGTAGAAAAAGTAAAAATAAAAGTAGTCGGTACTTCTTTCAATGTGAAATATCTGAATGAACAAACAGAAGTTATCGTAGAAACTGGAACCGTTAAGGTGAGCATCAGCGGCGCTGATGTTGAATTGCACAAAGGAGAGAAAGTGATCGTCAAAAATGGTACTGCTGAATTGAAAAAAGAGATCAATACTGATCAACTTTATACTTTCTACCGGAACAAGATCTTGATCCTGAACAATACTCCGCTGTCAAAAGTTATAGAAACATTAAATGAAGCTTACCAGGTAAATATTGTTATTGAAGATCCACAAATCAAAAACCTGCTCTTGACCACTACTTTTCCAGAAGATTCACTAGACCATATTTTACAAACTATCTGTGAAACTTTTAATATTAAACAAGTACACAGCGAGGGCAAAATCCTGTTGGTAAACAAATCATAATGAACAGGAAATTACTTTTACTGTGCTTTTTATCGCTCATCACCTGTAAAATCTATGCGCAGCAGGACGCTGAAAACTTATCCAGACGCGTCACCATCAAGGTGAAAAATCAAAAGATTGCCGAAGTACTCACTCAGATCAGTACTTCCGGCAATTTTTACTTTTCTTACCAGGGTAACTTATTCAATACCGACAGCCTCGTTAATGTTTCCGTTCGAAATACCCCCGTAAGAACCATTCTTGACCAGTTATTCAGAGGCAAAATAGATTATAAAGAAAACGGGCAGCATATTATTCTGCGTTCAGCAAACTTGCGCCTCACCATAGAACCCGACAATATTACCACGGCCGAACGATTATACCTGATTAGCGGATATGTGATCGACACTAAAACAGGCGCCAAAGTCAAACAGGCCAGTGTCTACGAAAAAAGATTACTTCAATCTACCTTAACCAATAACGATGGATATTTTAAACTCCGTTTCAAGGGTGATTATAATGAAGTAATCCTCACCGCCAGCAAAGAGGCCTACCGTGATACGACGCTGATCTTCCTGTCTAATATCACAATCAAACCTCAAGGTTATGAAGACACGTCTTCGACACGTAAAAGCAAAGTAAGCAACCTGGTAGAAAACATGGGCATCGGAAGGTTCTTCGTTTCTTCCAGGCAAAGGTTACAGAGTTTAAACCTCTCGGGCTTTCTGGCCAACAGTCCGTTTCAAGCCTCTCTGACCCCAGGTTTAAGCTCTCACGGGATGATGAGCTCGCAAGTGATCAACAAAGCTTCCTTCAATATATTAGGAGGATATTCAGCAGGACTGGATGGTCTTGAAATGGCAGGTTTATTCAATATGGATAAAACAGATGTAGGCATGATACAGATAGCAGGCCTGTTTAATATTGTCGGCGGGTCTGTCAAAGGCTTACAAATGGCAGGCGCCGTAAACTCAGTTATCGGAAATGTTGATGGGATGCAAGCTGGGGGCCTGGTCAATTCTGTCCGTGGTCATACTACTGGTCTGCAAATGGCCGGAGTAATGAATCTGGTTAAAGGAGATTTGCATGGATTTCAAGCTGCCGGATTATATAACTATACCCGCAAAGATTTTAATGGACTACAAATGGCCGGTGCAGTGAATATAGCTAACGGAACTTTAAAAGGCGCACAAATTGCTGGATTATTTAATTATGCAAAAAACGTGAAAGGCGTACAGTTTGGGTTGGTAAATGTTGCCGATAGCTCTTCGGGTTATAGCATTGGCCTGATCAACATCGTTAAAAAGAATGGCTATCATAAAATCAGTTTGTCCAGTAATGAGCTCATTAATGCCAATCTCAGTATCAAAACAGGCACTAAAAAACTCTACACGATCCTGATGGCCGGAAGGAATATTTCAGATACTGCAAAAATTTCTTCTGTAGGTTTTGGATTCGGACATGAAATACAACTGAATGAAAAATTGGCTATAGGGGCCGAATATCTTTCTCAATTTATTTCTACAGGTAAATGGTCTGAGTCTTCTAACCTCAATAAACTACAGCTCAACTTACAGTACAAAATAGCGAAGGGACTAGCTATTTTCGGTGGCCCCTCCTACTCTATTTACGGCACAGACCATCCACAAGGATCTGGTGTAAAAGGCTTTAAACAGCAAATACCACCCAGTTATGCGCACGCATTCAATAACACAACCAGTGGTTGGTTAGGCTGGAATATAGGAATCACTTTATTTTAAAAACCCCCTTTACCATCAAGGTAAAAGGGGTAACAACACACACACAAGATTTTATGATCTATTGATGGGCTACAATCACCGAAGGGAAATAATAGCCACTATAAGAAACTGTCTTTTTAATAGCAGCCGTTATTGGATTATAGAAATACAAGTTGTTTACACTAAAGTTTTCTCCAAAGCCTGACTGTACCGTACTTACCAATAACTGATCCAACTTTGCATTATAGCTTAAACCAGCACCATAAAGTATCTTACCTGTAGGTAACGTTAAAAACGGAGCTTGCAGAGAAGCATCACTTCCAGGGATATATTTATAGATAGTTGTACCACCACTAAAAGATCCGTTTTTGGCTAAGAAAACTGCATTCTCTTTGGTAGAAGCCGTAATAGACCCAGGATGCCATGCGCCCCATGAACCAAAGACTGTAAAAGGAACTGTAATGGCTTCAACATCCAGCGAAGAACTGATTTTAAACAGCTTAGTACCACCTGCAGCCCAGATATTTCCATCTATAGTGCGGGTAAAACCAACAGAAGCACCAGCAATCTTTTTCACTACCGTATTGTCCGCAGCTTTCAAAATAACTACACCATCGGTTGAAGAAAGCACAAAAATATAATCACCTTGTTTGATCATATCGCCAACCTGACCGCCTATACCGTCAATACTACGGCCAATAGCCAATGTATTTAAGTCAACCGGGAATACTCCTTTGCCAGAGCTTAAAAGTCCTTTAGTATCATTAATACCCACAAATGAACGCCAATCATTGCCACCCTGACTCGGTATACGGGCCAGTTCTTTCATATTGTATTCATCAGTAACTACCATTGGCCCTCCTACTTTGGAAACCAGGTAAAACTTGTTTTTAAAAACAACACCAGATTGCAAGGTAGAAGATACTGGGTTCAGATCTTTGGTTGGATTTTCTTTCACAAAGATGCTGTCTTCCATTTTATTGGTATTGTAACGGTAAAAACTAACCGTTCCTGTTCCATGTCCAAACCAGCCTTCATTCACGATATAAAAACCATTTTCATATTTATCCCAAACATGGATCTGGTAATCAACAGTAACCTCACCACCAGCAGTAGCAGCTTTAAAGCTCACCTTAAAGTCTCCTTTATTTACCGCTTTAAAAGTAAATACAGAATCAGATCCGGTACGTACACCATTCACCGTCCAGCTGTAAATTGCATTTTTAGCATTCGCAAGCTTTGGGTGCAATAACAAGGTATCACTAACTGTAACAGAATCCTTTCCATTATTCTTTAAAGACTCTGTAGTCTGTGGCTGTAGCAAAAGTGCTTTTTCATTGTCTTTTTTACAAGAAGCGATAGCCAGCATGGATAGACCGGCAAACAAATAGGGTATTGATTTTTTAAAATTCATTGGTTTTATTAATTGTTAATTTAAATCTGCGGCGCCTCTTACCTCGGTAGAAATCTCGCCTAACATCGTATTGCCTTTTTCATTCTGTCCCGTATACACCTTTACGAAGTCGATTTTTGCTAAAGTAACTGGCTGACCAGCACTATTTACAGCCCATGAAATATCGAATGAATTGTATTGATTAGTTTCAAAATTGTCACCGGTTGACCAGCTATCTGTATAACCATAGCTAAATGCGCGGTTCACATAAATATCACCCTGCATACCCCAGGTAGACTTTAGCTTTGTTCCTGTAAAGGTTGTACTAGTCTGATTTGGTGCAAATAATGGATAATAATTATGTCTATGGAACTGATTTACTTCCACTTGTCCTGATCCTCCCTGGTTATCTGTCCAGTTTACATTTGCTGTAGCATTAGGATTGGTATAAGTGATCTGGTAATTTTTAATTGTACCCACGGCATTGTATTCACTACCCGCAAGCTCATACCATGCATCATCTGGTAAACCATTACCATTTACATCCTGACTAACCATTACGATTCCAGGTTCCGACCATTGTAATACTGGGCCTAAAGGATTACCATAGATAGCAAGATCGTAGCCTTGTTTATTGATAATCGAATGATCAAATCCGAAAACGATATAACCACCATAGCCACCTAAAGAGACCATACCTGTTTGGCTTACATCACCAATTATACGTTGTGCACCAGCTAAACTACCCAGGCTTTCATTGATAAACTGTCCTGGAGCAGGTAGATATTCAAATACTCTGGAGATGAATTTACTGTTGACAGCAGTAGTTTCTTTTCCAGGTGTTAATCCGTTGGTTTCACTTCCATCTTTTTTACATCCCGCAAATACAGCTGCACCCATCAGTGCAATTAAAAAGGATTTTAAATTTGTGTTCATAGTTTTATCTGGTTGATTGGTTAATAAACAAAAGCAAAATGTGCAGGAATATCACCTGTGGTTACTTCAAACTTCTTTATGCCTGAAGGACTAAAGCCATATAAAGTACCAGGAGAAACATAATCCTTCGCATCAGTTACATATACATCTTTAGTAATCGGGTTAACGGCAATTCCATAGGGAATTGTTATTTTTTCATTCGTACCATCGGTAATGAAACTTTTACTCAATGGGGTCTCTGTTTTCACATCAAGCATTCCATAAGTAATTTTATTTTCACCTGTTTCATAACTATATTCAGTACTATAGTAATAAGCAAGATCATCATCGATTACGATTTCACTAACTCCTATATCAAATGATTTTTTCACCTTTTCAGTCTGGGTATCGATCACGAAAAGTTTAGAAGGTATATTCATGTAATCCCCTCTTGAACTCACGTATAAATCACCATACTTATCAGCTTTGAGGCGGTGAAGATTAATAGCCACATCGATTTTATTCGTTACCTGAAAGCTATTCAGATCAATCACAGAAACAGTTCTTTCATAATTTTTAGCACTGTAACCGCCAGAATTGGCAACAAATAATTTACCTCTCACTACGGCCAGTTCTTCTGGCTGACGGCCAACTTCAACGCGTCTTTTTTCGGTAAGTGTTGCCGTATCGATCTCAATCACAACCCCGTTACCTGCAGTAGGATCACCTAAAGTACCTAAGTAGGCACTTGCATAACCTTTGCCCTTATAGAAAGTGATGTACCTGCAATTGGTGAATGGAATCTGACCGATTTTTTTACCAGTTTTAGCATTTAAAACCTCTATTTTATTAGAAAGATTCACAACTACGTATACTTTAGAACCATATACACCGATATCATTACCCACATCGCCCAAGCCCTTAACGATTTCAGGATTGGCCTGGTTATAGATATTCCGGCTATAGTAACCAGAAGAAAAATCAAGGTAATCCAATGAGGCTTTATTCATATTCATATTGCCTTCATTGAGCAGATAAAGGCCTTTTACAGGACCAGATGGTGTTGGTTCCAGTATTTCGACTTGTTCAGGAGCCGGCTGGGGGTCCTTCCTGCACGAAAACAGGGATGCTGACACCATAACGGCCAGTGATAAACGATAAAGGAGCTGTTTTTTCATGTTTGATTATTTAAGGTTATATTTTAATAAGAGTAAGCTATGGTGAAACGGTAAGAGCGGCCGGGCATCGGAAAATTGGCAATCACATCGTAATATTGATTCAGGAAGTTGCTTACTTCGGCAGAAAAACGAATGCGGTCATGCTTCAACACTTTGGTATAATGAAAGGCAATATCATGCGTATACCAGGCAGGTACATAGTTATATACATTATTGGATCCCTGATTAAACCGTTGACCAACATAGATATAACTATAATTCATGGCCAGGTTTTTCCAGTCAGCGCCCAAAATAAAAGAACCACTGTTGACAGGTGTGTATACGATCTGATTTCTATAATTCAAGTTCTTATCCGTTACGTTCAGTGCTTGCTGATAAGTATAAGTTAACCCGGTAGTCAAGGAAAGATCCGTGGCGATATTCCATGCGGTCTGTACATTCACATCCAACCCTTTAATTTCTACCCTGCCTAAGTTTTGCATGCTCCAGCGGAAAAGGTTTGCGCTGGGTACAGCAACAATTTTGTCTTTTACCTTATTGTAATAAGCGTCAGTTTGAATCGATATTTGTTGTAATCTCTGTCCTTTAAATGTCTTGATATAGGTCAGTCCCAGATCATATTGTTTGGTATATTCTGGTTTGAGCAATGTATTTCCGATAGCGGTATAATACAAATCGTTAAAAGTAGGCATACGAAAAATGCTCTTGTAAAAACCGCGTATACGGAATTCCTTCAAGTTGTCAAATGGCTGCCATGAAACCATTACTGTAGGCGTAAGTTCATTTTTGTTTCCCGCAGAAAAAAACTGTTTTACTTTATCATTTACATAAGTGCTCAGTAAATTGGCCTGCACATCTATTCTCTCAAAATGGATTTGAGTAGCTAATGCTGTCAAAAAGGTATTTCTGGTGGGATAAGCAAAGTAGTCAAGATTTGCATCCAGCGTGTTATACTGATAATCACCAGATAAAACCACATCCCAGAACGAATTGATTTTATAGCGGTTGGTCAGTGACAAATAAAGCTCCCGCTGTTTGAATCTGTTATCCAGGAATCCATCGTCTTTAACAAAATCCGGATCCAGATACCGCACATAATCTTGTGCATATTTTGCCGAGGCCATCAAGTTATATCTACCCGCCTCTTTTTTATAGCTGGACTGAACAAAAAAGCTCTCATTCCATAAGCGCTGAGTGAAGTCATATCTATTGCTGACAATTGCACCAGGCAATCCCTGATGATCTTTATAGTAATATACTTTGGCTGCCCAAACACTACTGTCTTGCAATTTGCCATTCAATCCTGCCTCTAAACGCATCGTTTCGATGTCGGCATTCTTTCTTACAAATGTGCTGTCATAAACTCCATTGGTATACCTGAACTTATAGCGCCCATTAGCATTTTTATATTCTGTACTCAAAGAAGCCGAAATGGCATTGCTGATTTTATGCTGCCACAACATGCTTGGATTAATCAGCCCAAATGAGCCTCCTTTAACAGAAGCTTTAACATGATCGGTTTGCCCATTTTCAAATTCAAGATGTTTAGCGTTCAGGTATAGAGAACTTCCGGAGGCGAAACCTCTTGCAGATTGGAAAATGGTACTCTTCTGTCCATTATAAAGTTCTATTTCTTCGATATTGTCTAAGGAAAACTTGCCCAGATCGACTTGCCCGTTTTGTGCGTTTCCTAATTGTACACCATCATAAAATACGGCAGTGTGATTAGTTCCCATACTTCTGACGTTTATCGTCTTTAAACCTCCTATCCCTCCGTAATCTTTCAATTGTACACCAGAGAAAAACCGGATCGCATCTGCAACCGATAAACTGTTTAATCTTTCGAGATCTTTACCGGATAAAATTTGTAATGGGGACGCAGAAAGCTGGCGTTTGCCAAGTTTTATAGCACGAATAGAAACTTCTTTCAGCTCATTCGCCTTTTTTACGGAGTCGGTTTGTGCTGAAGAACTAAAGGGCACAAAAACCCCAAGCCATAGTATAGCAGAAAAGCCGAAAAAAGAATTACAGATGCCATCAAAGGCAAATTTTCTTTTAGTCATTTTGTTGTGAGGGTTACCCACAGCAAACAGCAGATTAAGGAAATGATTACGTCAATAAAAAGCACTCACCCCTAGCTTCAATCCCCGAAAGCTATGAAATTATAAGGCTAGAGGCAGGTCTTCTGACTTACTCCCGGATATTCATGCCTTCCCCATATTTATAACATGAGTGGCTGGATACGAATTCCGTTTAGGAGCTTACAGCTGCGGGACAGTTATGGATTTACACCATATTCCCTTTTAATCCAGATCGTTGAGATCAGGAACCAAAAGCGACGCAAAGTTATTAAAATAAGCGACATAGCATGACATGCTATTTAATTTTTTTACTCCTCCCCCATTAATTTTTTCTTGTACCCTTCTAATTTTTCCATTTCCTCAGCGGGCAGTACAGGATATTTGAGTTTCATCCCTTTGAAAGTTTCTTCAAGGATCTGGCTGATGGTCAAACGGGCGAACCATTTTTTATCAGCCGGGATAATATACCAGGGTGCATTTTTAGTCGATGTTTCTGTAATCGCATCTTCGTAAGCTACCATATAATCTTTCCAGAGTGCTCTTTCAGCAATATCTGCAGAAGAGAACTTCCAGTTTTTTGAAAGATCATTTATTCTGTCCAGAAAACGCACTTTTTGTTCTTCCTCTGAAACATAAAGAAAGAACTTAAGAATTATCGTTCCATTCTCAGTCAGTTGTTTCTCGAAATTACGAATGCTTTCATACCGCGCTTTCCAAAAGTTTTTATCTACTTTTTTAACATCCTCATAACCCGGAATTCTTTCATTTAATATATATTCAGGATGAACCTTACAAACGAGTACATTCTCATAATGTGACCGGTTATGAATACCAATCCGCCCTCTTTGTGGCAACGCTAAATAGTGCCTCCATAAAAAGTCATGTGCATATTCATTAGCATTAGGCGTTTTAAAACTAAATACCTGGCAACCCTGTGGATTTAAACCAGACATCACATGCGAGATTGCACTATCCTTTCCTGCGGCATCCATCGCCTGAAAAATGATCAGTACTGAATGTGAATTTTCAGCATATAATGTTTCCTGATGATTGCTTAATTTCTCCTTTACAGAGGCAAGTGTAGCCTTACCAACCTTCTTACCCAGGTCTCCATTATAATGGGTACTGTAGTCTTTTAACTTTATCTTTTGACCTGCGGGCGCTAAAAAGCGGTTGGTTTCTTTACTCATGGATTGTATCATTTAAATCGCATCTGATCAGACGGGATTTCAATTTACCAAAAATCAAGCCATATCAAATACTACCCGTACCTATTTCTTGTTTATAAAATTCTGAATTTGGTTTAAATTGTCTTTCTTTGCCTTCTAAATTGAGCTATATTTCCAGTATATACACTTAAGAATCCAACCCTTTCGTTTAATGGTTTGATTTGGATATAGGCTCAGCAAGCTTACAATTTTTACTAATTTTTTGACCATACTATATGTTTAAAGAGATCCATAATAAATACCTGCGTTATTTCTCCGTATTTATTTTCTGTATCATCATTTTCTTCTGTGCACTTCAACTGAATTTTCTGTGGCTGTTTGGCTACTCTCCTTCCTACAAGGATATTAAACTGCCTACTCAAAGTGTAGGTTCGGAGCTTTACACTTCAGACGGGAAGTTGATAGGACGATATTACAAAGAGAACCGTACCCCTGTTATCTTCAAACAAATCTCTCCAAGCGTAATCAATGCATTGGTAGCAACAGAAGATGTCCGTTTTTATAAACATATGGGGATTGATTTCAGGTCTTTATTGTCAAGCGGACTTTCAACGGCTACAGGCGATAAAAGAGGTGCAAGTACCATCACCCAGCAGCTGGCAAAAAACATGTACCGGACCAGGTATAACAAATCACAAGGCTTTATCAAGCATATCCCGGTCATCAGAACTATAGTTTCTAAATTAAAAGAGTGGATGACGGCCGTCAAGCTGGAAGGCAACTATTCTAAGAATGAAATTATTACCATGTACCTGAATACAGTTTCATTCGGGAACAATGCATACGGGATTAAAACAGCAGCGAGAGTTTATTTTGATAAACAAACTGATTCGCTGAGTGTACCTGAATCCGCTATGTTAGTGGGTATGCTGAAAGGGACGACTACTTATAATCCTATCAGAAACCCTGAAAGAGCGTTAGAAAGAAGAAACGTTTCTTTATCACAAATGAATAAGTATGGCTATATCACAGCCGCTGAACTTACACAATATAAAAACACACCTGTAAAACTTAAAGAAGGCAGAGAAGACGAAGGCAGTGATGGTGATTCATACCTGAGAGCTGCTGTAGCAAAATATCTGGAAGCCTGGTGTGATAAAAATGGATATGATCTTTATGAAGATGGTCTTAAAATATATACGACCATCGACTCTAAACTTCAAAAATACGCAGAGGAAGCTGTAGCAGAACAAATGAAAGTTGTTCAACGCAGGTTTTACAGTGTTTGGGGAAAAGAAGATCCATGGCAGGATTCTGAAAAGAAAAAAGTGGATTACCCTGGCCGTGCGATGAAGAATCTTCCGATTTATGCGATGCTGGAGAAAAAACACCCAAACAATCCTGATTCGGTAACTGCTTACTTCAACAAGAAGAAAAAGATGAAAATATTCACCTACAAAGGTGACCGTGATACGCTTTTCTCTACGCTGGATTCGATCCGTTACTATGGCAAGATCATGAATACCGGGATGATGACTTTAGATCCTTTCAATGGTAAGATTAAAGTATGGGTAGGTGGTTTAGATCATAAATTCTTTAAATATGACCATGTGAACCAATCTAAACGTCAGGCGGGTTCAACATTTAAACCATTTGCTTACCTGGCTGCTTTTGAGAGTGGCATGAGCCCTTGCGATACTTTTATTGACAAGCCGGTTAAAATCAAATACGAAGAAAAAGGCAAAACAGAATATTGGGAGCCTAGAAACGCCAACTGGCAGAATAGTTACCGTGAAACTTCCCTGCGCGCTGCAATGGGCCGTTCAATCAATACAATTACTGCACAGGTAACAGAAAAAGTAGGTTGGGAAAATGTAGTTAAATGGGCACATGAGTGTGGGATTGACAGTCATCTGGAATCTGTTCCTTCTGTAAGTTTAGGCCCAAATGATGTTTCTGTATTTGAAATGGTGAGAGCTTATGGAACATTCCTGAATAAAGGGGTAAGAACAGATCCGATTTTAGTAGAAAGAATCACGGATCAGGATGGTAATTCACTGGAAGATTTCGTAGCTAAAACCAAAAGAGTAATTTCTGAGGAGATTGCCTGGTTAATGCTTTATATGTTCAGAGGCGGGATGGAAGAACCAGGAGGAACTTCAAGGGCGTTATGGGAATGGGATCTTTGGAAAGAGAATAACCAGATTGGTGGTAAAACAGGAACTTCTTCAGATTACGTAGATGCCTGGTATATGGGAATTACCAAAGACCTGGTAACGGGTGTCTGGGTTGGTTGTGATGAACGTTCAGCTCACTTTAAGAATGGTGAAACTGGTGAAGGATCACGCACGGCTTTACCTATTTTCGCCAAGTTTATGGAAAAGGTTTACCATGATAAGAGTACAGGATACACTTATGGGCCATTCCCGAAAGCAACAGTACCCATTACAAGAAACTATAACTGCCCTACTCCGGTTTATGCGGTAGATACCACTAAGACTGATAGTGTAGCCACGGATTCACTGCATGTTGCTGTACCTGTAGAAGGTGATAAACCAGCAGAGAAACCGGATGAAGTAAAAAGCGAAACTCCGGAAGCTCCTGTAAAACAGCTGACACCAGCAACCGTACCACTGACCAGGAAAGAGGAACGTGAACTCAGAAAAAAGAAACGTCAGGAAGAAAAGGATAAGAAAAAAGAAGAGGAAAAGAAAAAGGACGAAGAGAAGAAGAAAAACGAGGGTAAATCCAAATAACCTCTAAAAGGCCAGTAGAATATTCTCACTGGCCTTTTTAATTATCAAACCCAGACCCAGACATCAGCAGACTATTTGTCTGCTCAGTAAAAGCAAGTAGAGTGAACCCGGTTTCTCTCTATTTAAGACATAATAGTCAATGGTATTTTCACCTGCGTGGATAATGGCCTGCTCATCGTGATATGTTCAAAGTCAAGACCAATAGTCAGATCAATCCAGTCCGGGTTACAGGCACGAACCAGACGTTCCTTCTGCATCCTGGTAAATCTGCTGATCACCTTGAAACGGTTCAGTGCCTGTGATTCAGTTTTAAGTTCTTCGAAATAAACCAGGCGCGTAAGCTGCTGGCCGCTGTCAAAGAACAGACTTGGCATTTTTTTATAAAAATCAAGCGTCTTAATTAAATCAGCGCTCATTCCAACATGTAAACTAGTACGGTTTCTATCGGTCACGATGTAGACAAATTTTCTCATTGCTTGTAGTTTAAATTATCACCACTAATTAAATTAGCATATATATTTGCAGTGCGAATAAATATTACTAACTTTATTGGTACAATAATACTAACAATTTTAGTAAAAACAAATTATTTTTAATCTTTTATTTTATGTCGAATATTTCCGTAAATCTCAAATACTTAAGAAAGAAAAAAGGCCACACACAGCAGCAATTTGCTGATTTGATGGGAATTAAAAGATCATTGGTTGGAGCTTACGAAGAAGACCGTGCAGAACCAAAATATGATTTGCTAAAAAAAATAGCAGAACATTATGAGTTAACAATGGACGAGTTTATCAACGAAATTATC
Source organism: Pedobacter sp. UYP1 (assembly GCF_040547305.1). Taxonomy (NCBI): domain Bacteria; kingdom Pseudomonadati; phylum Bacteroidota; class Sphingobacteriia; order Sphingobacteriales; family Sphingobacteriaceae; genus Pedobacter; species Pedobacter sp. UYP1. Next base: position 406,443 of record NZ_JBEPPL010000004.1, on the reverse strand, counting down.
AACGATAACTGGAAGCCTAAATTAAAAAGTCAGGGTTCAAACTTAAGGATACTTAGTATTTCTGTGGATCAGAGCGATAATGAAAACATTGAGATGGTTCCTGTAAAAGCCAGCGCAGGTTACCTGAACGGCTTCTCAGATCCTGAATATATCAAAGACCTTCCAAAATTCCAGTTGCCCCTGCCCTCCTTAAAACAAGGCACTTTCAGAGCATTTGAAATTGTTGGAGATTCTATGCTGCCAATTCAACCGGGCAGTATTATTATTGGCGAATACATGGATAACTGGAATGATGTAAAAACCGGGGAAACTTATGTAATCGTCAGCAAAAATGAAGGCGTAGTTTATAAACGTGCAGGAAACCGCTTCAAAGAGAACAAGGAATTGAAACTGGTATCTGATAATAAGCTGTACGACCCTTATAATATTCCGGCTGAAGATATCCTGGAAATCTGGAAAGCAAAGGCTTACATCAGCTCTACACTTCCTGATGCAGCGCCTGAACCAACGATGGAGACCCTGACCAATATGATGTCGCAGATGCAGAAGTCAATTTCACAAATGAATAAAAACTAAATCGCTTTTAAACCCTTTCTCTGTTTTTCACTCTATGCTATAAAACAACATACAAATGAAAAAAATCGTTTTAACATTAGCCATAGCATTTATTGGATTAGCTTCCAGTTATGCGCAAAGTACAGGTAAGCAGAAAATGACTCCTGAACAAAGAGCAGAGAAAAGTACCGCTAAACTTGAAAAAGAATTGAATCTGACTGCCGATCAGAAACAAAAGGTATACGCAGTAGAGCTTGACAAGTACAAGCAAACTGAAGCATGGCATAAACAAACCAGTGCAGACAGAAAAGCGAAGAGAGATCAGCACATGACTTCTAAAAAAGAAACAGATGCAAAGATCGACCAGGTTTTAACTGCTGATCAGAAGAAAAAACTGGATGAACTGCGCACAGCGAAGAAAGCCAGAATGCAAGACAAAAAAGACCATCACAAAGGACCTAAACCTGCGGATAAAGTACAAGAATAAGCTATAGGATCACACCTGTGAAGCCTCCGGAAAGCAATCTGCTATCTGGGGGCTTTTTTTCTGAAAAATTATGCTGCTGCCTCTGATGTGATTGCAAAAGCAAAATGGAATGCTGTAGTATTACAGGAAATCAGTGTAAAGCCTATTCCTTATTCATTGACCAATAGCGATATTGGTAATCCTAACGCATCGGGCTTCAGCGCAAACCACGCAGCCAACCTCACTACATTGGCCAATGCAAATCACAACGCTTACTACAGTGCCGCGAGTCACGATGGAAACATTGCTGGTGTTGCTCCTGTAGGGGAAGCATGGGTAAATGTATGGGCAGCAAAAATAGCTAATGCAGATCCTTACCTGGGTAATTCAAACCTGCCAATTTTATGGTATGGTCTGAACAAAGTTAATGATCCTCGGATCAGTAAACCTGATTATCATCACCCTAATACTTATGGTGCTTACCTGAGTGGCCTCGTGCTCTTTCAGCAAATCACAGGTGTTGATGTACGTACCTTGGGTGCACAGGAAAAAGCTGCTAACAGCCTGGGTATACCAAGTCCAGTAGCAACCCAATTACAGCTGATTGCGTGGCAAACAGTTACTAAGGAGAGTTCACAACCAGTCAATCAAACTGTAGATCCTTGTACGATAGGCAGCGGGATATAAAACTTAAAAAGTTAAGACAAAAAAAAGGGTAGCAAATTGCTACCCCTTTTTCGTTGATGTTATATATTTCTATTTAACTGTATCAATTACTGCTTTGAAAGCTTCTGGATGATTCATAGCTAAATCAGCTAAAACCTTACGGTTTAAACCAATGTTTTTAGCCGCTAATTTACCAATGAATTGAGAGTAAGAAATTCCATATTGACGCGCACCAGCGTTAATACGTTGAATCCACAAACCGCGGAATTCTCTTTTCTTAACTTTACGGTCACGGTATGCATATTGCAAACCTTTCTCAACCGTATTTTTTGCTACAGTGAATACTTTACTTCTTGATCCCCAATAGCCTTTGGCCATATTAAGGACTTTTTTCCGTCTTCTTCTCGAAGCTACTGCGTTTACCGAACGTGGCATAGTGTTGTTGTTTTTTGATAAACGGTGTTGCGTATTTCAGCAAACTTACTACCGGGTACCTGGTTTAAAATTCTAATTATTTACCGATAGCAAGCATACGCTTAACGTTGCCCATATCAGCAGCTGACACCATTGAGGTGTGACCCAAATTACGCTTACGTTTAGTAGACATTTTTGTTAAAATGTGACTTTTGTATGCGTTTTTTCTTGCGATTTTACCGGTTCCAGTAAGCGAAAAACGCTTTTTAGCACTGGAATTGGTTTTCATTTTTGGCATAACCTGTTCTTATTTATGTAATTTATTTATTTTTTTGCAACTTTTGGAGCAAGGGTAAGGAACATACGTTTACCTTCTAACTTAGGTAAAAGTTCAACCTTTCCTATATCTTCCAAAGCTTGTGCGAACTTAAGCAATAAGATCTCTCCCTGCTCTTTGTAAACGATCGCTCTACCTTTGAAATGCACATATGCTCTAACTTTCTCCCCATTCTCAAGGAAACTAACTGCATGTTTCAGTTTGAACTGAAAATCATGATCATTCGTGTTAGGTCCGAAACGGATCTCCTTAATGATGGTTTGTTTAGCATTCGCCTTAATCTCTTTCTGCTTTTTCTTTTGTTCGTAAACAAACTTGCTGTAATCGATTATTCTACAAACCGGTGGAACTGCGTTTGGTGATATTTCTACCAGATCCAACTCCAGTTCATCGGCAAGGGCTAAAGCTTTTGCCAAAGGATAAATCCCCGGTTCAACATTATCGCCAGCTAATCTAACCTCCTGGGCTCTGATAAACTGATTAATATTATGTTCTGCTTCTTTTTTCTTAAAAGGAGGACGTGGTCCCCTATTAAATCCTGGTCTGCCTAATGCCAAATTTATATACTGTTTAAACTGTTATTTCTTTAATTAATAATTCGCTGAACGCCTGGATAGTCATTTCTCCTAAATCTCCTTCTCCGTGCTTCCTTACTGATAATTTTCCTTCTGCCATTTCCTTTTCCCCGATAATCAGCATATAAGGAGTTTTTTTCACCTCAGCGTCCCTGATTTTCCTTCCGATTTTCTCATCGCGAAAGTCAATCAAACCGCGAATATCGGAATTATTTAGTTCATCTGAAACTTTTTTGGCATATTCTTCATACTTTTCTGAAATAGGAAGGATTATAAATTGCTCAGGAGAAAGCCATAATGGGAAATTTCCTGCACAATGTTCAATCAAAACTGCTATAAAACGTTCCAGAGAACCGAATGGAGCACGATGGATCATCACCGGTCTGTGTTTCAGGTTGTCGCTACCAGTATATTCCAGTTCAAATCTTTCCGGTAAATTATAATCTACCTGGATAGTTCCCAACTGCCATTTTCTACCTAAAGCATCTTTCACCATGAAATCCAGTTTCGGCCCGTAAAATGCAGCCTCACCATATTCGATTACTGTATTCAAACCTTTCTCTGCAGAGGCTTCGATAATTGCATCTTCCGCAAGTTTCCAGTTTTCATCTGTACCGATATATTTTGATTTGTTTTCCGGATCTCTCAGGGAAATCTGAGCAGTGTAATTTTCAAATCCTAAAGATTTAAATACATACAATACCAGATCAATTACTTTCATAAACTCATCTTTCACCTGATCTGGACGACAGAATAAGTGTGCATCATCCTGAGTAAACCCGCGAACCCTTGTTAAGCCGTGTAACTCACCGCTTTGCTCATAACGGTAAACAGTACCGAATTCTGCTAAACGCAATGGAAGGTCTTTATAAGACCGTGGCTTAACTTTATATATTTCACAGTGATGCGGGCAGTTCATTGGTTTTAACATGAACTCCTCCCCTTCCTGAGGTGTTTTTATCCCTTGAAAAGAATCAGCTCCATATTTATCCCAGTGACCTGAAGTTACATACAGGTTTTTATGACCAATATGCGGAGTAATTACTTGTTCATATCCTGCTTTTCCCTGTGCTTTAGTTAAGAAGTTTACTAAACGTTCGCGCAAAGCAGCTCCTTTAGGTAACCATAATGGTAAGCCCATCCCTACTTTCTCAGAGAAAGCAAATAATTCAAGCTCTTTTCCTAATTTCCTGTGGTCGCGTCTTTTAGCTTCCTCGATCATCAACAGGTATTCTGTTAATTCACTCGCCTTAGGGAAAGTAACACCATAAATACGGGTTAACTGTTTTTTAGTCTCATCACCTCTCCAGTACGCACCAGCAACGTTTGTTAACTTTACGGCCTTAATAAATCCTGTATTGGGAAGATGCGGGCCACGGCATAAATCAGTAAATTCACCTTGTTTATAAAAAGTGATTTTACCATCTTCCAATCCCTGTATAAGGTCTAATTTATACTCATCGCCTTTTTCAGTGAAATACGCAACTGCATCTGCTTTGGAAACATTTTCTCTTACAAAAACTTCTTTCTGTCTGGCTAGTTCCATGAATTTAGTTTCTATCGCTTTAAAGTGATCTGAAGAAAATTCCTGATCTCCAAAATCAACATCATAATAGAAGCCTGTTTCAATAGCAGGACCGATACCGAATTTAGTACCAGGATATAGCGCTTCTAATGCTTCGGCCATAATGTGGGCAGAAGAGTGCCAGAAGGTAGCTTTACCAGCGGTATCATTCCAGGTTAATAATTTAACTGCTGAATCTTTTTCAATAGGTCTGGAAGAATCCCAGACTTCGCCGTTAACTTCGGCTGCTAAAACGTTACGGGCAAGACCTTCAGATATCGATAAAGCAATCTGGTGGGCACTTGTTCCCTTTTCATATGGACGTACTGAGCCATCCGGAAGTGTAATGTTAATCATCTACAACTATGATTTATATGTGAATTTAATGAATTAATGGTGTCGAATCACTTACAAGGTGATTTCTTGGAGACAAAGGTAGGTTTTTATGCCGCAATTCGGGAAATAAATTCAAAAATGGGGCAAATGTCCCTGTTCATTTCCCCTGTTTAATTGCTAATTAGTTTTACGAAGCGATCAATGTACTTGTTTCATTTTCCAGCGGTACCATCTCCTTCTCAAAAATATCCTGGATCGTTTTAATTTCCGCAGCATAAATTGTTTTCTTACGCATAGCGAAGTGCAGAATATTTTCCATGACTTTATTTCCCTCCCAAACTAATTTAACGCTGCCATTCAATATTTCGTGGCGGCATAAAAAATCCGGTACCACCGCAAATCCCTCCATTCCTTTAATACAGCGCACAATAGAGCTCATATTAGGGACAATGTAATTAGGTTTAAAATCCAGTCTTTTATTAAAATTGAAATGCCAGAATCTCATCAGGTGCTCCATATCTCCAGAAGTACCATACCAGATTTGATGTTTCAGCCACTCCTGCATCCCTTTCAGGTTTCCATCTTTATGCATCAGGTCAAAATCTGTCATGTCATTTTTTGATCCCCCTACCAGCACAATCCGCTCTTTTGAAAATGGCTTATAGGCGATATTCTTCATGGTATTATCCATATGCGGGGTAATAACCATGTCGAGAATTCCGTTATCCAGATCGTTCAGCATTTGCGGATAATCCCCGAATTTCACAATCACATTAAAGGATAAACTTGATAAATAAGGTTCAAGCATCAGCTGAAAGGTCTCAAAACACATTCCTAAGCTTAAGGTCGGTTTTTCCTTTTCAGTACTCCGGTGGAAGTGTTTTTCGGCCTCTTCTAATTTCAGTAAAGCTTCCAGTACAAAGTTGTACATCACCTTACCTCTTTCGGTTGGAACCATCTTTCTGGACGTTCTGTCAAAAAGTTTATAGCCCACATAAGACTCTAAAGAACTCAGGTGCAAACTTACTCCCGGCTGAGACACAAAAAGTGCTTCTGCCGCTCCGGTCAAAGTGCCTGTTTCATAAATAGCTTTAAATGTGCGGTACCATTCGAGATTTACCATAGTATCATTATTATAATACAAATATACGATTTATATCATAATAATAAACAAAACAGCAAAGCGTTTGTAGCTGGGCTTTGTATCACAACCCTACAGTACTATACCAGATCTGCTCCATAACAAGGCCGTAAAATCAGCCTGACGAAGAAATCTTTTAACGATTAATCCGTGAATAAATAACCGCATCCAGAAACTTGCCTTCATAAAAACAATTCTCCTTGAAATGTCCTTCTTTCACAAATTTATGTTTGATCAATAACTGTTCAGAAGCAGTGTTATCCGGGTCAATTACAGCTTCAAGTGAGTGAAATTTAAGCACATTAAAGGCATAGTCAATCACTGTGGTAAATGCTTCACTGATAATCCCTTTCCTGTGATAATCCGGATGAAGAATATAACCGGTTTCTGTCCGGTAGTTCTCTGGTTGCATTCTGATCAGACAAATCATGCCCAACAATTTAGGATCATCCTTAAATGAAATCCCCCAGTTGATACCTACATTGTCTTCAATGGCTTTATTCACCACATTGATATGTTCCAACGCATCTTCTTTAGTCTTTGCAAGCGGGCGGGGAATATATTTCATCGTCTGCGCATCAGATCTGATGGCAAATACTTCATCAACGTCGGCAGGCGTAATTTTTCTGAGTATTAAACGCTCCGATTCCAATGTCGGGAAGGGATCAAAGTTAATTTCTAGCATATATTATAGTTTCGGTTCCTTTTCCCATGATAATCTTTGAGGTAAGCTGCACAAATAAGCCATGTGCTAAAATCCCTTCTATCTTGTTTAAGCTTTCTGATAAAGCAGCAGGATCGCTGATCAGTCCAAAGTCTGCATCTACAATAATATTATGATTATCTGTAATAAACGGTGAGTTGTCTTTCATGCGGACTTCTCCTTTACCGTTCAATTTACCAAGCTGTTGTACCACATAGTTAAGTGCAAGTGGCACCACTTCAATGGGGACTTTAAATTTCCCCAGCTGTGTGACCAGTTTACCCGAATCAGCAATAATAATTTCATTTTTAGTAAGGGAAGCCACAATCTTCTCTCTGAATAATGCGCCACCCCCACCTTTAACTAAATTCAACTGCGTATCAAATTCATCTGCCCCATCTATGGTGATATCAATTGATTTAACCTGATCCATCGGCAGCAGTTCAATTCCTAAGGATAGGGCAAGCGAAGCAGTATGCTCAGAAGTCGGTACACCTTTGATTTTCAGTCCTTTTTTTACTAAAACAGCTATTTCCTGAATGGCAAAAAAAGCGGTAGAGCCAGTACCTAGTCCAACGATATCATTTTGCTGAATAAATTTAACGGCTTCTCTGGCTGCGATCTGTTTTTCAAGATCTTTTTTATCAATTGATTGCTTGTCCAAAATATAAGGATTAAATAAGAAATTTTAAGGTTTCACTGACTATTTGAGCGGCGTTAGCTGCTGCTAAAACTAGGAAAAAAAACAGAAGGCCGCAAATCAGAAAAGCCCGGCCATAACGGCCGGGCTTCCTGGTATAAACTTAATTAATAGCAACAAAAACTAAGAAATAACGGCTACTTCATTCACCATCAGTCTCCAATGCTCATTCTCAGGAATACCTGGTTTACGTTTACCGAAAAACTGAACGATGAGCTCACCAGCCTGATCAAATACCTCAATGCTGGTTACAATACCATCTGAAGTAGGTTTTTTAACTAACCATACTTTATCAATTGCGTCTTCACGCAAGTGCATATTAAAATCAGGGTCTAAAACATTAAACCATGGGCCAGTTTGCAATAAGTTCTTAACCAGACCTGTATGAATCTGGATACAGCCTGCACTTCCTGTAAACACCATGATTTCCAAATCAGTTTCAGCAGCTTTTTCCAGCATTGCTTTTAAAGATTCTTTGGTAATGACCACTGCATGGCCTTCTGGAGCTAAACGTAAGCCTTGTGTTCTGGTGACACCGAATTTCCTTAACATACCGTGAAAATCGTGCGTATCCTGTAATCCAAGCCAGGTTTCTTTAAAAGCTGTCGCATCAATTTCTGAATCAGGTTTTTCAACGACTACCTTTTTATCTGTATTGATCAAAAGAGCTTCCTGCTGATCGGGGGCAGTAAACGCAGCGACTAAAGCATCATATGCTTGTATATCGCTTGTTTCTACCAGGTAAATCTTATGAATTGCTGCGCCGTCTTTACCAAAAAACTGTAAGCTTTTTCTGCCATTCTCATCCACCGCAAAAGCAGATGACCATTGCATCATGAATAACCTTAAATCAATATCAGGGTTTACCAGAAGCCCCATAGGGCCAGAAAAGGTAACATTTTTATAAATACCTTTACGTTCATGAACGCAATAGTCGTTGCGGGTCAAAGCCATTACTTTACCTAATGACTCTACTGCTTTCAGAATTTCCTGGAAAGCATTGGTCAGACGGGTAACTGCTCCCCCGATTGAAGTCGCTAGTAATTCAGCTTCAGTAGTTGCTAATTTTTTAGCGGCATCTCTTATACGTACTTTAGGATTTTCTGCTTTGAAAGCTTCCCATTGACTTTTTAATTCTAATACTTTTTCCATTGTTATTAATTTTATGTTTGTATAGTTGCTGGAATAACCAGCGGACAATTATATCCCTCGCATGCCATTAACTTAACGTTAATACTGAAGGTTTCATGTATATTTTCGCAATTAATTACTTCCAGCGGTGTCCCCATAGCTACTTTCCGTCCGTCCTTCAGCATTAATATTTTATCGGCAAAACGGGAAGCAAAATTGATATCATGCAAGATACAAATCACACAATAACCACGATCGGCCAGCCTGCGGGCAAGCTCCATAACTTGCTGCTGGTAAAGCAGATCAAGACCATTGGTCGGCTCATCTAAAAACAAGCAGGCATCCGGACAATCATAAATTTGTGCCAGGACACGGGAGAGCTGAACCCTTTGCTGCTCACCTCCTGAAAGGGTATTGTAATCTCTCGCCGAAAGATGGGTAATACCGGTTTCTTCCATGACCTGTTTTACGATTTCGTAATCTTTGGGTCCCGGCTGATGCTCAAAATGGGGATATCTCCCCATCATCACCAGTTCATTCACAATAAAAGAAATAGAGATCGTATTTTGCTGAGAAAGTACTGCACGTTGTCTCGCCAGTTCTGGCAAAGTATATTTTTTCAAATATTGCCCGCCCAGTTTAATATCACCATAATTCGGCGAAATCTCTCTGCACAATAGTTTCATCAATGTACTCTTACCTGCGCCGTTAGCACCCAGAACAGCTAATAATTCGCCAGATTTCACGTCAAAACTCAGCTCTCTTACTAATTCTTTCTTCCCAATTTGATAAGTGACATTTTCTACCTGGATCATAGCTTAAAGTTTATTTTTATTGCGTTCTGTTACGATGATGTACATAAATACCGGGGTTCCGATTAATGCGGTTAAAATACCGATAGGCAGTTCTGCCGGAGCAACAATAGTCCTGGCAACCATATCTGCAGCCGTCAGTAAAGCTGCACCCAGAAGCGCTGATCCAGGAACAACTAACCGGTTATCGGCGGTAAATGTCATCCTCAGGATATGCGGGATGATTAACCCGATAAATCCGATTACTCCTGCAACTGCAACGGACGCACCAACAGCCATCGTCGCCAGTACAATGATGATTCTTTTCATGTTAACCACGTTAATTCCCATATGTAATGCTTGCGCATCGCCCAGGGTTAGCGCATTGAGTGATTTGGCTAAAAAAGGAAGGGTCACTACTGGTATAATAATAAATGGTAAAAGTCCGCTTACCGTTTCCCAGCTTGCCCCGCCCAAACTTCCCAAACTCCAGAAAGTAATTACTGGTAATTGCTCATTTGTAGCCATATAGGTTAATAAACCTACAAATCCGAGTGCCAGAGAGTTAATGGCAATACCAGATAATAACAGGGTTGTGATCTCAGTTTTGCCATACCTGGAAGACATCCGGTAAACAATAAATGTGGTTACGCAGGCACCAATAAACGCTGCCAGAGAAATGGCATAAAAACCAATTACACCACCTATTTTGGTAAAGAAACTAACTTCTAATACAATGACCAGTACGGCACATAATGTAGCACCAGCCGAGATACCTATTAATCCAGGTTCTGCCAGTGGGTTTCTGAATAAACCTTGTATTGCTGCGCCCGATATACCAAGTCCCGCGCCAATTAACACCCCTAAAACCACCCTTGGCAATCTTATATTCATTAATACTGCTGCCTGTTGTGGTTTAAAATTTATCGTCTCTGAAATTCCGGTTTTATAAGCGATGATCGATAAAAACTCAGGCACAGTAATCGCTACCGCTCCTACACAAGAAGAGATGATCACCACCAACAATAATAGGATGAGCAGCAGTAACAGAATTAATTTTATCTTTTTACTCAATTGATTTTAGTAGCTAGTTCTTGAATCGCAATTCCTAAACGTGGGCCAAAGCTGCCTAACAGTTCACCATCCATACTGATAATTTTTTTGTTTTTACCCGCATTCGTTTCTTTGATTCCCTGAATTTTCGACACCCCTTCTGCCCCGCCTAAACTTTTCAAACCTGAATCAAAAAGCAAGATCACGTCTGGATTAGCTTTCACTAAAGCTTCAGCAGTTAAGGGTTTGTAATCAGCAAATTCGGTTACTGCGTTCTGACCACCTGCCAAAACAATTGCTTTCTCTACTTGCGTACCTGTACCACCAACCATCATTGTTCCGGTACCACGTGCGTAAATGAATAAAACTTTAGGTTTGCTGACCGCAGGTTTAACTTTTGCCAGATCCTGATCTAGTATTTTGATCAATGAGTCACCTTTGGTTTTTACATGCAGGCTATCAGTCAGGGTGTGGATCAGCTCTTTTGTTCCTTTGACAGAAAACTCCTGATCAACCAGTAAAAGTTTTACTCCAGCTGTTTTAAATTGTGCTTCCAATGCTGGGCTAAAATCCTTTTTAATACCGATAACCAGACCTGGTTGTAAGGCTAAAATCCCTTCCGCATTGATGTTACGGTTATGCCCTACCTTTGGTTTTGCTTTTAAACCTTCTGGATAATTACTGGTAATATCTGTACCCACGATATTCTTTTCTAAACCCGCACCAGCCAATACTTCACTGATTGATCCGCTTAGGGATACAATTTTAACACTGTCAGCAAGACCTGCTGTAGCTTCTTGTTTGTTTGCATTACAGGCTCCCAAACTAATGGTTGCTACCGCCACTGCTAATAAAGTAAGTTTCATCTGTTTATTTATTTAAGTTTTTGTTAGATGTAGCCTTTGATGACTAAAATATTTATTGCCCTGTGGGTTTAATAATTATTTTAATCATGCCGGGTTCATAATTTTTTATTTGAATAATGATTTGGTTTTCATTTAACTAAAGGCGGCTTTTATATCCATGAAAGACCGCCTTCGCAACCTAAACTAACCAAGTTTATGCCTTTTTAACCAGTTTGTATTCAATTACTGGTTTACCGCGAACTCCCGCATCTTTTTCATGGAAGCTCACAAATTTCAATTTATAGATATTACCTGCACCATCTTTAACCAGGTAGAAACGATCTGTTTTTACACCTACTGGCGTACCCGAAGTAATTCTCCAGTTACCAGCGATAACTTCTCTTTTACCTGCAAATACTTTTCCTGTTAAGTTAGCTTCCGCGAAATCTGCAAAAGTAACTTTGCTATCTGCTACGATCACTTCTGCTGCAGTTACCCCGCCAACGAAATTGATCAGTACGAAATCAGAGAATGTATAAGGTATAGTTGCGTTTGCTTTATAAGTTGCCAATGTCCATTGGATATCCCAGTTTGCTTTTACGGGTTCTACCTCAACTGCTCCTATTTTGAAGGATACATATTTAAAGTTGAAAGCTGCGTCCTTAGTAACATTCAGCGTCTTGAATGTTTTATCAGTGATTTTAGCGTATTGTAAAGTATAACCAGCACCTGCACGGATTACACGGATTTTTTCCCATCCCGTAGTACCACCACGATTTACGATATAAACTTTATTGTCTGCATCGGTCGCTGAAATAGTTTTAATCACCGTCCCAGCTAAATAAGTTGCAGCATCTCCATCAACTGGATCGATATAGCTAAACCCACCTGCACCCTGACCCAGGTTTAAATCACCTGAGATTGCTAATGCTGTCGTATCCGTTTCAGTAACCAGGTTTAAATCTGTTTTATTCAATGCAATGGCAGTTGCACCTACAGTGTGGTTCAGGATTACTTTAAAATCATCACCTGAATAAAATCCAAGATCCCATGAAGTACGGGCGACAGCAGTCTGTTTATCTGTACTAAAGTCTACGAAAACACTGTTTCCCGCAACTGTACCAGGTTCAGAGCCGATCAGTCCATTTAAGGTAAGTGTACTTCCTGAAGAGGCAGGAGTTACAATAATTGGATCACTATCTTTTTTGCAGGCGGTAAAGGCAGTTGCCAGGCAAAGTAAAGTGATTAGTGGAGTAAATTTTTTCATGTTGTGGTTTATTAATAATTATTTAATTTTTCGTCCAGTTAAAGCTTAGTCCGACTACATAAGAGCGGCCGTAACTTGTAGGGATAGACTGCCCTCCTGTACCATGTGCACCTCCAGTGCCTAAAGAAGAATTACTGAGTGTGGTAATGTTAAACAGGTTATTTACACCTGCATTCAGCGCGAATGCTTTAAATATTTTTTTTGTGATCATCAGATCTGCAAGAGTGGAAGAGCCGATTTTTGTCAATCTTATCCCCTCTCCATTATCGCCTGTAAAAGATTCATATTGTCTCCTTGTTCCATTAAACTTGGCTGAGAGGTTAACAGTTGCACCATATTGAGGCAGGCTGTAAGTCAGATTGGTATTAATTTCTGGCGACCAGACAAATTCTGGTGATTCTCCATAGGTTTTTGCGTCCGTACTGTATTGATTATAAGTACCTATCATACCCAGACCTAATGATGCCTGAAAATGTTTCCATGCCCAATTGTTCTCCAAAGTACCGCCTGTTGTCTTATATTTTGCCAGATTCACTAGCTCAGAAAGCGTAGGGTCAGCTGCTGAAGTCACGTAGTCAATTCTGTTTTTAATGTAGTTATAGTATCCACTCAGCACCGTCTTTACGGTAAATCCCTCTTGTTCAACCGTTGCCAGAGAAAGAGAAGCATTCAGGCTGTTTGATTGCTCAGCTTTCAAGTTTAAATTCCCCAAAATAGTATGATTCGCATCTATGAAGTCGAAATATAGCTCACGAAGTGCCGGGGCACGGAAACCAGTAGCATACCCCAGGCGTAAATCAAGTTTACCGGTTAAAACTATTTTGGTATTCAGTGATGGAATAACTGGTGGCGCATCATAAACAGAGTTTTTAATAAATCTAAGTCCCGGACGAAGCGTTACCCCGTTGATCAAATTGAGTTCTGAAGAGACGAAAAATGCGTAATCATTAATTGTCGGTTCTCCCTTAATCCTGGCCCCCTCTGCATGATCGGTATTAATTTCTATACCCGGCTGAAATGAAACCTGATCCGACATTTTATAAACCAATGTGGTCCGGAACGCACCTGAACTTAATTTAGCTACATCCTGTTGGCCTTGCCCGGTAGTGAGCTGGTCTGTGCCGGTCGCATAATCATGTTCTGTCGTTTTTGTAGCACGATTCAACATATTATAAGCAATAGAGCCACTAAGAGTTAATTGATCATTGAACCGATAATCACTCTGTAATTGATGGATATAGCGTTTAACGGTAAATACCTGGTTGATTGCTTTATTTGCATTTACAATATAGCCACCTTTACTATCAATGCTTTCGTCCAGATAGTTCAGCCTGTACCAGATATTGAAATTATTATTTCTGTAGCCCAACCTCCCATTAGCCATCCATTTTAATTTTGGCTTCCAGCGGTTGCGGTCTAAAGCAACCTCGTTGGTGGTGGTCAGTGGTCCAGGTACATTAAATCCGTTGAAATCGTCGCGGGTAAGCCCGGCAAGGACACTCCATCCTTTGTTTTGCCATTCTCCACCCACATGCTGCATATGAGATCCTGATTTTCCAAAAGGAGAATATTCGTTTCCAGCAGTTTCTTCTTGTATTCTTGCGTTAATATTCAATGTTTCTTTGCCCGGTTTTTTAGTGATCACATTAATTACCCCAATCAGGGCATCAGAACCATAAGAAACAGAAAGCGGCCCTTCAACAATTTCAATACGTTCTACTGTATTGATATCGATCTGATTCAAACTTTCACGTTCGTCATTTCTATCGATCATAGGCACGCCATCCAGCAGGATTTTTATATTCCGGCCGCTCATCCCCATCATTTGTACATCACTGACACCTAAAGCCGGGTCACTGGTAAACCTGAATCCGAGTTCTGTATTTAAAACTTGCTGAATACTTGTTGCCGCTTTCAGACGTATACGTTCTGCGTTAATAATACGGGTCCTGTAAACAGAATTCTTTAATGATTGTGGCTGATACTCACCGGTAACCACTACTTCTTTTAATTTATTGCCAACAGTGTCTTTTTTCTGCTGACTAACAGCAGTTTTGTTCTGCGCATAAGAAGTTGCAGTGGATATAAATATTGTAATCAGGAGGTAACCAATTTTCATTCAAAAACCTATTTAGAATTATTTTAAATAACTCTGCAAGTATAAGAAGTTATTTAGACTAATTACAAATTAAAATGAAAATAGTATACAATCCACTGATAATGAATTCAGTATTAATAGTTAATTAGCAGACAATTCTACTTTACGCAATATCTTAAATGGTTTTCTTTTGAAATGTGGGTTTAATCCGGACTTCGTATGGAATATGCTTTTTGCCCCAGCTACATAAATCGTGCATTACATTCACTAACGCTAACCCACTTTCTGTAATTTTATATTCTACTCTTAAAGGGACTTCATTAAAAATTTCCTTTTTAACTAGTTCGGATTTAATCAGCTCATTTAAAACATTTGACAATACATTATCCGAGATTCCAGTCAGACATTCTTTCAGATAAGAAAACCTGGATACGTCTTCTTTAATCAGCACCAGTACTTCTGAAACCCATCGCTTGCCAATGATCCGTAAAACCTTGTTCAGGGTACAACGCTCATCAAGATAAAGTTCATTCAGCGTATTGGTGGAATTGAATTTTTTGGTGCTCATACTCACTTAATTATTAGTAACTCATAATCGGCAAAAGGATATATTAAACAAGCAATTAGCCATAATTTTGAGGCAGTAAAACTAAATATTATTTCAAATGAAAGCTTATCAAATTACAGAAAATTATAACATAGAAACATTGGCTTTGGTACAGAAGGACTACCCTAAAGTATTACCTCATCAGGTATTGGTTAAAATGAGTTCGGTATCCCTGAATTACAGGGATCTGCTTGTCATTAATGGTATCGATAATTGGAAACCACCAGTTGGACGTGTACCTATTTCTGACGGTGTTGGCAGAATAGTTGAAGTCGGGAACCAGGTAAGCTCACTGGCAGTTGGTGACCGTGTGGCAGGTCTTTTTCTTCCGAACTGGATTGAAGGTAAACTCAGACCTGAAAAACTTACAAATTCCCTGGGTGGAAGGGCACACGATGGATTGCTACAGGAATATGTTGTGTTTGGTGAAACCGAAGTGATCGAAGTGCCAGCTTTTCTAACTGATGATGCAGCGGCCACATTACCATGTGCTGCACTTACGGCCTGGCACGGATTAATTGAAAAAGGAAAGATAAATAAAGGAAATACTGTACTGATTCAGGGAACAGGCGGAGTCTCTATATTTTCCATGCAATTTGCCTTAATGGCGGGTGCTGAGGTTATTCTTATTTCCAGCAGTGAAGAAAAGTTAAATCTGGCCAATAAAATGGGCGTCAAGCATCTGATCAATTATAAAACAACCCCGAACTGGGAAGATAAGGTGTTGGAATTAACAAATGGTTCAGGAGTTGATCACGTGGTTGAAGTTGTCGGAAGCGACCATATTAACCGATCAATTGATGTCGTATCCTTCGATGGTACGGTATCATTAATCGGAGTGATCAATGGCCTGTATGGAAATATTAATACCGCGAAAATTATGTCCAAAGAAATCAAATTACAGGGAATTGAAGTCGGTTCTAAGGAAATGTTTGAAAGAATGAATAAAGCCATAGAAGCCAGCCAGATGCAACCGGTCATTTACAAAACATTTCCGTTCAGTGAAGCGAGGGAAGCTTTCCATTCTTTACAGGCAGGAAATCATTTTGGAAAGATTTGTATTCAATTTTAAGTTTCGTGAAGACTTCCCGGATGAAATCGGGAAGTCTTGATTTGGTCTTATTTATTAGTTTTTAACACACTTAAACCCACGTACTTAAAAAAGGAATCTTTGTAGGTATTTCCGAGCTGCAGAATAGTTTTATTCTTTAAAACAACCATATTCCCTTCTATATGGCTAATCTTTTTATGGTTCACTACAAAGGATTTATGGATACGCAGAAAGCTCGATTCCGGTAGTTGAGGAAGGACATTTTTTAAAGGAACGTAGGCAATGTAATTTTCATTTTCCAGGTTAAAAACCACCTGATTATCATTTGATTCTACATAATAGATATCATCAAATTCTATCTTGATCAGCCTTCCTTTAACGCCATGTTTAATGTAAATGTGAGAAACTGCAGATGGCAAATTTTGAGCCGATGGTTTTCCACTTAACATCGGGACAAAACTGATCACTTTATGAATAGCCTGCATAAACCTTTTATGGGACACCGGCTTCAATAAGTAGTCTACCGCATTATGACTGAAAGCGTCAAAAGCATAATCTCTGTATCCGCTTACAAAAACAACTTTAGTTGACGTAGTAATCAGCTGGCAGAAATCCATTCCATCCAGCGCAGGCATATTAATATCAAGAAAAACCAGATCTGGTGCCAGCCTGTTTACTTCAATCAGCCCTTTTTCAGGATTACTATTAAACCCAACCAATTCAAGATAAGGAACTTCACTAATATACTCTCTTAAAGTACTGATTACATGATACTCATCGTCAACAATATAGCAGGTAATATTCATCGGTCAATTTAAATTAGTCTTAAGCTGGTATTCCGTGCGATGAATGTACTATATATCCACCTGATTAAATAATTCATTTGAGATTTTTTTAACCCTCTTAAAAATTACGTTTACCTCCCAAATACTTACTTTAACCCAAATTATTTCAGAATACCAGACTATATCAATAATTTGATCAAAAATATAACTTTTCTACCTATGAAAAGGACAAGTCAGGGAGGTCTAGCTCCTTGGCTTGTTTTATATTCTGGCTGGCCTAACTGAAATAGTAATTTGATGAAACTGAAAGAGACAGACAGCGCTAATGCTGGTAAACTATGGAAATGGTTTTTCAACTGGGATGTGGTGGTAACATGCCTTTCAATGATCTTAATTGTCCTGGCTGCGCTTATGATCCCCTATAAGGATAGTATATCTTTCAATGCTCAGTTTCATACGCAGCACAGAATTGTCCCTGTAATCAGCCCTTACAATGGTATTATCAAAAAAGACATCTTTGATACTAACGATGCTATCGAGCCAAATAGTTTTCTATTTACCATTTATGATTTATCTGCGCAAAAAGAAACATCAGTGTATGCAACGGAAGCGGGCTATTATCTGCCTAATAAGATTGAGTTCAAAAGCAAAACCTATGTCAGTAAAGATGATACCCTATTTTATATCATGCCTGATATTAAGACCAAGGGAGAGGTTTATTGTACGGCAGCAGCCGATAAATTCAACGTTTCCAGATTGGAAACCGGGCACAAAGTAACCATCAGTGTGGCACGGAACGAGGAAGTTTTCAGTATTTCCGGAAAAGTCTCTTTCATCTCAGAGACCCCGGATCATTCAGGAAAATATCCTTTTCAGATCAGTCTTGAAGATAAAGACATTCAGAATATTTCAGAAAAGGGGATGTTTTATTTTGATCAGCAGGGAAAGGCCCAGATTAATTTTGAAGCACAAAAACTAGGCTACAAATTGCTGAGCTTTTTATGAATTTATTGAATAATTCCGCTTAAAACTGCATATCTGATCAGAGCGGCAGTATTTTTCGCTCCTGTTTTTTCGATCAGACTTTGTCTATGCCCTTCTATAGTACGCTTGCTGATAAACAGTTTGGCAGACATTTCATTATTTGTTAACCCTTCGGCAATCAGATCTAAAATCTCAATTTCCCGCATAGAATACTCCACATTATCATTGATCCGGTTCAGTGGAACTGTAGAAATTGATTTATTCAATGAACGCATAGCTAATTCTGCACATAAATACTGACCTCCGGAACTGACATGTTTCAAAGAAAATATAAGTTCATCAGCACTTACACTTTTAAGCAGATAACCAGATGCCCCTTCAGAAAAGGCCTGAGAAACATATTTATCATTATCGAGCATAGAAAGCATCACGACCTGTATAGCCGGGCTTTTCAGTTTCAATTCCTTAATCAATGCTATCCCGTCCATATCGGGCATATTAATGTCAGCCAATACAATGTCAACTTTAATTCCACTGTCGATAATCTCCAATACTTCCAAACCATTCGTAGCTTCTCCGGCAATACTGATTTCTTTGTCAGCCTCTAGCAACATACGAATCCCGTTGCGTACAATATTATGATCTTCTGCTAATATCAGGCTTAACATAAACGTTCTTTAATTTCTTATACTTTAACAATTCTCTTCTATATCACCACACATCATCCTTCTGTTGCTGGCAACTTCCCCAGATCCATCAGCATCTTCCTGAGCCTGTCGATATGCACCTGTATTCCTTCGGCCCTTTCATTTCTTGTGGTATCAACAGGTAAATTCTGATCTGCCAGTCTTGGCCTGCCCATATTGAGCAACAGGTTTTTTCGCTCTTCCATCATTCTTATCGCAATCCACAGAGAGTCTTCGATGCCCTTTAACTGCTGATCTTCAAAAATCCGCTCTGTAAATGAATGCCCTGTATAACAGCGGTAACGTGGTATGGTATCATTGGCTATTTTAACCATTGTACCACCACATTCCGGACAAGTAAGATGACTGAAGTCACCTAATTTAGTCAAATCTTTCATACTTGTAGTCATTCTTCTGGTAATCTCTGCTTCCAGTTTTACGTCTGCAGGAACCTCTGTTGCTACGCAGGGAGTGTGAGAAAATCTATCGGTTAAAATATGTCCTATTTCATTCAGCGCTACTTTATAATCGACTTCCATAGCGTTTAATACACTGTTAGGCATATCAGGGAATTCCGCTTCTTCAGGGTCCTGAACAATACACAATCCACCGCTCCTTTTGATCGCATACATTCCCGAAACTCCATCATCCAGTAGTCCTGTTAAAATAATTCCTGTTACACAACTGCCATATGCTGCCGCGGCAGATCTGAAAAGTACATCTATAGCGGGCCGCCAGTGGTTTTCAAAAGCACCTTTGCTCACTAGAATTCTGTCCTTGATTAATAACAGGTGATGATCTGCTTTAGCCAGATAAATTGTTCTATTTTCGATTTCCTGCTGATCTTCAACAACCTTACACTTTAAAAGTGTATGCTTCTGAATTCCCTTTAGAATTATTTCTGAGTTTGAATTACCCGACAGATGAATCACAATGAATACTGCTGCATCGAGATCCTGTTTAAAGCTTGCTACCAATTTTGCGATAGCAGAAAATCCACCTGCCGAAGTACCAATCGTAATAATGTTCTTTATTTCTTCTGCTTTCATATGCTGTGATTTGAATTGGATTATACCGAAAACTCAGCTGTATTTTCAAATGTAATAGTCACGACTAAACCCTGTTTAGTGTTATTAAATTTAACTTCTCCGTTTAATAGGTATACTATGTTTTTAATTCCACTTAAGCCTGATCCGATATGGCCCGCCTGTTCTGTACACGGAATAAACCCAATTCCATTGTCCGCCACCTTTATAGAAACCAAGCTTTCATTTAACCGAACCTTAATTTCTGCTTTTGTCGCTTTTGCGTGTTTGATACAGTTACTGATCAGCTCTTGTATCATCCTGAAAATATAGAGCTGTACTTCTGATCGCAGATGATCTGCTGCGCTATCGATATAAGTCTCAATATGAAAATGGTTTGTACTGGTACGCTGCGCCATTTCTTTAATCCCTGCAACAAAGCCGAAATCTTTCAATACAGTTGGCGTAAGTTCATAAGAAATTTGTCTGGTTTCCTTAATAACCTGATCCAGTAATGCATTTACATTTTTAAACTCCCCTTTCAGGCAGTTAGTCCTTTCCACACTTTCCAGGTTAAGCTTAATTCCATAAAGCAGTTGACAAACACTATCATGCAAAGCTCTGCTGATTAGATTACGCTCTTTTTCCTGTGCAACCAGCGTTGCGGAGAGAATTAGCTTTTGCTGGTCATTTTTCAACAATTCAGCTTCACGTTCTAATCTTTTCCTTTCGGTAATATCTGTAAGTATTCCGGCAAAATAACTGAATTCTTCCTGCATTTTAATTTCATGTCCCTTTGCAGCAATGTATTTGAAGTTGTCTTCTCCGGTTGCGATCCTGAATTCAAGATCGATATCTTTCACTCCTTGCATAGCGCCCAGAAGATGGTTGCTTACCTCTTGCTGATCATCGGAATGAACTAAAGCAATCAACCCTGAAATAGTTCCATTAAAATCCCAGCTTTTGATCCCCATAATACTATGGCTATGTGGATCCAGGAAAACAGAACTTGTTTCACCGCATATAGTCCAGGTACCGGTTGCAGAAGCGCTGAGTGTCATTTCGAGCCGTTCCTTTGTCTCTTTTAAAACTTGTTGTGCATTACGGCTTTCTGTTACATCAATAACGGTAATATAATATTTGACATCTGTTACGGTGATGCTTGAAATCGCCCGTCCTTCCATCCGGGTAAAAATCACCTGATCACCAGCTAATTTCAACTTAATTTCTGCGGTTTGCTTGGTATCATTGTATTGCATCCTATACAGAAAATTGTAAAAATCCTCCCAGGACTGCGGTGAGATGAAACTCTGAAATCGCTGGTAAATAATGGTCTGTCTGGCTGTGTTAAGCAGATCTATACCATTCTGATTTGCTTCTTCAACTATTCCCAGATAATCAAGAATAAAATAACCAACGGGCGCCAGGTCAAATAAGCCTACAAATTTGGCTCTTTCCTGATCCAGTGTCAAATAGGAAGTTTTCAATTCGTCATTTTGCATTTCCAGCTCTAGCTGGTATACCTGAAGTTCATTGAGCAGGATATTAACGTCATCAAGTGTCAGACTTATCTTTGAAGAAAAATTCTCATTTTTATACTTCAGTTTTTCTGATAAACGACCAATTAATGATGTATTATTTTCTTTCGCTGAACTTTGACTTTTATCCACTGTTTTGATTTCTAAAGGTTATCAACGATACTCAATCTATTCCTTCTTCAACCTTATTTACAGGTTGGGTTTTTACAAAAACATCTTTAGGCCTTATCTACTGGAAATTATGTTGTATAAATACGTCAGCAGGGCTTGTTTGTAAGAGCAAACTGTCAAGCTTATTGGTTTTCCATTTGTTGTGAACAATCTCCATAAAGGATTGTTCTATAATTTCTTCCTCTTTTAAATTAAATTGCTGTTAAACCAAATTATTCACGACCAGTGCTTATCTGTCTTTGTCCAGAACCAACGTAGCTTCAGGAACAATATTAATCATTCCTTTTGCATATTCCAATTATGACAATAGCGTGCGCTCCATAGCTTTTACAGGTGTGATTTTTGTAAACGTAACTACTGCACCGTTGTTTAAAGAAATGTTTCAAATGATAAGAATAGTATTTTTTTTCTCAAATAAACTTCATATTAACCAATTATTAATCTTCCCATTGACATACAAAATAAAACTCCACTTAAAAAGCAGGAATCAGTATGCTAAAAAATACTGAATAGCTGCCCCGTATGGCGTTTACTTTTAAAGGATTTTTGCTGACTGATCTTTCCTGCTGAAGTATCTCTGATTAAGTGTGACATCGCTCTATAGGTATCATTCCATGATAAGGTCTGAGCAGTATTTTGTAGTGAATCGACAGAAGGAAATGGGTAAACAGAGGAATGGAATACTTTTTTACAGGTTGGTATAGTATAACTTTGTGTAAAGATCAGATCTGCTTTTTCTACCAGTTTCTTTTCCAGGATACTCATATCTTCAGGACAATGTCTGAACATGGAAACTTCATCCATGCAATCATATACAGTAATTCCAGGTTTATATTTTTTCGTAAACAATAAAGCAGAGGCTGTATAATACCAGAATGTCCAATCTTCAAGTTTTACATTTTCCAGGAATCCATCTATTAACTGACTTAAGCATTTGGTGATCTGACTGGAAGTGAGCCCAGGCCTTAAATGTGGAACCATCTTCCATAAAGTTTCTGATCTGGTTTCAAACGAGAAATAAGGATCTTCTTTTGCATCAAAAACAGGGTTTTCAAAGTAATAGACATTGCTATGCTCAGCAAATCTCAATAACAATTGCTGAGGCCGCTGTAACAAAAAGTCCCAGCGGAGATGTGAAAAGCAAAGTAAATTTTTAGGAGCCATATCTACCAATGATTTCATATTATTTAGAGAGAGATTAATTCACTCCAAATTTAAGAGGTTTATTTAATTAACCACCAGTATAAACATCCGAAATCTGGGGTCAACTACCTTTTAAGAAGGTAAGAGCTTTTAATCCTTTACTATTTTTCTGCTTC
This sequence comes from Pedobacter sp. UYP1, assembly GCF_040547305.1. NCBI lineage: Bacteria > Pseudomonadati > Bacteroidota > Sphingobacteriia > Sphingobacteriales > Sphingobacteriaceae > Pedobacter > Pedobacter sp. UYP1. The sequence continues at coordinate 383,635 of NZ_JBEPPL010000004.1, read as the reverse complement.
TGACGATTTTCTTACCATACATCAATACAACAACAATTTAATTATACCATATTTGTCGTATAAAAAAATTACAGACATGAAAAAATTAGTTGTATTATTATTAGCAGCATCAGCTGCACTATTTGCTTTTAAACCTGTCGGGCCTAATACCTGGACTGCAGATAAAGCGCATTCAAAATTAGGATTCGTTGTCACTCACTTAATGATCACTGATGTTGAAGGTTCATTTAAAAACTTTGAATCAACAATCACAGCTTCAAAAGATGATTTCTCTGATGCAGTGGTAACTTTAAGTGCTGATATCAATTCAGTAAATACAGAAGATGAGAAAAGAGACGGGCACTTGAAAACTGCTGATTTCTTTGATGCTGAAAAATTCCCTAAATTAACTTTCAAAAGTACTTCAGTTAAAAAATTAGCTGGTAACAAATTTAAAGTAAGCGGTTTATTATCATTACATGGTGTAACTAAACCAGTTACTTTAGATGCAACTTTAAGAGGTGTAACTACTAACCCAATGTCTAAAAAAGCTACTGCTGGTTTCAAAGTAACAGGAACTATTAAAAGAGCTGATTTTGCTTTAGGTTCAAAATATCCAAATGCAATGTTAAGTGATGAGATTACACTTAACGCCAATACTGAATTCGTTAAAAACTAATCAGGCGATCTGATTTAGCCTTTCAGCTAAATTTAAAGCTCAAAACCTAAAAAGCCGCTGCCTCCTAATGGAACAGCGGCTTTTTAGGTTTTCACGATTATACCTGTTTACCAGATTTTAACTCTTTTATCTGGTGCAAGATATAAGGAATCTCCAGGTTTCACATTAAATGCAGTGTAAAACTCCGGGATATTCCTGACAATTCCATTCACACGGAATCTTGCCGGAGAATGCGGATCTGTACCTACTTGTTTTCTTAAAGCTTGTTCTCTTGATTTGTTTAGCCAAACCTGTCCCCAACCAATAAAAACACGCTGATCACCATTAAAACCGTCCAGAACAGGAGCTGTTTTACCATTCAAACTAGCATGATAAGCTTTCAGGGCGATAGTTAATCCACCAAGATCTCCGATATTCTCTCCTAAAGTAAATTCGCCGTTTACATTCAGATCACTCAATACTTTAAAGCCGCTGTATTGTGCAACTAAAGCATTGGTTCTTTTCTTAAATTCACTTAAATCATTCTTTGTCCACCAATCACGCATCACCCCGTCTCCGTCAAAAGTACTGCCCTGATCGTCAAATCCGTGACCAATTTCGTGACCGATCACAGCACCGATACCACCATAGTTCACAGCATCTTCTGCATTCATATCAAAAAATGGCGGTTGCAGGATAGCGGCCGGAAATACGATTTCATTCAATGGTGGATTATAATACGCATTGACAGTTTGAGGAGTCATCCCCCACTCTGTACGGTCAACCGGAGTTCCCAACTTTTTCATCATACGGTTGTATTCAAAAGCTGTAGAACGGGTCAGGTTCCCATAAAGATCATTTTTAACAATTTTCAGGCTGGAATAATCTCTCCATTTATCAGGATAACCGATTTTAGGTGTAAACTTACTGATCTTTTTAAGGGCTTCAGTTTTAGTTTCAGGGCTCATCCAGTCTAGTTCTTTGATACTGGTTTCATAAGCTTTAAGCAGGTTACCTACCAAAACCAGCATACGTGCTTTGGCTTCCGGAGAGAAATGTTTCTCTACATATAACTTCCCAACCATCTCCCCTAAAGAACCGTTAACAATTCCAACGCCTCTGCGCCATTGCGGACGTTGTTTTGGTATACCATTTAATGTAGTCCCATTGAAATTGAAATTCTCTGCATCAAGCGCAGTGTTCAAAGCACCAGCAGCACCTTTAACCAGGCTCCATTTCAGATAGGTTTTCCAGGTAGCAAGTGGCGTATCTTTAATGATCGCATTCAGATCTTTGGTATAAGCTACCTGGGCAACGACAATACTGTCCGGATTCTTTACACCTGCTTCAGTCAGCATACCTTTCCAGTCATAATCCGGCATTAAAGTGTTCAGCTTACTTACCGCATATTTGTTGTATAAACCCGCCATATTCCTGGTTTCTTCTTTCTTCATTTGTTTAGAAGCCAGCAAAGTTTCCAAAGCCATAATCTCTGATGCTTTTGGTTTAGCTTCAGTAACTCCTGCAAGTGTCAGCATTTTTTCAATATGCGCCACATATTTTGTTCTGATCTCTTTAGACTTCGCATTATCAGTAAAGTAATATTCTCTGTCCGGAAGACCTAAACCACCTTGCCAGGTTAGCAACATGTAGTTTTTAGGATTTTTAAAATCTTCAGTAACCGCAACGCTGAACGGTACCATATTGCCTATTTTATTTGCATAAGCGAAATAAACTGCCAGTTCTTTTTGGTTTTTAATACCATCGATCTTTTTGAAATCAGCAGCCAAAGGTTTTACGCCAACTGCATCTCTTGCAGTCATATTCATGTAAGAGCCATAAAGGTCTCCTATTTTCTGTTCTTCAGAACCGTCTGCAAATTTCCCTGATGCGGCTTTCTCTATAATTTCTTTGACATCTTCCTGAGCTTTATCATTGATCAGGGAGCTGATACTTGCAGAAGGTTTGTCTGCAGGGATTTCCGTTTTTTTGATCCAGGTCCCGTTCACATATTCCATGAAATTATTTCCCGGAACAACTTGTTTATCCATGTTTTCAAGGATAATTCCCGATTTAGGATCTCCTGTGGAATGAAAGGATTGGAATGCCGCCAAAACCAGCAGGGAGCCTGCGATGATGGGTACACCCAAAGAGAGTTTTAAATTATTCATCTGTTATCAGTTAGTTTAACCAAATCTACTAAGAAACCATTTCTAAATTTGCATCTAATTATAATTCTTTATGATCTGAGCTCCGGCAGCTTTATTAATGCTTAAGATTCAGTTTTATTTCAATAAATTGCGCCCTGTTTGTTGAAAAACAAGCAGAATAGAAGATTATAGATGACAAGGATTGACAAAGACACACCTATAGCCGTTATTGGCCTGGGCTACGTTGGTTTACCACTGGCAGTAGCTTTTGCCCGGTATTTCAAGGTGACAGGCTTCGATACTAAACAAAAACGCATAGCAGAACTCCATACCGGTTACGATAGCACGCTGGAAATCACTGAAGCACAATTATTGGACGTCAAGTCTGATTTATTATTCAGCAATGATATCAATGCTTTACAGCAGGCCCGTATTTATATCATTACCGTACCTACTCCTATTGATAAGTTTAATCATCCTGATTTATCTGCTTTGTATAAGGCAAGTGAAACAGTTGGTCAGTTTTTAAAAAAGGGAGATATAGTAATTTATGAGTCGACGGTTTATCCGGGAGTGACCGAAGATGAATGTGCGCCGGTACTGGAACGTACTTCGGGACTTAAATTCAACGTTGATTTCCATTGCGGGTACTCTCCTGAAAGAATTAACCCCGGAGATAAGGAACATACGCTGACCCAGATTTTAAAAATCACTTCTGGTTCTACACCGGAAGCTGCAGACCAGGTAGACGAATTGTACCGCACCATTATTACAGCTGGTACTTACAGAGCCCCGAGTATTAAAGTTGCGGAAGCAGCCAAAGTTATTGAAAATGCACAGCGTGATATTAACATTGCCTTTGTCAATGAGCTGGCCAAGATCTTTAATCTGATTGGTTTGAATACGCTGGATATATTGGAGGCTGCAGGTACTAAATGGAATTTTCTGAATTTCAAACCAGGACTTGTAGGTGGGCATTGTATTGGTGTTGACCCTTATTATCTTGCTCAAAAGGCACAGGAAGCTGGTTATCATCCAGAAATCATCCTCGCCGGCAGACGCTTGAATGATGGAATGGGACAATATATTGCCGACGAAGTGATCAAATTGATGGTGCGCAAACAAATACAGGTTACAGGCAGCGAAGTCTTGATTTTAGGCTTTACTTTCAAAGAAAACTGCCCGGATGTACGCAATACAAGGGTAATAGATATCGTAACACGTTTAAAGGAGTACCATGTAAATGTTTGTATTCTTGATCCCTGGGCTGATCCTGCACATGTTTACCAGGAATATGGTATTACTTGTCAGAATGAAGCAATTAAGGATCGTCAGTTTGATGCTATAATTGGTGCTGTTGCGCATACTGAGTTTGAAGAGCTTGATGTACAGCAGCTGTGTAAAGAAAATACAGTAATATATGATATAAAAGGGATGTTACCTGCAGAACTCACTCATGGAAGACTCTAACTATCAACTTTATACTACCCCCTATCATAACCAGGATCTGAGTAAATCTTCTTTCCTGATTACTGGAGGAGCGGGTTTTATCGGGTCAAACCTGGTCAAGTACCTTTTAAAATACGGTGCCGGACAAGTACGTGTACTGGATAATTTATCTACTGGGTTCAGGAAGAACCTGGAAGAGTTTGAAGCCAATCCTGCTTTTGAATTTATCAATGGTGATATCCGTGATCCCGCTACCTGTCTGTCGGCTTGCAAGGGAATTGATTATGTAACGCACCAGGCAGCATTAGGTTCTGTACCGCGTTCTATTAAAGATCCTTTAACAACCAGCCAGGTTAACATAGAAGGCTTTTTAAACCTGCTGGTCGCAGTTAAAGAACAACAGGTGAAGAGAATGGTCTATGCAGCGTCTTCTTCTACCTATGGCGACAGTAAGGAATTACCCAAAACAGAAGAACGTATCGGCGCTCCCCTTTCTCCTTATGCAGTCACTAAATTAGTCAATGAGCTGTATGCGGATGTTTTCAGAAAGACTTACGGAACTGATAGTGTAGGTTTAAGATATTTTAACGTTTTCGGCCCTAATCAAGATCCCGGAGGCGCTTATGCAGCAGTTATTCCACTATTGATGAAAGCAGTCCTGACTGGTTCTGCACCTGTTATTAATGGCGATGGTAGCCAGACCAGGGATTTCACTTTTATTGAAAATGTAGTACAGGCGAATATTAAAGCCTTATTATTTGCTGGTGATGTTCCGCATACTATTTATAATGTAGCTTATAGTGAACGGATTTCGCTAAATGAGCTTTGGGCCTTGATAAAGAAACTCCATGGTACTGACCCCGGACAGACTTATGGTCCATCCAGGGCAGGAGATATTCATGATTCACTGGCAAATATAAACAGGATCAAAGAAGACCTGGGTTACGCTCCTTTATATGATGTAGAAAAAGGTTTGGAGTATACTTTGAATTGGATGCGGAATAGCTCATAGTTAATCTTCATAGCGCTCTGCAATTTTCCTGGTAATAATCTTCTCTACTGATCTCCAGTAAAATCTGGCCATCATATCTTCTACTCTGCGCATCACTTCTGGAAACTCATAGCCACTGATGATGTAATTATCTTTTGCAAACAGTTTGAATAAGAGTCTTTGTTTACGTTCATTGAGCTTCCGCAGCGTTACATTGGGCATGTATTCTCTATGCATTGCATAGTTCTCTGCAAGATCGGTTGTGATTAAACCAGTTTCGGGGTCCTTATACAAAAGAATTTCCCTTGAATTCGTGATTGCAGAAAAGCAAAACCGGCTGTACAAATCGGGATGTAATCTATCGTTATGCTTATTTAAAAACCTGGTGACTTCCAGGACCAGTTCAAAGCTGCCATCAGGAAAATTCTGAACAAATTCTTCTTTGAAACAGATAAACAGGTTTTCGGCCAGCCGCTCGCTATTAAATATAGCTAAACAAATCGACAATGCCGCGGTATAAGAGGCATTCTGGCCGAGCTCCCCCCATTCAAAGCTACAATCATAAAATGGACGCAGCACTGTAGCAGTTTCCGGAAATATTTCTAAATGATTTACCCATAGCCTCCTGATGGTTTTAACGGGTACTGATAGTTTATTGGAAACGGAGACTGTTCCTTTAATATGAAAAACTTTTTCTGGCAGACCGATGTCCCATTTCACTGTTTTAGATCCTATATATTTATTCATAAGCGCTTTTTAATTCAGAAATAAAAGAGAATAGAAAAGGCGTGGCGGCCAGCTTTTACGCGTTGAACCAGGAGAATTTTGCCGGCCGCACACCCCATTTCTTAATCAAGGTAATTGGTGTTTATACGGAGCTGCGGTGCAAATAGACGGATTCTGGAAAAAGAACAGGGTCGGCTACTTGCCCGTTTAATGTAACAGAGGTTCTGGTAAACCTATATATTTTTTGCAAAATATACCCTACAATAAACTTAAGCAAGCAACCGACCCCATATTTATAGGTTCAGGCTGCTTGACTTATCTCGTAGGGTATTATATGAAATTTACCAGATTTCTGTTACGAGGCTCGTCAAGCAGTCCTTCATTTCAATTGAAGAACTGCAAAATTATAAATTTGTATCAATCTATATTCTATCGCATAGTATTAATTTAAATAAGTAAACAAATTTGTAGAGTAATTATTCAAATAAAAGTATAATTCTACATTATAAATACTAATATCAACATAATTGTAGAATTATACTAATAAAATGTAGAATATTCTTAAACATTATTGGTTTACCTTGTTTTTAGTGAAAAAAGAGGATATTAAGAACCATAAGGGTGAGCTTTTAGATGCCATTGTCCGTACATCGGGGATGACGATAACGGCTGTAGCTAAAGCTGCAGGATATGACAGAACTAGTTATTATAACCATATCCTGGAAGCTCAATTACCTTATAAAATAATCTCGAAATACGGAAAAGCACTTAGACATGATTTTTCTGGTGAATACCCTGAAGAGAAAACGGTTCATACCAGCAATTCTACAGACATCATCAGTTATGAAGAAATGGAAAAGGAAAGAAACTATTGGCGTGATAAATATTATACGCTAGCAGATAAAGTTCTTGATAAATTTACAAAAGATAGCTTCGGTGAGCTATAGTAAATCGATTATCCAGATTCACTTTGTGCTGCTGGATTTATAAATTCAACTGCAATTTTCGTTAAATAAGCATCAGCAGCTTTCTCCTCAGCAAGACAATCTTTTAAGAGCATTTTAGCTTTTGGATAATCCAGTTCTGCCAGTAAGGAAATTAAACTTCCATAACTTGCTATTTTGTAATGCGCAATCAGTTGAACAGCATAAATTATTGCCGCATCTCTCAATGCAGTACCGGTTTCTACTGTTTTCACTATAGAGGCAGCCTTATCGCTTAAAATTTCGATAATATTGCATTTTCCCTCTCCTGCTTGCTGGTTCATGCTCTCAAATACCATATCCAACCGCTGTACATGCAAATTGGCCTCTTCCGATTGTGCGATTAATGCGCGTTGCAATTCTTCAGTAAATGCGGCTATAGATAGTGCTGCGGCACAATTAACTAGTTTCTTTTCGGCTATATACAAATCTTGCAAACACTGAATAAAGAAATCTTGCAAGCCTTGCGCTCTGAGTTGATCTACCATAAGGCAATGATTTAATTTCTTTTAGGAACGGATCCTATAAGGATTAACGGTATTAAAACAATCAGAACTCAGAAAAGTTTACGTAAATCACTTTTAGTTCCATAGCTTTGGAGACATTTAAAATTCATTATGGCAGTATTACATAGAAAAGAAGAGAAAATAGAAGTTGTGCTAAGTAAGCTTCCAAAAGATTATACAGATGAACAATTTGTGGAAACTTTCATCCAGCTTTATTCAAAAGACTGGGGAAAGATCAAAGCAAATTACATTAAACAATCACAGGATAAAGAGCCTGGAACAATTATTACTATGCCTAAGCCAGAATTGTACTTAAAAAGTGTTTTAACAGTTTACCTGGAAAACAGAGACAAGAAAGGTTAGAAAATATAGGATAGAAGTATAAGTGAATTCATTTATACTTCTATCAATTGATTGCCTGCATCAGCTCGGGCCGGTTATTAATTACCCCTTTGATCACCGTTGCATTTACAGCTTTGTCTACTCTGTAGCAATCCATCAATTCATCCGGATAGGCTTTGCAAAGATTCAACAGATCGGGAGTTCCCAGATCTTTACTCAGCCAAAGCGCTTCGTCTTCCCTGCTGAGTATAACCGGCATTCTGAATTTAGGCGCATGGACTTTGCCCACGGTTTCATTAGCCTGCGTAGTCATAATGGTAAAGGAACGGTAGATTTCGCCTGAAAACTGATCTTTCCATTGGCTCCAGAGTCCAGCAAAAGCAAATAAATCCCTGTCCTTCACTACAAAACGATAAGGCAAAGTTTCTCCGGTTTTTTTGTCCCATTCATAAAAGCCATCTGCCAGCACTAAACAAGTTTTACGGTGTGTAATCAGCGGTGCGAACGTTTTCTTACCCATGATTTCTTCGGAACGTGCATTCAGTGTAGAAAAGTCCAGTTTAGTACTTTGGGCCCAGTACGGAACAAGTCCAAAGTGCATCAGTTGTGCGGTGTCTGGTTCATCAGCAGTAATCACCAATCCTTTTTGCGTCGGTGCAAGGTTATAGTTAGGTTTGTAATCGGCAGGAAATTTGACCTGATAACGGATTAATAATTCCTTTTGGGCTTTAGTAAGGGTATAGCGTGCACACATTTTTATATCTTTGCGTAATGAGTTATAAAGTAACCAAATTTGAAGTTAATTTTGAGGGTAAATCTGTTCCGGTCGCAGTACATTCAGTTACCGATGGTGAGGAAACAAATCATATCGTTTCTATAGATGACCATGAGAATTTCGAAATCAAAATGACTAAAGAAAACAAATGGAAGGCTGATAATGGCACAGGAATCAACGAAGATCTTCTTGATTTAATTACCGCTCATTATCAGGCTCCTTAATTGCGCATCAGATCAGTTCATTTGCTTTGATATAGGCTGTAGCCGCTCTGAAGTCTTTAAATATCCGGTCAGCGCCGGCAAGCTTTACATGACTTTCTTCTTCACCCTGGATGGCAAAACAAGTTAACTCAGCATTCTTAGCCGCCAGTAACCCGTTTACCGTATCCTCAAACACCAGGCATTCATTTTTAGGAAATCCAATTCCCTGAACAGCAAGATTATAAGATTCCGGATCTGGCTTACTTTTAGTCACATCGCTCCTGGTCACTAATAGTTTGAAATATTTTCCAAGTCCGTTTTTCTTAAACAATTCGTCTACATCAGGTCTTTTACTCGCTGTAACCAGGGCCATAGCAATACCTTTTGATAAAAAGAAATCCATTGTTTCCTCTACATAGGGCATCAGCTCAATAGTACTTGTCCTTAAGCGCTCATTAGTTAGTTCTTCTTTTCTTGTGATCAGCACCTCCAGAGGCGATGCTATTTCATATAACTCTTTTAACCTTTTAGCATTTCCCGGCAAAGGGATACCAGCAAAGTTCCTAAGGAAATCTGAGTATTCGAGCTGAATATCAGATTCGGCCAATATCTCATTCCATACCCGGTAATGAAAATGTTCTGAATCTACAAGTGTACCGTCTAAATCAAAAAGTAGTGCTTTAAATTTCGTCATCAACAGGGTTATTTTTTACTATTTAATTTTATCCAGGCCACAAGGTCGTTAATAAATGTTTCAGATACGCTCGATGCTGTTGCATATTGACTAATATCCCCTTTTTCGACCTGAGAACTTAGCAAATGGTTCAAATCAGGATATAATTTCAAGGTTACATTCTTCTTTTTATTCAATGCAGCATCCCATAACTCATAATCACGGGTTGAAACCTGGAAATCGTTCCCTCCTTGTACAATCAGTATACGTTGTTTGTTTATTTTTTTTGCAGTTTCAACCTGGTTATATTTATTCAGGTCGATCCAATAAGATACTGGCAGACCTAAAATCGCAGAGTCTGGTTTCATATTACCTAAAGCAACCAATCTGGTTCTGTCAAGCTCTTTATTTAGCTCAGCAAACTTTACTTTAGTGGCTTGTGTGGTATCTTTTGATGCATCAAATACAGCTTTCTCCTGCTCAGCAATTAAATCTGTAAAACTTCTGGCTGGAGCAGCGGCTAGTATTAATCCACTTAACTCAGGTGTTAATGCAGCTATTTTAGGAGCTAACATTCCTCCGAGGCTATGCCCCATCAGGTAAATTTGTTTTTTATCAATATCAGGAATTGTAGCAGCCAAAGCTACTGCCGCCACCGCATCATCAAGCACTTCTTCCTTCACTGTGAATGCTTTTCCAAATTCACCGCTATAAATCCTTGTTCTTTTGACATAACGTATGCTGGCTATTCCTTTTGCAGCAAAACCAGCAGCAAGATCTTTGAAAGGCTTGTTCGGGCCTACTGTTTCATCCATATCGCCAGGCCCTGAACCATGTACCAGAACTACAATTGGAAAATTCTTTGTGTTTTTTGGTGTGGTTAATATGCCAACCAGGCTGTGCCCGGGAGTCTTTACATAAATTTCTTTTTCTGCATATAAGGTAGTATCTGCGTAAGCAGGATTCAGATATTTTGCTTCTGATTTATTGGGCGCAGGAGTAAAACCGATCATATTTCCGGCTTTATTGTAGATCAGTCTGAAACCCTGCGTAGCATTCGCGAATTTCCCGTCCACAATAACAATAAAAAAGTCACCATTAACTTTACTTTCAACACCGTTGGCAGATTCAAACTTCCCTAGTTTCTCGTTAAAAACATCCCAAAGTTTCTGTAAATCTCCGACAGAAATTTTTGAGGATACGCTTGGATCAAAATATGCCTGTGCTTCGGTAAATTTCTTTTGATTCATCAGCTCAAAAAAGTCCGTAGAGCGGTTAAACAGTTTAATAATATCTTGCGAAAATGACAAGGTAGAGAACAGCATTGCAAAGATTAGTAGCGTAATTTTCTTCATGTAATTTATATGGCTTTAAAATCAAAGCTAACATATTTTTGACTTAAATATCACGCTCTCCATGAAAAAATCAAGTACCTTGGAGTAAGTGTATTTTACTTATTACTTAACTGAATTACGCCCTTTATTATTTGAACTTAGAAATATGACAAAGAAGAAAAAAATACGTGTATGTGTTGCTGGAGCAACTGGCTGGGCCGGTTCAGAACTTTGTAAAGGGATTGTTTTAACAGCCGATCTTGAATTGGTTTCAGCAGTATCGCGTAAAAGTGCAGGTAAAGATTTGAATGAATTACTGAACTTATCTAACAAGCAAAACATTCCGGTTTTCGGAACAATAGAAGAGGCTTTAACTATTCCCTGCGATGTTTTAGTAGATTATACAAAGCCTGACATTGCAAAGCATCAGGTGATTACAGCCATTCAGCGTGGAGTTAATGTTGTCGTTGGGGCATCAGGACTTTCTGATGCAGACTATGAAGAGATCGGTACGGTAGCTGATGAAAACAAACAGTCTGTACTGGCCGTTGGGAATTTCGCAATTAGTGTGGTATTGTTAAACAAGTTTGCAGAAATGGCCGCGAAGTACATGCCGAACTGGGAAATTATTGATTACGCGAGTGATACCAAGGTAGATTCCCCAAGTGGAAGTACGCTGGAACTTGCAAACAGGTTAGCTAAGGTTAGCGCATCCAACAAGACTATTCAGATTGAAGATACAAAAGGAATTAAAGAAACCCGTGGTGCAGACATCAATGGAATGCAGGTACATGCGGTAAGGTTACCTGGTTATGTAATTGCGCTGGAAACTATTTTTGGAATGGAGGATGAAAAACTGATCCTTAAGCATGAAGCTGGGAATAGTGCAAAACCTTATGTTCAGGGAGCTTTATTGGCCATCAGGAAAGTTGATACTTTTACTGGTTTGAAAAGAGGTTTGGATAATGTGATGGACTTTAATTCATAAATTTCTATGCAGTTATTTAAATACAAACCATTCCTGCTGGTCATCACATTTGGATTGGTTTTATTCCAATCTGAGTCTAAAGCTTCCCCTGAGGACGGACTTAAGAAATACTACGATGAGTGTCAGGTACAAGGTTCTTTCATCTTGTATGATCAGAAAAATGACAAATACATCTATTATAATCAGCAACAGAAAGATACTCCCTTTACCCCTGCCTCGACATTTAAGATCTGCAATTCGCTGATTGCATTGGAAACGGGCGCAGTTAAAGACGAGAATACTGTTTCAAAATGGGATAAGAAGGAACGGCCAGTACCCGCCTGGAATGCAGATACAGATATGCGGAATGCATTTAAGAATTCAACGGTTTGGTTTTATCAGGAACTAGCTAAACGCGTAGGAGAGGAGAAAATGAAGTTCTGGCTAAAGAAAGCAAACTATGGCAATGGTGATATTACCGGGGGAATAAATGGGTTTTGGTTATGGGGAGCTCTGCGCATTACTCCTGCTCAGCAGATAGATTTTCTTCAGAATTTGCAGCAGAATAAACTTCCGTTTTCTGCGCGCTCAATGGATATTGTGAAAGATATTATGATCATAAAATCCACAAAAGATTATGTGATCAGAGCTAAAACCGGAAATGGCAAACAGGGAAATCTTTATGTTTCCTGGTATGTGGGTTATATTACTAAAAATGATCATGTTTATTACTTTTCCAATTGCATACAGAGCGAAGATAAAAAAGCAGATTTCAAGAAGGCTGGAGTTGATATTGCAATCAATGTTCTGGATGATTTAAAAGTACTCAAAAAACAGGACTGGAATAATCAACTTCCTTAAAAAACTGATTTTGATATAAATACCAATCAATATATTTGGAATTATGCTTAATTAATACTTAAATTTATGATATCAATTTAATATCATTTAAATACTATATTTATGAAAGTAGAAAAGATCGTTACTCCCTTTAATGGTTATCTGGTTATCTTCCTTTTAATTGCGACTGCGGGTTTATTAGCTTATGCCATAAGTGAACAGCAAATCATCCTGATTATAGCCTGTATTCCTATATTTATTATTTTGGCTAAGGGCTTAATTATTGTCAGCCCAAATAGCTCAAAAGTACTGCTGCTATTTGGGAAGTATAAAGGGAGCATTAAACATAATGGGATGTTCTGGATCAATCCATTATATACCAGGTTTAGTTATTCCCTGCGTGCGAGAAACTTTGAAAGTGAAAAAATCAAGGTGAATGATAAAATGGGAAACCCGATTCTGATTAGTGTAATCCTGGTCTGGAGAGTGAAAGATACTTTTAAAGTAGCTTTTGAGGTAGACAATTATACTACATTTATCAAGATACAAACAGATTCAGCAGTAAGAAAACTGGCGGGTTCTTTTCCATATGATCATTTTGAAGACGAAACGGCTACGATTACTTTAAGTACAAATTTTGATGATGTAAATATTGCGCTGGAAAAAGAGTTGGCAGAAAGACTTGACATTGCCGGTATAGAGGTTATAGAGTCAAGAATCGGATATCTTGCTTATGCCCCTGAAATTGCACATTCTATGCTGAGAAGACAACAGGCCTCTGCTGTGGTTGCAGCGCGTCATAAAATTGTGGAAGGTGCTGTCGGGATGGTAGAAAGCGCGCTTAAATTGTTGGCTGACAAGAAAATCATTGAGTTTGATGATGACAGAAAAGCAACGATGGTCAGTAATTTAATGGTTGTCCTTTGTGGTGATAGCGAGACAAAACCCGTTATCAATACCGGGACATTAAATCAATAAGTATGTCGGAGAAAAAATCATTTGCGTTAAGGATAGATTCAGAAACGATGAAGGCTATAGAGAAATGGGCTGCTGATGAATTTCGTAGTGTTAATGGTCAGATTGAGTGGATGTTGAATAATAGCCTCAAAAGCGCAAAAAGAATAAAAGTAAAAGGAGCACAAAAAGATACTCCTGAAAAATAACGAAAACAAAAAAATAACGGGAACTGGAAAATATATGACCCTACAATCAATTCAAAGACTACAATACTTATGTGATACTATACCTCAGCTTTTGGATAAAATTGACGCTCCTGTATTTTCCTTAAAACCCGCTCCTGCCCAATGGAGTAAGAAAGAAATCATCGGTCATCTTATTGATAGCGCTGTGACTAATCATCAGCGTTTTGTAAGAGGGCAGTTTGAAGATATGCCAAGAATCACTTATGACCAGAATAATTGCAATACCTATAATTATTATCAGCAGATTGATGGTAAGCAAATCATTTCTTTCTGGATAGCTTATAACAAGCAAATCTTAGCATTGATTAAACTGATGCCCGAAGCCGCCTTAGAGCGGTTATGTTTTACAGGAGGTGAACAAACTGTAACCCTGGCCTTTGTATTCGATGATTATGTACAGCATTTAGAGCATCACTTGAGACAGGTGGTCGTTTATTGAGCTTTTGTAACCTCATAAATTTGCGTTAAAGCAACAAACACCCCCTTTTCCTCCGTTTAGATACCCTGATAAATCCGAATTCACATTGACAAAGTAGCTGTTCACGTAATAAAATAGCACACCTTATAATATATCCCTATTATTAAGAATAAACAAGGCTAATCATGGGAAATCTATCAAAAGCTATATTGGTAACCGCCACTTTAGAAGTCGCTCTACTTTTATTGGTATTCTTTATTAAGTTCACAGATGGAGCCTTCCCCTTTTATAATTTGGCACTCGTTACCGGAGAAACCATAATGGTTGTATTAATAAGTCTGATAGGCATATTAATAGTTAAATCAATGAAATCAGATTTTCGGATAGACAATTGAGTTTTCCATTATTAAATGATTTGAGCTAATGCGTAAGTAAACGACTATATTTGGCGCTCTATTCAATTTAATCATCACAATGGATCCACTGCCCGATACAATTATTAATTTGTTAAATTATAGCTACTCCATGGCGAAAGCCCTTCTGGAAGAACAAGGCGAATTCTATCCTATAGGTGTTTGCATCGATCAGGAAGGAAAAACTATGCAAAGATTAAGCAAAGACGATACTGAAGACCTCCCGCTTGCAAATGTATTAGTAGATCAGATACAAAGTGATTTCACCAACAGCTTATCGGCTGGAAAAATCACTGCTTATTCAATCGTTTATGAGGCTACCATTACTAATCAGCAATATCCGGAGCCAACAAATGTACTGATCGCCAAATTCAGTGGTACAGATACCAATTCTGCAGGGTCTTGCTTCCTGCCTTACAAGATCACCGATAAAGCAGTAGAGTTTTTAGAACCCTGGCTGGAATAAGCTTTATCCTTTCAGATTTTACCATACGGGGCTTTATAGATTTAGCGTATATTTAGCTACAACCCTTTTTATTATAGAATTGTCAAAGAATTACTGAGGAAAAAGTATCTCAAACATTAAGAATATTTTCTCCTTTAGTTATCTTTGCAAAAAACACACGAAACAATGAGCGAAATTAAACAGTACCCAGTTCTGAAACATATTGTAAATGTAATTAAGAATGCGATTGCAGATTCTAAAGTTGATGCGCAATCACAAAGCGTTTCAATTATAAAAGATGGGAATGATTCAATTCATATTAAACAATTATTTGATAGCACTGATGAAGATATCGCTACAATTTTCATTACTGATAAAAAAGAAATATTATTCAGTGAGGATCTATTAGAAACGCTGCAAGATATAGAAGATAGCGCTAAAGGTGATGCAGCTCTAAAAAAAGCATTACAAGCTACTACGATCATTGTGAATGACCTGACTATTGAAACAGATTTCATATTTCAAGCAGTTAAAGAATCATTCAATGAACTAAGTGATAGTTATGAATTTTTAAAGACAACAGAAAAAAACATAGAGGAGCTTGCTGCTCAGTTTAAATTTGGTGATAACAGATTTGATATTAAACTTAAAAACGAGTCGGATATAATTCGCATCGAAGCTCAGGTTAATGCTACTGTAACTCCAAAAGTTAAAGCGATTATTGAAGCAGACGTTGTAAAGATTGAACAAGGTTTGACTAAAATGTTCAAAGGAGAAAAATAATTTGAAGATGGGATCAGGTGGTTAATGTTCTGATCCTGATAAAATTTCAAAAAGGCACCAGCTGAAAAGCTGGTGCCTTTTTTATGCGGTAGGCTGGAGGGTGTACCACAAACTGTGTCACAGACCTTATTCTTCTTTTTCTGCCTTTACTTAGATGACTCCTATTGACCGACTAATCCTACTGTAATTATTTGTTGTTATTTTCTATTCCATCTGGGTTTATATTTATTGACAAGTCTTTCTTCAATTTCAGCTGGTGAATCATAAATATTTGAACGATGAGTAGCATACCAATCAATCTTTAACTGATCAAAGCCCTCTTTTGCCATTGTCTCTTTCCAAAAAATATATCTGGTAACTTTTTTACCTGTACTTGAATACCTGTGCTTTCCATTAATTAAACGATCTCTTAATCCGCCTAATCCAGACACTCTGTGTTGAATTACCCCATTAAACAAAAGCTTTCCTGATATACCAATGTATACTAATTCTTCAAATCCATTTTTAATGCCATAGATCAGATACACTCCACTGGCATCAGTAGGTGCATTGCAGTCCATAAAGCATTCGCTTAATTTATCTCTTAGGTGAAATCTGAAAGATCCATTCTGTGAATATTTTTTTAATGTTTCCATAACTGGTATTCCCGTGAGTGATTACACTTTTGATTTTAATATACTAACAACAAGGTAATTAACTACATAAATTAGAAAAAATTAGTATCAACAATACAAATCCGAAAAAAGATATATTAAAAAGCTCTTCAATAAGAAAGGCTTCTGTTTTAATATTATATATCCACTAAAGAACTTATTGTCTCTTGATATAGGTTTTATTACCATTGCTATTTATATAATATTGCCCCCCACGTGATCCTGTTGAAACAGGTGCTGAATAGGGTGACGGTGCTGAATTATAAGATGATGTTGTTGATTTATAAGATGACGTCTCTGAATTATAAGACGAAGTGGTTGACTTATACTCCTGTGAAGTATTTTGATAATCGTTATTTAAAGGTTTATTATCGGGTTGGATATAACCATTAGTTCCAGTATAAGGATTTGTATTAGGTTTGGTTGTGTAGTTATCCCTATTAGTATTGTTAGGAGTTGTTTTGTAATATCCATTTACATAGGTACCATCACTTCTGGTATAACCAGATACGTAAGTACTGGAAGGATTAACCTGTGACTTTGCATTTGTTGCAAATACGAATAAACATATCGCAATCAGGAATGAGAGTTTAATTAGTTTCATATCTTTTTATTTGCAATAAAAGTAAGTATAACTTTCACATAATCAGCTAATTTAAGACTTGCGCATATTAAGGATCAAGTCATAAACTTGTGGATCAGGGATTAAATTTCAAGTTTTGGTTTGATATTTTCTTAGTTCAAAGCAGCTGGTTACGATTCTTTACTAAGCTAATTACTTCCTGATTTTATAGTTCAATTTATCCTTATTAAACGCTCCTGATTACTTTGATCAGAGATCGGCCAACGCTTCAGCGGAATTCTCAGGGGGAGGAAAGATCCTGATTTTTCCAGGCTTGCTACTTTTACGAAAGGTCTCTGATGCCTTTCGGTTTCCATTGATTGTTTCATTGTGCCCAGTACAGAACTTTTGAAACAACCTGTACTCCAAACTACTGCTTTAAAAATGAAATCGCCCAGGATTCCCTTTAAAAATTTACCCGTTAAACTTCCCATAATAAATAAATGCCTTTCCACCAATGTAGGCTATTAGCGTTAAAGATTATCCTGATGCGTAAAAAATGTCCGTAATTGTCCGCAGCTGTCTGCAATTGTCCGCTTTGTCCGTGCGTTAGTCCAATGGAAAATTATAATTTCATTAATCTTCATCCGGTTATGATTGAGTTGTGCCTGAATAGAGATCGGGGTGACACCAGGTTGTAAACGGGCTGTAAGCATGGCAGGTCTAGGTCATTTCAACTAGTTGTTTTGACTTAGACTTGCCATGCTCTCGCGTTACTTTAGCACTGCTCTTACCCTAACGACTACTCAGGCAGTACTCAGGCAGTACCCGGCCGGTATAGATTTATTATTTAGCTATTTCGAATTTATTTACTAACAGCCCGGCCTTGTTTCCCCTGAGTCATTCCCATGCAAATTGAAAGCTTTCAGCGCAACTTCCAGAGGCATAAGCGCATCCGTGATCGCAAAGACTTTCTGTTTAGCGTGTCAAAATTTATGCTTAAAAAAGAGCCTGCTCCACAAGTTTATGACTTGATCCGTTTAATTAGTTTCGTATCTTTTTATTTGCAATAAAAATAAGCATAACTTTCATATAATCAACTAGTTTAAACTTTGGAGCATAGTAAAGAGATTGATTATGATTATCAATTACAACTTTAGTAAAATGAGATAAGATAAAAATGATAGAGGAGGAATGTTAAGTTTTAACCTTCGAAAAAGAGTTTATTAGTTCATTACAAAAGGTCTTAAAAAAAAGAAAGGGTTGTTCCATCCAGACACATCCCTATTCTAACCAAATATAAACCTGTATGAACGGGTTTTCTCTTTAAAATTCCGGCAGTGTTGCTGTCATTTATAATGACTCATCCTAGATCCGGAAAATATTTACTGCTTATTTTCTGATACAAATATATACAACTTTTATATAGTGTACAAATTACACTAACGATTATTTTAAATAAAACATTTCTATGACGAATTAAACCCAAATCATGCTCTGTAATCAGGAAATAGACATTATTTTTTTGAACTTAGCCCCTGTCTGCGACTAACAGTTGAATTATATCTTCTTCGGTACCATCAAAAGGCCCATAAGATTCCATTTTTAAACTGGCCATAGCTGCACCAAACTCACCCGACTGCTGTATACCACCCCCTTTTACTCTTTGAGATAAATAACCTGCCATGTAGGTATCACCACATCCGGTTGCATCTACTTCAGCTACTGGTCTGAAAGCAGGGATATCATAAAACACACCGTCCCCATAAATTACAGAGCCCAAACTTGCACGGGTAATCACGATTTCCTGAACACCCCAGTCACTTAAAATCTTCACTCCCTCTTTAATCCCAACAACTCCCGTCAGCACCTCCAATTCGGCTTCATCAGCCTTTACTGTATGTACATATTGAAGCGCTTCTTTTTTATCCTTCCAGTCTATTGCACAAACACTTTGCCCCTTTACTTCACGCAAATATCCCTGGACATCTAAGGAAACCCTGCTCCTGCCCGCTAACGCTTTGATCAGCTCCACAGGAATATCATTTGATAATAACGGCCCCAAATGGAAAATCTTAGCGTCAACAGCCTTAAACTGCTCCACAGTAAACGGATCAGATTCCTGCAATACCCGCTGTGTACGGTGATCCAGATTTCCAGTGTATATATTCTCGAAATAAACGGTTTTTACACTCGGAAAAACAACAACTTCAGTACCCTTTGTACGTAAATCCAATACAAATGGCATCTCACTTTGAGCTATAGCTGTAACCAGGCTATAATTTATTCCCATCTTACGAATAGCATTCGAGAAATAAAATGATGTTCCTCCTGCCATATGCTTTTCAGTAGTTGGCGTAACCACTCTGTCCAGCGTAATATGACCTACACAACAAATATCGTACATATACATTTATAATAATCCTGATCAGTTAAAACACTGATAAGCCACAAATGTATCAAATGATTTAATTTGAAAGGGTAAATTTTATTTAAACAGCTCAAAGCTGTGGGACGCATCACACCAGAATTCATCCAGGGCAATGAGTCTTGGCTTGAGAAAAGAGATGATTTCCGGCCAGTCTTCCTCCTTAAAAATACTGACGTCAGGTAATGTTTTATAAATCCTGCTTACAGGCTTATAATTTTCATCCAGCAAATGCTGTTCCCACTCCCAATCCTCATTTAAATAGCCTTTTAGAATATTTTTGAATTCCATAAACTGTTCAAATAAGAGTTCCTGAACACCAGTATCAGGGTGAGAGAGCTCAATTGCAATAAAAGCAGACTTGTGATCTGCATGCAACTTAAAATTCAAGTGCTTAATCCCTGTCTTGTAATTTATCCAGTTAATCCTCATCCCCTCAGCAGATAGCTGGGGGGCAATATACTGGCCAAAGGCCGTCCAGAAAGCCTGTTTCAATTTGGAAACCTGATCCTTAGAATACATTAAAAAACTCTATAATCCTTTTAGCAGTAAATTATCCTTTATCTTTTTGCAAGATCAGCATCTTTTCTTCCTTTAAAAGCAATGCTTCTTCATCTTCCATCAGCGCTACTTTATTGTAATGCGTCTCCAAAAAGTCTGTTTTGGAATCTTTAAAAGATTTAACAGTTCCTATTGCATACATAAAACGGATATAATACCAGGCGATATCTACCTGGTGAGGTAAAAACCCTGTTCTTGCACTCTTTGGATATAAATGGTGATTGTTATGCCACTCTCCGGCAACTATACCCGGCCAAAGCTGGTTGATAGACATGTCCTCACGTGAGAAATCATAATTATCTCTGCGCATATCCTTTCCCTTGCCATGTCCTTCATAATTGAAAGTACGAACCCCTACTGCCCAGATACCTGCAGCACCGAAAACAGTACAAGCCAACCCAAAACCACCAATAAGGAAGAATATACCAAACCAGAAACCCCAGTTTAAAGCCCAGGCAAGAACTGTCCTTGCCGGATTAGCTATAGAACCCCATTTTAAATATTGAGTATATGTATTTGGCTGAACACCGGTATGCTTCATTAACCTGGCGGCACGGTGATAATTTCTTTCACTTAAATCTTTCGCTATCGGCTGATGATTCACATCTGCCAGAAAACAATATAAAAATCCTCCGGAAGCGTTGTAAGGATCACCGGGAGCATCAGACTTTGCATGGTGAACGTGGTGCGAAACCACATAGATTTCTTCCGGAATCATTGATATAGTGAGGTTCTGCGTAAAAAAGCGCCAGAATCTATTGCTAAAAGTATAAGCATTGTGCGTACAAAACCGGTGGTGCCATATCGTACCATGGGTACCCATGATAATCATACTATATAAGAAGGCAACAATCAATAAGCTCCAGCTAAAGTATTCAAAGATAAAAAAGTAAAGAAAAGGGATAGTAATGATAACTTTTAACCAGCTCATGAATGGCAGCCAGTTTTTCTTGCTTTTAAAAATGTTCAGACGTTTAAAGAATTCCTGCAACAGCTGACGAGTTGTCGGCTTCGATAAATTACCATTAGTATCAGTCCATCCATAAGTTGGTGGATCCAATACTATACTCAAAAATGCCATAGACTACAATTAGTTTTTCCTGTGAAAGTACGTCAGATTTTTCACAAATCAGCTACTATATAAAAATTTCTTACACCTAACGGTCACTTTCAGGTAATTTCACCATTATTTTCTAGTATTATTTTAAACATATACCTACTTTCGACCACTTATTAGCTTTCTGGAGTAATCTACTCCCCCGAGCACAACAAAGATCAAGGATACACACACAAGATGAACAAAGCAACAAACCGCAAACAGGACGCATTAGATTATCACGCTGATGGCCGGCCAGGTAAGATTGAAGTCGTACCTTCCAAGCCAACAAATTCACAACGAGATTTAGCACTTGCCTATTCACCTGGAGTAGCGGAACCCTGTATGGAAATATACAGAAACCCGGATGATGTTTATAAATATACAGCTAAGGGTAATTTAGTAGCAGTAATTAGCAATGGAACTGCGGTATTGGGCTTAGGAAATATTGGCCCTGCAGCGAGTAAACCAGTAATGGAAGGTAAAGGATTATTATTTAAGATCTTTGCCGATATCGATGTTTTCGATTTAGAGATCAATGCGACTACTGCTGATGAATTTGTAAATGTAGTTAAAGCCTTAGAACCAACTTTTGGAGGTGTAAACCTGGAAGATATTGCTGCGCCGATGTGTTTTGAAATCGAGCGGCGCTTAAAAGAAGAAATGAATATCCCGGTCATGCACGACGATCAGCATGGAACAGCAATTATTACCAGTGCAGCCTTATTGAATGCCTGTGAATTGCAGCATAAAAAAATAGAGAAAATAAAGCTGGTCGTAAGTGGAGCTGGTGCAGCGGCAGTATCGTGCATCAAACTATACCTTAAATTAGGTGTCAAAAAGGAAAATATGCTGGTATTCGATAAGGATGGCATCGTAAATATTGACCGTACCGATCTTGACCCAATGCGTATGGAATTCGCTACACCAAGAAAAGATATCAGCACTTTAGCTGAAGCCATGAAAGGTGCAGACGTATTTTTAGGACTTTCGGCAGCTAATGTAGTATCAGTAGAAATGGTACAGTCCATGGCTAAAAACCCTATCGTGTTTGCATTAGCGAATCCTGATCCTGAAATCGCTTATGATCTTGCAATTAACAGCCGTAAAGATATCATTATGGCAACCGGACGTTCTGATTTCCCTAACCAGGTAAATAACGTATTAGGATTTCCATATATCTTCCGCGGTGCACTTGATGTACGTGCTACATCGATTAATGAAGAAATGAAGCTTGCAGCAGTGAGAGCAATTGCTGAATTGACTAAACTTCCTGTACCAGAAATTGTACACCTTGCCTACAAAGCAAAAAACCTGAAATTTGGAAAAGATTATATCATTCCAAAACCTATTGATTCAAGACTAATCGGTATTGTTTCTACAGCTGTTGCCAAAGCGGCGATGGAATCTGGCGTTGCCCGCAAACAGATTACAGACTGGAATGCTTACCAGGAAGAATTACAAGTCAGATTAGGTGCTGACGATAAAATCCTGAGAAACCTTGCCAGCAAAGCAAAATCTGCCCCTAAACGTGTGGTATTTGCTGAAGCTGATAACTATAAAATATTAAAAGCTGCACAGATTGTTAAGGACGAAGGTATTGCAACTCCTATTTTATTAGGTAATGTAGCCAAAATCCAGAAAATCATGCTGGAACATGGAATTGAATTTGGCGAAATTGAAATCATTGATCCATGGCAGGGAACTGAGGAATCTGATAAATATGCAGATCACCTTTTCCAAAGACGTCAGAGACGTGGTATTACCCTATACGAAGCAAAAAAACTGGTACGTGACCGTAATTACTATGGTGCAAGTATGGTAGAATTCGGACAGGCTGATGCATTAATCTCAGGATTGACTAAAAACTACAAATCGACTTTAAAACCTGCGTTGCAGGTAATCGGTACTAAACCTGGCGTTAAAAAAATCGCTGGTATGTACATGATGCTGACAAAAAAAGGCCCTGTATTTTTAGGAGATACGACTGTAAACCCTGATCCTACAGCGCAAGATATGGTTGATATTACCGGAATGATCAATGAAACTATCAAAGAATTCAACATCACGCCGCGTATCGCTTTATTATCTTACTCAAACTTCGGTTCTAACACTGGCTCTGTTCCAGATAAGATGAGAATTGCGACTGCATTGCTAAAAGAAAAATATCCTGATATGATTGTTGACGGAGAAATGCAGGCTAATTTTGCGATGAATGCAGAATTGCTGCAAAGCAATTATCCATTCTCCAGCTTAAAAGGAAGTCCTGCAAACACTTTAATCTTTCCTAACCTGGAATCAGGAAACGTCGCCTATAAATTATTACAGGAACTTGGAAATGTAGAAGCAGTAGGCCCGATTCTTTTAGGTCTGAATAAACCAGTACACGTTTTACAAATGGACAGTTCTGTTAGAGAAATCGTGAATATGATTACAATTGCTGTAGTAGACGCACAATAAGCTACTATCCATTATATACGAAAAGCCTCAGCTGATTCAAATCGGCTGAGGCTTTTTCTTTTAATTATATGAGTTTATTTGCTTAAAAACAAGTCGCTGCTCAGGTACCGGTCTCCCCTGTCGCAGGCTATAAAAACGATTACTCCCGAAGTTAACTCCGAAGCCAGTCTAAGCGCACAAGCTAAAGCTCCACCGCTGCTCATCCCTGCAAAGATACCTTCTGCTTTTGCCATTTGCCTGGTATATTCCGAAGCCTCATCCTGCGAAACATCCATTATCCTGTCTACCCTTGACGCATCAAATATTTTAGGCAAATACTCCTTTGGCCATCTTCTGATACCAGGGATTGAGGATTCTTCTGTAGGCTGGCAACCGACAATTTGAATTGCCGGATTTTTCTCCTTTAAATACATAGAGTTCCCCATTATACTTCCCGTAGTCCCCATCGAACTCACAAAATGTGTAATCTTGTGTTCAGTATCTTCCCATATTTCAGGCCCGGTTGACTTATAATGTGCCAGGTAATTATCAGGGTTTGCAAATTGATTTAACAAAAAATACCCGGGAGTAACACCTTTTTCCTCTGCATAGTCCCTGCACTTCTCAATAGATTCCAGTAATGTCACTTTCGCGCCGAAAGCCTCCATAGTCAGCGTACGTTCCCTGGTAGAGTTTGAAGGCATGACCAATTCAATATTTAGTCCATAAATAGAAGCAATCATTGCCAATGCAATACCAGTATTCCCACTGGTCGCTTCGACTAATTTTGTATCCTTTGTAACCTCACCGCGTTCCATCGCACTGCGGATCATATTTAAAGCAGCTCTGTCTTTCACACTTCCGCCAGGATTATTTCCTTCCAGTTTAGCAAAAATCCGAACCGCCGGATTAGGGTTTAGCTTTGTAATTTCCACTAAAGGCGTATTTCCTATGCAATCTATTAATGTTCCCATGCTTAAATTTTGCTTTTTGTTTCTATCACTTTCATTGCCGACTGATGATATACCGTTGAATTTGACGGAACACTTTTAGTCAGCCACACATTTCCCCCGATCACACTATTTTCTCCAATCACCGTATCACCACCTAAAATGGTTGCACCCGAATAAATGATCACGTGATCACCAATGGTGGGATGTCTTTTAGTATCCGCCATGAATTTCTCAACGCTGAGAGCCCCAAGGGTAACATTCTGATATAATTTCACATGGTTGCCAATTTTCGTTGTTTCCCCAATCACTAAACCAGTACCATGATCTATGAATAAATACTCCCCGATTTCTGCACCCGGATGGATATCAATACCCGTTGCCGAATGCGCATACTCAGTCAGTACCCTTGGAATTAATGGAATACCCATTTTTAATAACTTATGAGCTATTCTATAGATTGATATCGCCAGAAACCCAGGATAAGTCCGGATAATTTCAAATTCACTTCTTGCTGCCGGATCACCACTCAGCGTAGCGGTAACATCTGTATTCATTTGGCGGAATAACTCCGGAAGCTCATTGTAAAAAGTTTCCGCAATCACATGATGATTACAGGCCGTACAAGCCTTTGTCTTTTGTAGAATATGAAGTAATTCTTGTTCAGAATGGTTAAAATACTTTTTAATTTCCTCTAAAGTATGGCTCGGATTAGTTAAACGTTCGGGATAAACTAAATTTAACAGGCTCACAGCCCATTCCGCAATTTCAAGGTTAGAGGGCACGGCTTCAATCTGGCTTTGTTTTTTGTAGATATGAAGATAAAATTCTTCGTTCATTATAGGTGGATTTAAAATGTTTAAGATACGCGATTTGTCATCACATATACTTCAGCTTTTTTTGATAAAATAATTTGATTCTTTTCTAGCGCCTCTTTGATCTTTTGATAGTTATCATAATAAACAGCCCAGAAGTTCCCGTTTGGTGCCCATGCCCTGGCTAACAACACGACGGCACTATCTTCCAGTGAAGAAACCAGCACTACAGGCTTAGGGTCTTTAAGGATTAACGCATCGCTCTCCAGTACAGCCAGGATAACCTTACGCGCACTATCAATATTTGTATCAAAAGAAATACTGATCTTATACTCTGCCTGGCGGATTTCATTATCTGATGTATTATTAATTACAGCATTTGCCAGCGGGCCATTAGGTGCATAAATCGTTGTACCATTCCCAGCTTTCAAGGTGGTATATAAAATATCAATCTTTAATACCGTTCCGGAGACATTATTCGCAGCACTAATATTATGTCCAACCTTAAAAGGCTTAAACAGCAAGATCAGGACGCCGCCTGCAAAATTAGAAAGGCTGCCCTGTAAAGCCAGGCCAACGGCCAGACCGCCCGAAGCAAGTACAGCAACAAAAGAGCTCGTTTGTATCCCAATCATTGAAGCGCAGGAAATAACCAGTAAAATATAGAGGATAACCCTGATAATACTGACTAAAAACTCACTCAAAGAAATATCAACTGTATTGCGTTGAAAGTGCCGGTGGATAAAACCAAGAAACCATTTGATTAGCCAGATACCGGCTAAAAGGGTAACTACAGCAAGAATGAAGTTTGGCAGACCACTGATGATCTTTTCTGAAAAAACTTCTACATAATTTTCAATTCTATTCATTTGTCAATAAAAGCAATGTTGATTAGACGAGACTAAAAAAGAGCCTGTTTAAAATTTATCAGATAAACTTCAAACAGACTCTAAGATTTTTTAAAGATACGTATCTATTTTTTTGTTCAAAACCAAAAGGTATCATTACTGCGTCACATCAGTAATATAGCCTTCAGCTGCCCTAAGTAATAAATTCTACTTCGAAAGATGTCCCGGGATTAAGAACAAAAAAATGTGATTTTAAACTTCCGTCAATTGCTTCATCGATCTTTCGCCAGTCGAACTCAGCAACCGTCAAATCACTTGGTACTTCGGTCATCCCACTCTTGAATACCATTTCTTTGGTTGAAAACAGCGGAATAAACTCCTTTCCTTCCCTCACAAAAGTCTGAAAATCGATCCCATTACTTAGCGGGTCAAAATCCTTAAAAAGAGAAGTGACCTTTGAAAGCTTGATCCTCTCTACAAAACTCTTCTTATAAGAAGGATCGAACCACTGTTTCATCACCAATACACTCAGCGGCTGAGGCTTGTCCTTTACATAAAACGGGAAGTTACTTCCCTCAATAAAATCCAGTAATTCCGGTTGATCAACCGTAGAGGTATAAAAGATAGAAACATCTGGCATAAATGTCTTTTTGATATGATGCGTCATCTTCTTCAACCCTTCCCCATCCCCCAGATGCGCTATCGCCAAAAACAAATCATTGTCATCCTTTTCCTCATCATACAATAAACCAAAATAAGCCCTTAGTACAGTCGGTTTACTTGCAAATAAGCTAACCAGATTCTCTACAAAACCCATATCAGTACCCCTGAAATAAGAAGGATGATCGTCTCCGCGCTCATTAGCATCATTCTCATTGGTATCTAAAAAATCAAATAATCCCATATATGTATATTTTCAGGGCTTTGGTTTATCTTCTCAAACAAGACATTGATTACCAAACCATAACATCTAATATATGGAATTATAAAAGGCAATAAAAAGAAATATCTTAAAAAAAATTATCCTTTCCTGACAATAAAATAAGAATAATCCACTTAAAACGAGCCCCTGACACTCTATTCCTGACTTCTGTTCTTTCTCTGTTCATTCCATTAATTTTCCCACACCGCAATTTCAGAATTGACTTTAAGAAGTTTATCAGTACTAAAAAGCTTTTTCTTTCACCTCCAAACAAGTAACAATCCTCTTTAATCCTCCAACCCACCACACCAACCAACCGGATAATCAATTAAAAAAATATAAGCTAATGTGAGGACATTCGTTCCGAGCCTCTTCGGCGAAGGCAATGTCGGCCTCACATAGCTTGTATTTTTTTAATTTGATTACCCCTCCACAAACTCCCACGCACTCTTCCACCCCCCAAACCCTTCCACATACCCAATAAACCCATTATAAAACTCCGACCTGGAAAGCGTCGCACTATCCCCAATCACCACAAGCTTCTTCTTTGCCCTGGTAATCGCAACATTCATCCTTTTCACATCAGCTAAAAACCCGATTACTCCTTCACTATTACTCCTTGTCAAACCTATATATACTATGTCCCTTTCTTGTCCCTGAAAACTATCAATAGTATTCACAGCAATCTTATCAGCATAAGCCATTAACTCCGGCGCATTCAATAAAAGCTCTTTTAACAAATACACCTGCTGCTTATAAGGTGAAATCACAGCAATAGTAGGAAAATCGGCCAAAGCCACTCCACTATCCTTCACCCTATTCACCAACTGCGTCAGATGCTTCATCAAAAACACGCCTTCCTCTGGATTTGTCGTACTTGTTCCCGCTAATTTCTCCTCAAAACCACAACCCGCCGTATCCACAAATTCAACAGGCTCTTCCCCATCCAGCAATACCCGGGTAGCTACAGAAACATGAGCCTTCATCTTATCCTCATAGAAAATCTTTGAAGAATACCCCATAATCTGCTCATTCATCCTGTACTGCTCCTCTAAAAGAACTACTGCCTCTGGGTGCAAAGCCACACATTTCTCCAATAAAGTAGTACTCAGCCCGTTTCTCGCAGCCACATTAGATTTTACCGTAGGCGACAACTGGCAATGATCTCCCGCAAAAATCACCTTCCTGGCCTTTAAGACTGGTATCCAGCAAGCGGGCTCAAGCGCTTGCCCGGCTTCATCAATTACTACTGTATGAAAATGACGGTTTCTGACCGTATAATGATTAGACCCCACCAAAGTTGCCGTAATCACCTGAGCCTTTGTTACCAGATCATCAATAATATATTGCTCGGTATTGCCTACCTCTTTCATAATCTTATGCGCTTCACTAAACAACGCCTTACGTTGTTCCTGCTCTGCTTTACCAAAATTACGCTTATACTTATGTGCAAGGTTCTTATACTCATTTGCCTGCTTTTTCAAGTTTTTCATTTCCTTCATGCTGCTATGCTCAGACATTTTACTATCCAGCGTTAAGGCTGTTAACCGCTCAGAAACCCTTGCCGGATTACCCACACGTAACACGTTTAATCCCTCATCAGCCAACTTTTCACTTAGTAAATCGACTGCCGTGTTACTCGGAGCAACCACTAAAATCTGCTGATGATCCTGTTTAATCAAAGCCTTGATCGCCTGAACGAGTGTAGTGGTTTTACCCGTCCCCGGAGGCCCGTGAACAATGGCAAGATCAGTTGCACACAAAATCTGATCCACCGCAGTCTGCTGAACCTCGTTTAAAGAAGGAATACGATACAAAGGAATCTGACTATTGAACGACGGAGACAACTCACCCGTCAAAATCCTGACAAGCCTTCCGTCCTCCTCCTTTTCAAAAGGAGAAGCTGCCATCTTAAGCGCATTTTGCATCTCATCATAACTATTGTTATCAAAAAGCACATCCAACCCTAACTTCCCATCGCGCGACCAATCAGGCAATTCATCCGTGCGTAAAGTAACCTTGATTTTATTACCAGACTGGTGAGAAACTACTCCCTCAACCCGGTCAACCTTTGGATCATGGTTAGAAAACAGGACTACTGATGCCCCAAACCGAAGCTGATGACTAATATCCTGATGAGAAGTACGCTCCATTTCCACCGTCAGATAATCACCCCGGCTCATCTCAGATCCTCTGATTGCAATCGGGTACCACGTTAAACCATTCGCCCGGCGATCTGCTACTGAAGAAGACTCCGTTAATTTTAAGTAGGCATTTTGATCTTCTTCACGTTCAGTTTTGAGTAAATCAAGCAGTTTTTTGAAATATTCCATTGCTGCAAAGGTAGCAGTTTAGCTCAATTTTGACATTCAGTTGAAAAGCACTTCAAATAGAAGCCCTATATTGCCACCAACCCATGAAATTACGATGAAACATTACAGACAAATCTATCAGCAAGCCAAAGACCTGACTCAAATGGAAAGCTCAGCAATTGATGATTTACTCTGGAAATTGATCTGTTACGCCCCAAAAATCCCTTTGAGACTGGCACAACAGCAACTCTTAGACACAGCTGAACACTTTCAACTCTCGGTAACAGACACATACTTTACCAAACAGGAACTCGTATTTAACGGATTTAAATGGGGAACAGGAAGCCGTAAAATATTGCTTACCCATGGATGGAGCTCTAAAGCAGCAGATTTCTCTGCACTACTGGAAGAATTGCTTAAACTCGAAGATGCAGAAATCATCGCCTTTGATGCGCCAGGAAATGGAAGTTCACCCGCAGAACTATCAAATCTGATTCTTTATATAGAAGCTATCAAAAAGATTATCAATCAATATGGAAAGCCTTCGGCCGTTATTGGACATTCTTTGGGCGCAATGGCCAATGTAATTGCGCTGCAGCAAGCAGGTATCAAGCCCGATGTACTGATCAGTATTGCACCAGTTATCAAACTAAAAGCCCTGTTCTGTAATATGATGAATAGTGTGAATGTCCCTGAGAACCTGCAGGACAAGTTTTTTATTTCTTTTCAGGCTACCTTTAACAGACCTGCATCCGATTATGACCTGGATACCTATTATAACTTTGATCACACCCTGAACCACTGGATTGCGTTTGATGAAGAGGATACTGTAGTAAACTCAGCTTATCTTGATCTCTTTTTAAAAGAGCGGCCATGGATAAAGTCTGAAAACTACAAAGGAGCAGGGCATGAAAAATTAATCAAGCACACCCCACTCCTTAATGATCTGATCAGAGATTACTTCTCTGCTACCTTATAAATTATTTCCCAATCACTTTATAAGAAACCTTTCCATCATCACCAAAAACCTGTTCATAATAGACCCCATAATCAGAAACATAGTATTTATTACCTTTAACCATTACTTCTTTATAACCCTCAGGCAGCTGATTCACTACATCGCCAATCTGCGGGCCGTTATCCTGATTATCATTTCCATTGTCTGTATTCAGCACCCCATCTTTACCGGCCACGATATATACCGTTTTCCCGTCCTGATCCTGAGATTCGCTGTAATACACCCCTTTATATTCATCATATGTTTGTCCGTTAATCACTACCTGCTGCGCATCCGAAGGCAATGAAGGAACTGAAGCTCCGATTGGCGGAACAACAACCTTATACGTATCATCATATTGTCTGTAGAATAACCCGCCAGAATAATAAAACTGGCTATCTCCATAAAAAAACGGATAATACCCAAAAGGCAAAATACGAATACCAAAACCCAGATAAGGTCTGTAAAAACTGCGGTAAGAATAGTACGGTCTTCTAAACCCCCAACCAACCGGACGGTAATGATAACCGGCACGAACGCCGATATGCACTGAGCCGCCGCCGCCAAATGAACCTCTTGAGGGACCATGAAAAGACCTGCCGCCACCCCCGCCGCCCCGTCCACCTCTTTGCGCAAAAACACTTGTTGTCAGTCCGCTGAATACCAGCAAGGCAACCACAACTATTAACGATTTAAAATTTAGAGTTTTCATAATGAAATGAATCAATTTGCTTTTTTGACTACCCAGCAATTAAAAGGATTATTGCAAATGCCGATCAATTCCTTTTTTAACTAAAAGGTGATAAAACTGTGACAAACAGGCCAAAAGAAACAGAAGAATACTATCTTAGATATATCAATTGATCATACATGAGGTTATTCAACAAACAGCATCTTTTAATCCTATCTGCTATTTTATTATCCACAGGTACTTATGCCCAGCGCGTGGCTGGCGCACCAAAACCCTATGGCGCTATTCCTACAGAGAGACAGCTCAAATGGCAGGAAACAGAAATGTATTGTATTATCCATTTCACTCCTACTACCTTTCAAAACAAAGAATGGGGCTATGGAGATGCTGACCCCGCAATATTTAATCCCACTAAATTCAATGCCCTTCAAATTGTCAGCGCAGCTAAATCAGGAGGTTTTAAAGGGATCGTATACGTTGCTAAACACCATGATGGTTTCGCCCTTTGGCCAACAAAAACTGCGGCCTATAACATTAGTGAAAGCCCATGGAAGAACGGTAAAGGCGATATGGTCAGAGAATTTCAGCAGGCAGCAAAGCAAACAGGAATGAAATTCGGAGTTTATTGTTCCCCATGGGACCGGAATAACCCCGATTATGGAACACCAGCTTACCTTACCATCTACCGGAATCAACTTAAAGAACTGTATACCAATTATGGTGATATTTTTATGAGCTGGCATGATGGCGCAAATGGCGGAGACGGTTCTTATGGAGGAAAAAATGAGAAAAGACAAGTAGACCAGTCCACTTATTACGACTGGCTGAATACCTGGGAAATCACCAGAAAACTGCAACCAAATGCTAGTATTTTCAGCGATATCGGTCTCGACGTTCGCTGGGTAGGAAATGAAAAAGGGATAGCACCAGAAACAAGCTGGTCAACTATCACCCTGAAAGGAAACGGAAATAAACCACCAATGCCCGGTTTCCTGCAAGACTCAAACCTGGGCAGTGGTACAAGAAATGGGAAACAATGGATACCATTTGAGGGTGATGTATCACTACGTCCGGGGTGGTTTTATCATGCTGAACAAGATGGACAGGTTAAAACTGTAGCTGAATTATTTAACATTTATTGTAAATCAGTTGGTCATGGCGGAGCACTCGATCTTGGACTTTCTCCAACGACCGAAGGAATTCTTCATCCAAAAGATGTCAGTACACTAGCTGCATTTGGAAAGTTACTTCAACAAGTATTTGCACATAACCTGGCTAAAGAAGCTAAAATAAGCCTGTCTAACACGAGGAACAAACAGTCAGGCGAATTTGGTGCGGTCAACCTTACCGACGCAAACAGATACAGCTATTGGGCCACAGACGACGTTGTTCACTCCGCATGGGCACAGCTTGATTTTAAGAAACCTGTACAATTCAGTATCGTACAACTCCGCGAAAATATTAAACTTGGACAAAGGATAGACAGCGTGGCTGTAGAAGTCTTTAAAAACAACCGCTGGGAAATACTGGCAAAAGCAACCAGCATTGGTGCTAACAGGATCATCCGTTTGCCTCAGCCAGAAACCTCTGCAAAGATCCGTATCCATGTTTATGCGCCTGTAGCTATTGCTTTAAGTGAAATTGGCCTTTACCTGGAACCAGAACTTCAACCAGAAAATACGCAAACGGCAGACAATGCTTATCCCAAAACAAATTGGAAAGCATCTGTTTCTGGTTCTTCAGCTACAGCACAGCTTGAATTAAAAAACAGTATAGACAATAATAAATCAACCTATTTTGAAACAAAAAGCAGCAACTATATTGACTTTGATTTTGGAAAATCCCTGGTATTTTCAGCAGTAGGTTATCTGCCCGGACAAGATGGAACTGCAACCGGAGCTATTGAAAAATATGAATTATTCAGTAGTGAAGATGGCGAAAGCTGGGTGAAGATTGCCACCGGAGAATTTTCAAACATTAAGGCCAACCCTATTTTACAACGCATCACATTAGCTGCAAAAACAACAGCAAGATACCTGAG
Organism: Pedobacter sp. UYP1; assembly: GCF_040547305.1. Classification (NCBI taxonomy): domain Bacteria; kingdom Pseudomonadati; phylum Bacteroidota; class Sphingobacteriia; order Sphingobacteriales; family Sphingobacteriaceae; genus Pedobacter; species Pedobacter sp. UYP1. The sequence continues at coordinate 350,483 of NZ_JBEPPL010000004.1, read as the reverse complement.
ATTACAAAATAGTGAAAATAGGCTGATGCGTATTGCAGAACTGGAAGTTTACAAATAGTCCGTTAAAAATAGCACCGTAATTCTTTTACAGCCAGTCTGATTTTTGATTTTACGGTGCCTAAAGGAATATGAAGCTTGTCAGATACTTCTAATTGCGTATAGCCCTGAAAATAGACCAGGTTAAGAATTTGCTTCTGTGAATCTGACAACACACTCATCAGCTCACGCAAGCCAATGATATCGGTATTATAACGAAAATAGTGAAAATCATTGACTTTGGAATAGACACTGTCAATGTCATCATTTCTGATACTCTTTGCAAAGTTTTTCCCTTTGAGGTAGTCTTTTGCAGTATTGCGTGCTAAACAAGCCATCCAGGTAAATAACCTGCCTTTCTCTTCATCGTATTGATCAATTGATTTCCAGATTTTGATAAATGTCTCCTGCAAAATGTCTTCAGCGACTTCCCTGGAAGAAACTAGTTTGGAGATCACCCCCAATAACATAGCTGCATAAGCTACATATAGCCGGTTAAAAGACAACTGATTTTGTGCCTTTAATTCCAGGACTATTTCTCTTTCAAATGAACCTCCCTGAACAGGAACTTTGGCATCGCTGGCAATCACCATAATTTTATGACTATAGGATCTGTTCATATGATTAATTAATTTAACCTGAGTAATTATTTAAATTTACCGCCTTACAATAAGCATCGCAATAGATTATCACCATTCATTCCGTTCATTTTTTCTAAGAGATAATTTTGGTTTCCCCGAAATAATCCGTGCCTTATCAGTCATCTCAACCCACTGGTAACACGCTTATAAGTTAATAAAAATTCCTGACAGTAACAAGCATCAACTTTAAAAAGAACACAAAATAAATGGAAAGATTATTAAACCCCATCAAATGGATCTACCTTTGTTTAGAAAAAAAGAAACAGGATTTTATGGAAAACCTAAGTACAAAAACGTTTAAAAATGAATTTACCGGCACATTTGACGGTGATGAAAGCGGAAATTTTCCACCCAGACAAACTCCTGGTGTTTTATACAGTAAAGCAATACCTGCTCCAGTTAAAAACCCCGAATTAATAGCGTGGTCTGATGAACTGGCCCAAGAGCTTCAAGTTCAGAAACCAGATGACAAAGATGTGAGCATCCTTGGCGGAAACCTGGTCACCCCTTCTATGTATCCTTATGCGGCTTGTTATGCAGGACATCAGTTCGGAAACTGGGCAGGACAACTTGGTGATGGACGTGCGATTACCCTGGGAGAATGGGAAACCTCAAATAAGGCTGTATACGAGCTTCAACTTAAAGGAGCAGGTCCAACGCCATATTCACGCAGAGGAGACGGCAGAGCTGTTCTGAGATCGTCTGTACGTGAATATTTAATGAGTGAAGCCATGTTTTATCTTGGTATCCCTACCACCAGAGCTTTAGCACTGGTCACTACAGGTGACCAGGTTATGCGGGATCTCTTTTACGATGGAAACGCTGCCTATGAAAAAGGTGCAATTGTGATGCGTACAGCGCCAAGTTTCCTGCGTTTTGGGAATTTTGAAATGCTTGCTGCCCGGCAAGAGCTTCCTCAACTGCAAAAACTGACTTCATGGACTATAGACAAGTTTTTTCCGCATTTGACAGGGGAAAACAAAACACTGGCCTGGTTTGAAGAGGTGGTAGAGAAAACAGCTGGTCTGATGGTAGAATGGATCAGAGTAGGTTTTGTGCACGGCGTAATGAATACCGATAACATGTCAATCCTTGGGCTCACCATTGATTATGGCCCTTTCTCTTTTCTGGATCAGTATGATCCTGAATTTACCCCGAACACCACAGATCTTCCAGGAAGAAGATACGCTTACGGCCGTCAGCCTTCCATCGGCTACTGGAATTTAGGTTGCCTGGCAAGCGCTATCGCTCCCCTGTTTGAAGAAACTGAACAGCTGTCAGCAGCACTCGAAAACTACAAGACGATTTACTTCTCCAAGTACCATGCGATGATGGCAAATAAGCTTGGCCTGGACGAGTTCAAAGCAGCCGATCAGGAGCTCATTGAGATGGTAGAAAAGACGCTGAATTTACTCAAAGCCGATATGACTATCTTCTATCAGCTGCTGATCACACTGCCTGCTCAGACTGATACCGAAGAACTAATTTCGGCTCATTTTTCACCCTCATTTTATGAGCTTCCCAACAAAGCTACACAACAAGAGCTTCATCAAACGATAAAGTCTTATCAGAAGAGAATCAGAGAGAACCAAATTTCACCTGAAGCTTCACAAGAGCTGATGAGAAAAACAAACCCCCGCTTTATTTTAAGGAATTATTTGCTGTTGCAAGCCATACAAGAATTAGAAAAAGGAGATCAAACCTTCTTTATAAAACTGCAGGAAGCCATCAAAAACCCTTATGCTGCAACGCAAGAAGAATTCTTTAAACTAAGACCGGAATGGGCCAGTGACCAGCCCGGAAGTTCTACCTTATCCTGCAGTTCTTAAACCTGAAATCAGGCCAGTTTATTTCCTGTAGACTGGCCCGATTCTGCAGCATTCAAGTTCTGCAAAGTAGTCTGGGCAATCTCAGTCAAAGCCTCTGTAGTAAAGAATCCCTGATGCGCAGTAATCAGTACATTGGAGAAACTCATCAGCCTTAGAATCTGCTCATCTTCAATCAGGCTTTCCGAAAGATCCCTAAAAAACAGCTTGTCTTCCTGCTCATAAACATCAATCCCCAGGTAGCCCAGTTTTCCCTGCTTAAGGGCTTCAATTGCAGCATGCGTATCCAAAATTGCTCCTCTGCTGGTATTAATCAGCATCACTCCCCTCTTCATCTGTTCAAACCGCTTTTGATTAATCAAATGATGCGTATGCTCATTTAAAGGGCAATGAATTGAAATAAGATCTGCAGTTGTCATCAAAGTATCCAGGTTTACCAGACTAACATTAGCAGGTGCATTAGCTACTACCGGATCATAAGCAATCACTTCACAACCAAAACCCTGCATTATTTTCGCAAAAGCGAGCCCGATTTGTCCCAAGCCAAGAATACCTACTTTTTTGCCGTTCAGATTAAAACCAATTAACCTTTCTAAAGAAAAATTCCCCTCTCTTACCCGGTTATAAGCTTTATGTGTTTTGCGGTTCAAAGTCATAATCATGGCAACCGCATGTTCTGCTACCGCTTCTGGCGAATAAGAAGGCACTCTGTAAACATTTATCCCCAATCCCTTAGCGGAATCAAGGTCTACCTGATTAAAGCCTGCACAGCGGAGTACAATCGTATCTGTACCATGCTGATGCAGTATTTCTAATGTTTTTGCATCCACTTTGTCATTTACGAAAACACAAACCCCACGACATCCACTGGCTAAAATTGCTGTATCCGCATTTAAGGCTGGTTCCAGAAATACAAATTCGTGATCAAAATCTTCATTTACAAGATTAAAATACTGTTTATCATAAGATTGTGTACTAAAAACGGCTACTTTCATGTTAAATAATTTAAGCTTAATATAAGGTTTTTAAAACCCTGAGAAAATTCAATTCAACAAAAAAGGCACCCGTAATTACGAATGCCTTTTTCTATTTTAGCCGGAAAACCGGCTTTTAAGCAGGATTAATCTAGCTCATCTTTAATTTTTTCTGGATATCATTCACATATCCTTTAAATTTCTTATCAGTATCAATCAGATCTTCAACCGTTTGACAGGCATAAATTACTGTAGAGTGATCTCTTCCACCGTAAAAGGCGCCAATACTTTTCAAAGAAGATTTAGTCAGACTTTTCGATAAATACATCGAAATCTGGCGTGCCTGTACAATTTCACGTTTACGGGTTGGTGATTTAACCATCTCCACAGGCACTTCAAAATACTCACAAACCAGTTTCTGGATATAATCCATTGAAATCTCTTTCGTGGTGTTTTTGATAAAGTTTTTCAGCATTGATTTAGCTAAACCCAGATCAATGTCTTTTTTATTCAGCGTAGACTGTGCTAATAAGGAAACCATTGCTCCTTCCAGCTCACGTACATTGTTATCAATGTTATTCGCTACATATTCAACGACATCCGAAGGAAGTTCAATCCCGTCGGCATACATTTTTTTCCTTAAGATCGCGATCCTTGTTTCCAGATCTGGAATTTGCAAATCAGCTGAAAGCCCCCATTTGAAACGACTTAACAAGCGTTCCTCAACACCCGAAAGGTCTTTTGGCGCTTTATCTGAAGTAATAATAATTTGTTTACCCGACTGATGTAAGTGATTGAAAATATGGAAGAAAATATCCTGCGTCTTCTCTTTTCCGGCAAAATTATGGACGTCATCCATGATGATTACATCCATTGCCTGGTAAAAGTTCACGAAATCATTAATTGTATTGTTCTTCAGAGACTCTACAAACTGCTGACAGAATTTCTCACAAGACACATATATAACCAGTTTGTCTGGCAAAGTACGTCTGATTTCATTACCAATAGCCTGTACAAGGTGGGTTTTGCCCAGTCCAACAGCTCCATAAATCATTAATGGGTTAAAAGATGTTGCACCTGGTTTTGCCGCTACTGCAAAGCCTGCAGAACGTGCCAGACGGTTACAATCACCCTCTACATAACTTTCAAAAGTATATTGAGAATTTAATTGAGGATCAACATTAAGTTTTTTCAATCCGGGTATAATAAAAGGATTTTTGATATCCTTATTAATTGATACCGGAACAGGCATTGACTGTGTTTTTGAAGCAGCCCCATTTCCATTTGAAGGCATACTGGTTGTGTAGGGTGAACCACTGTTTGACGACTTATCAACCACAATATTATACTCTAAACGTCCTTCTTCTCCCATTTGCTGTTTAACTGTCTTGCGCAATAAACCAACATAATGCTCTTCAAGCCATTCATAAAAGAATAAACTCGGCACCTGTACAGTTAATATGTTGCCTTCCAATTTTAATGCCGAAATCGGTTCGAACCAAGTTTTAAAACTTTGGACCGGGATGTTATCCTTAATAATCTGGAGACAGTTATTCCATACTTCGGTACAAGTTTTTTGCATAGTTATTCTATAAATTAATGGTATTCGACTTAAACAACGACCAAACACTCTGCCGTTTTGGGAGGGCGAAGATCATAAAAATTACCAACAAAAAATCATAAAATCTCACCTAATTCATAAGTCGCTAACAGGCAAAACGATAGCCTAGAAAAAAGCGTCTTTTTTGTGGATAACTTATCCACATTGAAAATTCAGTGTTTATAACTATTGCTCAAACAAAAGGTTTTCATTCCTTAATACAGGACAATATTACCAAAAAAAGCCGACAAATTCAGATCTGTTTATAAGTCAGCGGGAGAGCCAAAAAAGAGAAGAGCGACATTTTGTCATTTACTAATTGTTTATATAAAAGTTATATACATCTCATTTAAAATATAATATAATAATCAATTGATTCGATAAGTTAGCCTAACAGCTAAATTAACTCTTGATTATTGAACAAAGTGAACAGTTAAATAGGATGACCTTGCAATCGTGGCCAGAGAAGCCAGAAGGAATAAATATGATGCACAAAAAAATCTATAATGTTTTACACATTCAGGTTAAAAGTAAATTTCAGTGATCGCAGTCTGAGCAAAATAACAGCCCTGCAAAAGACTTTTTCAGTATCGGAAGGGCAAAGGCTATTACCAGGCAGATCGTTCCGCAGAATGGAGATTAAAGCCATATAAAGCGAAGGCAAACAGCAAGAGTAATTAGGGAGAGATGCGATAAAGAATTAACCCTTTTTTATCAAATATGGCCTTCACCAGGAATCGCTTGTCAGAAAGCGGGTCAAAAAGTGTTCTGAAGGTGCATTGGGATGAGGTTGGAATGACGTTGCAATATCGTCTTAAAGGTTAACTACGCCCCTGTTTCTTTAGAGTTCCAGGAGCGCAGTTACTTATTTTCTAAACATTTTCAAGTTCAACCTCGATATTACCACGTGTTGCATTGGAGTAAGGACATACCTGGTGAGCCTTCTCAGTCAGTTTCTTTGCAACATCAGCATCTACTCCCGGAATAGATACCGAAAGTTTCACAGCTAACTGAAAGCCTCCTGTTGTATTTTTTCCGATACTTACGCTGGCTGTTACTTTAGTTTCACCTGTCTGTACCTTATCCGTTTTAATCACTAAGTTCAAAGCACTGTCAAAACAAGCCGCATAGCCTGCTGCAAAAAGCTGCTCAGGGTTAGTATAGGCTCCTGCCCCACCCCCAAGCTCCTTTGGCATTCTTACTTCCAGGTCTAAAACGCCGTCTGATGATTTTACATTTCCATTTCTGCCGCCAGTCGCACTCGCTTCAGCAGTGTATAATTTTTCTATTTTATCCATGATTTTTATTTATTGTATTTAAGATTCCTGTAAGTTTTTGCTGAAGCCCCATCATCTCACCCTCTGTAATATCCAAAGCGCAAAACAGGGCACCCGGGATTCCGGCAGCAGCATATTTCAATTTCAACCCGCCACTGGTCAGCTCGATCAATACGATCCTTTCATCTTCCTCACTTCTTTTCCGGGTCAGATACTTTTTCTGCTCCAGCCTTTTCAATAGCGGGGTTAAAGTTCCAGTATCCAGTAAAAGCTTTTCACCAATTTCTTTGATGCTGATTTTATTGGTTTCCCAAAGCAAAAGCATCACCAGGTATTGCGGATAAGTGAGATCCAGTTTTTCCAGCAAAGGACGATACAAAGCGGTAATCTGTCTTGATAAGGCGTAGATCGGGAAGCAGAGCTGCTGCTCCAGTTTAAGCATTTCCATACTCATTAAACGGATATCACCTAACTATATTGTGTACAATACAATTTTACACAATACAAAACACAACAACCTTAAAATCAGATAAATAAAAACATAATACATACAAAAAGAGGGCTTCCAACTGAATGGAAACCCTCTTTTAAACAGGTTGAAACCGAAATTAAACTAATCCCGGAACTTCTACCATTTCATTTGTTTCAGCTTCATAATCAACTCCGGCTACATCAAAGCCAAACAGATTCAGAAAGTCATGTTTGTAACCAGCAAGGTCACCAAGTTCTGGTAAACTTTCTGTAGAAATGCCCGCCCACAATTCAGCAACTTCTGCTTGTGTTGCTGCATCCATCTCCAAATCATCCACACGGATTCTTCCTTTTTCATCAGTTGGAATAGCAGCACCAGTATATAATCTGTCCTGGAATAAACGTTGAATCTGCTCAATACATCCTTCGTGAGTTCCTTTAGCTTTCATCACTTTATAAAGCAATGAAATGTACAATGGAATTACTGGAATAGCAGAACTTGCCTGAGTTACCAAAGCTTTATTTACAGAAACATATGCTTTTCCATTCAGGTCTTTTAATTTCCCGGTGATATGGAAAGCAGTAGCCTCTAAATCATCTTTAGCACGACCAATTGTTCCTTTACGGTAAACCGCTTCAGTTACAGACGGACCTATATAAGAATAAGCAACTGTCGTTGCGCCTTCTGCCAGTAAACCTGCAGCTTTAAGATCTTCGATCCAGAAACCCCAGTCCTCCCCTCCCATTACGGCAACGGTATTTTCTATTTCTTCTTCGTTTGCCGGCTGAATAGAGATATCAGTAACTACGCCGGTATGAAAATCTACTGTTTTGTTAGTGAAACTCTGACCGATTGGTTTCAATACAGAATTATACACAACTCCGGTTTTAGGATGTGTTCTGCGTGGTGAAGCCAGGCTGTAGATAACTAAGTCAATCTGACCTAAATCAGCTTTAATCAGGTCTAACGTTTTTTGTTTGATCTCATCAGAGAAAGCATCACCATTGATACTTTTAGCGTATAAACCAGCTTCCTGAGCTTTAGTCTCAAAAGCAGCTGTATTATACCAGCCTGGTGAAGCCGTTTTACCTGGTGCAGGTGGTTTTTCGAAATACACACCTATCGTAGATGCATCCGATCCAAAAGCACTGGTAATTCTTGACGCCAGTCCAAATCCTGTAGATGCGCCGATAACCAGCACACGTTTAGGGCCAGCTATAGCGCCTTTTGATTTCACGTAGTTGATTTGATTGACAACATTCTGCTCACATCCCTGAGGATGAGCAGTCAGGCAGATAAAACCACGTATTCTTGGTGCAATAATCATAAATTGTTCTTTAAAGAAGGTCTAAAATAATTAATTCTTTTCTATTTAATGTTTTTGGGAATCTCTTTCAATACGCTAAGCAGGAATCCCCAGAATTTCTGAACGGAAGAAATCTGTACCCTTTCATCCGGAGAATGTGCTCCTCTGATAGTCGGTCCAAACGAGATCATATCCATTCCAGGTAAATGACCACCCAGAATACCACATTCCAGGCCTGCATGACAAGCATCAACTTTTGGTGCTTTACCAAAAGCAGTCTCATACATGCGCACCATTAATCTTAAAATATCTGAGTCAGGGTTAGGTTTCCATCCGGGATAGTCTCCATCTTGTGAAACTTCACTGCCCATATTTTCAAAAGCAGCACGGATCGCGTTGGATACGTCTGTTTTAGTACTTTCTACACTACTACGTTGTAAAGACTGGGTGATAAATTTGCCATCTTTAACAATTACTCTCGCCAGGTTACTGGATGCTTCTACTAAATCCTCAATATCAGGACTCATTCTGAAAACACCATTTGGTATCGCATAAATTGTGTTGACGATCTTTTTAAAGTCAGCATTGACCATAACTTGTGCAGGCAAAGCTATTTCACTAAGTACGATCGCCAATGCCGGTTCTACGGTTTGGTATTCTTCCTGAATTACAGCAGTAAATTCTTTTATAAATTCTTCAAATGCTGCTTTTTCTGCAGTCGGAACTACGACTACAGCAGCAGATTCTCTTGGTATAGCATTTCTTAAACTGCCACCATTGATAGTACTTATTTGCAGACCGATAGTATGAGCCGCCGTAAAAAACAAACGGTTCATCAGTTTATTTGCATTTGCTCTGCCTTTATGGATATCCATTCCTGAATGCCCGCCTTTCAATCCCTTGATGGTGATTTCAAATGCAGTGCTCAAAGCTTTTACTGCTTCTTGCTGATAAGTATAGTTTGTATTGGTATCTATTCCTCCGGCACAGCCGATGGTCAGTTCATCATCTTCTTCAGTATCCAGGTTCAATAAGATAGTACCGGAGAAATTAGCCGGATCAAGCTCTTTAGCGCCCGTCATGCCAGTTTCTTCATCAATGGTAAACATAGCTTCCAATGCAGGGTGCTGAATCGTTGCTGAGGCTAATAAAGCCATAATTGCTGCCACTCCTATTCCATTGTCGGCACCCAATGTGGTGCCTTTTGCTTTTACCCAGTCTTCATCCACAAACATTTCAATGCCTTGTTCATCAAAATTAAACACGGTATCGCTGTTTTTTTGATGTACCATATCAAGATGAGACTGTAAAATCACTGTTTTACGATCTTCCATTCCCGGAGTTGCAGGTTTTTTGATCACTACATTCCCGGTTCGGTCTGTCACAGTTTCAAGACCAAGGTCATTTCCAAAGCTGACCATAAATGCAATGACGCGTTCTTCTTTTTTTGAAGCGCGGGGCACGGCGTTCAGCTTTACGAAGCTACTCCAAAGTTCCTGAGGTTCTAAATTTTTGACTTCCATTCAAAAGGGTATATGAAATAAGCCTTTATGGCAAATTCCCTGGTTAAAATTATATGTAAAGATATAAACCGTTTAAAACTAAACGGCTTTAAAGCGCGGCCAATTTAAGGATTATCAAAATTATATCCTTGCTACTGCCCGGCCAAGATACCAGAATATGTAACTAAAAACCGGCGCGGCCAGTACATCTGCGGTATAATGAACGTGCTGAACTAATAATAAAATGCCTAAAATCCCTGTAGCAATGAAAATAATAACCTTTTCAGTTTTATTTTCCAGGCAAAGGCCAACCAGGCATAAAGTAGCCGTATGGCCGGAAAAAAACAAATCTTTAGTAATCAGATTTGATCCGTAAAAAATGATAGAAAAAGGATCACTCAGGTGTACCAGGTTTGCAGGCGCATCGAGTGGGATCAGCGATATCGTGATCATCCTGGCCAGACAGAGAAAAATATATCCCCATAAGGCGATCATGCAGATCGAAGAATTCTTGATTAACCGCCAGATAAAAAATCCTGTTGCCGGATAAAGAATCAGAAAGATATAATCAGAAACATCATGAGCCGGTAACCGGTGCAGTACCCAGTCGTGCATCAAAACTCCGTTTCTGGCCTGTATAAACAAGAAAAAATCCTGCAAGTAAAAAAGTATCAGGAACATCATTAAGATGCCTGATATAAATTTTACCCTAAAGGCCGGATATTCCCAGGCGAACTGCCAGGTCAACTGTTTAGTCTGCATTAATATGAATCAGGTTAGATTTTGTCGCGGCAAATATAATATTACTTTTCCCGCCTTTATATTTTTGGAGTAAATATTGATCAAAATACGAACAAAAACAGGTCAAAATCCTGTTTTTAACTAATTAATCGCAATATTTGAGTATTGTGTTTCAGCGAAGAAACATTATAAATGCTAAAATATCATGCGTATAAAAGACATCATTATCTGTGCGGCCTGTGTATTGACTTTGTTGATCAATGCCTGCCAAAGCCAGGTAATCAATTACGGTAATAATCAAAAGACGGGGAAATACTTCAATATCAGAGGGTTTAAAATGTACTATGAAATATATGGTACGGGTAAACCTTTATTGATGATTCATGGGAATGGCGGTGACATCAGTTCTTTTGCGGGTAACATCCCCTATTTCTCTAAAAAATACCAGGTTATTGTAGCAGATAGTCGAGCACATGGCAAATCTGAAGACCTGCGGGACTCGCTCAGCTTTGAAATGATGGCTGACGATTATGCTGCCCTGCTGGATTCTATAAATGTAAAATCGGCTTATGTAATAGGTTGGAGTGATGGTGGCATCAATGCTTTGCTGCTGGCCATGCGCCATCCGGATAAAGTGATTAAACTCGCTGCTACAGGGGCAAACCTTTGGCCGGATTCTACAGCTTTAAAGCCAGAATTCTGGAAATCTGAGCAGGAAACGTTTCTGTCCGGTAAAGACAAGGCTTTTGCTACTGCTAAGGAAAAGAATGACTGGAAGGTATTCTTACTCGACTGGAATCAACCCAATATTCCTTTAACAGCATTAAAACAGGTCAAATGCCCAGCTTTGATTATCGGTGGCGATCATGACCTGATCAATACGGAACATACGGTTTTGATCGCAAAAAATATCCCCGAAGGCCAGTTATGGATTGTTCCTAAATCCGGCCATGCTACATTAATCGAGCATAAAGATGAATTCAACCATAAAGTTGATGAGTTTTTCCTGACGCCTGATTTGCAATAATTTAATTTCCAACGTTTTACTTATATTCATACCTATGAAACTAAAGTTACGCTTCAATTTTTCAATTTCAAGACTTCCTTCCTTACTACTGATCATCCCGATTTCTATGTTTTTTATACAGTGTCAGCGAAAAGAAGTAAAAAAAATAGCCAGGGACGTTACAATTACGCCTAAAAATGCAGTGACCAAACTATTAATTGATAGTATGGAACTGGAAAAATATATCATCGGGGCTAAATTAGAAGATAGTTCTGCGTTAAGGCTGAGGAACTTTTACAATAGCCGGAACTTTCAGTTTGCCTGGTTAACAGAAAAAGGGCTTGCAGAACAAACCAGGGTATTTTACGCACTCGATAAGAGTTACGATTCAACTTCCAGAGACAGTTCTAAAAATGAATTGTTATTCAGGAAACAACTCGATGGATTAATCAGTAAAGACACTACTATTCTTGCCGTAAGCCCGGCTATGGTTCAGCTGGAACTGGAACTGACCCAGCACTTCTTTAATTTTGTAACCAATGCTTATGCTGGAAAAGTAGATCCCGCAGCGCTGCAATGGTATATCCCCAGGAAAAAAATTAACGCAGTTGCTTTACTGGATTCGCTGGTCGCCAAAAAAGGAGCTGGCGTAGCAGAATGGGAGCCTGTAAACGGGTATTATAAAACACTGAACAAAGAACTCATCCGCTGGTATAGCATTCAAAAAAGAGGTAGCTGGCCACAACTGGATGCTGCTGCGCTGAAAGCTATAAAAGAGGCAGATTCCGGATCAGTAATTCTACAGTTCAAACAGCGGCTCATTGATTTTGGAGATCTGGATGCTAAAGATTCTACATCAATTTATACGGCAGCAGTAACCGCAGCAGTTAAAAAAGCACAGTTGCAATTTGGATATGGACAAACCGGAAAACCAGATCGTCTGTTACTGGCAGCTTTAAATGCGCCTGTTGAGTCCCGTATCCAGCAGATGCTGATCAATCTGGAAAGAATCCGCTGGTCTCCGCTGATGCCTGAAGGTAAGTTGATTTTAGTGAATATTCCTGAATATAAGCTGCATGTATTCGAAGCTAAGAAAGAGGTATTGAACATGGGTATTGTGGTTGGAAAAGCAGCGAACAAGACTGTAATTTTCAGCAATACTTTAAAAAACATCGTTTTTAGTCCTTATTGGAACATTCCTCCAAGTATTGTTCGTGCAGAAGTGCTGCCTGCAATGCGTAAGAATCGCAATTATCTGGCACAGAAAAATATGGAGCAGTATGGTTTTAGTGACGGGCTCCCGCTGATCCGCCAGAAACCAGGAAACACCAATTCTCTGGGACGTGTTAAATTCTTATTTCCAAATAGCTACAACATCTATTTGCATGACACACCGGCAAAATCTTTGTTTTCAGAAGACAAGCGGGCATTTAGCCATGGCTGTATCCGTCTGGCGAAACCTAAAACGTTAGCTGAATATTTATTAGCGGACAGACCTGAATGGACGTCTGAAAAAATTGACAAAGCTATGAACTCTAAAAAGGAGGTATGGGTAACGATGAAAACTCCTGTTCCGGTGATCATCGCTTATTTTACCAGCTGGGTAGATAAAAATGGACTGATCAATTTCAGAGAAGATATTTATGGCCATGATCAAAAGATGGCTGAACAGCTATTTCCTGCAAAATAATAAAATAATGTAAACCTTTCTATAGATGAGCGGTTATGGCTACTCAAAATCAATAGAACATGGCAACTACAACAAAAAAAACTACCACAACTACAAAAGCAAGTTCAAAAAAGACAACTGGTCTGACTGGAAAAATGAAGGATTCTGAATTCCATGAATTCTTTGTAGACGAACTGAAGGATATTTACTGGGCAGAGAAACACCTGGTTAAAGCACTTCCAAAAATGAAAAAAGCAGCAACCAGTCCAGAGCTTGCAGCTGCATTTGAGAAACATACACAGGAGACTCAAACGCACATTGACACTTTAGAAGAAGTGTTTGCACTATTGGAAACAAAACCTGCAGCTAAGAAATGCGATGCAATGGCTGGTTTATTGGAAGAAGCTGATTCTATCATTGCTGACACTGATAAAGGCACATTGACCAGAGATGCAGGCTTAATCCTGGCAGCTCAGAAAGTGGAACATTACGAAATAGCGACCTATGGTACATTAGCTGTATTCGCTCAGAACATGGGACATACAGAAGTGGCCAGCTTATTACAGCAGACACTTGACAATGAGAAAGCAACTGATGTAGCTTTAACTGAAATCGCGACAGCTTATGTAAATGAAGAAGCTGCAGCTGAGTAAATAAGGAAGATGCAGCAGCGTAAAATGTTAAACATTAAATCTAAAAAAGCCTGAATAGTAAATTACTATTCAGGCTTTTTTGTCGCATTATAATTATATATCCGGATTTCAGGTGCCGGATATATCAGGATTCAGGTGCCGATGTTTCATCCTTATGGTATTTCCTGCGGTGTTCAATTTTCTCTTTTTCCAGATTATTTGCAGCGTCTATAGAATGAGAGTTATGAATATCGTCATCCTCTTCGGAGATATCAGAGAGTTTTTGGTAATATTTGTGCAGTACATCCAGCTCCTGCTCAGTCAGGTCCTCAATATCAACCATCCTGTTACTTGCATGCCTGCTGGCGGCAATCAGTTCGTTTAATTTTAACTGGATAGCTTTGGAATCTTTGTTTTGAGATTTCTGGATTAAAAAGACCATCATAAAAGTAATGATAGTGGTTCCGGTATTGATCACCAGCTGCCAGGTATCAGAATATTTAAAAACCGGCCCGCTGATCCCCCAGACAATGACAACTGATAAGGCTATGCCGAATGCTGCAGAACTCCCTGTCCAGCAAGTAATTTTTGTAGCTAATTGCTCAAAAAAGGATTCTTTCTTCTTTTCCATGAACGTTATAATTTGATTTATGCGGGGTATAACAATACGAGTGGACTTCTGTTTTAAATGTTATTTTATAATAGCCAGATTTATTTCATCATCGCTGAGAAGAAATCTTTTAAATTTGAGATTATAAACTAAACGGATTAAGTTTATACCGAAAATTACTGTCTGGATGAAACTTATCTTAAGAAATCTATCTATTTTACTAATTGTACTGGCTAATGCTGGCTGTGACCAGCTTTCTAAAAATGTAGCCCGTCAAAATATAGCTTACCATGAAACGATCAATGTGATTGGTAATCATTTAATATTAACCAAAGTTGAGAACTCGGGGGCATTTTTAAGTACTGGCGATTCAATGGCAGACTCCGTAAAGTTTATTTTCTTGTCTTTAATTCCGCTGCTTGCACTTTGTTACGGCATCTATTATTTGCTGAGAAATAGTCAACTCAATAATTTACTGGTCCTGGGCATCTGTTTTGTAATTGGCGGAGGCTTGGGAAATCTCTATGACAGGCTTCTTTATGGATCAGTAACCGATTTTCTGCATATAGACTTCTATATCCTGAAAACCGGGATTTTCAACTTTGCTGATGTTTCCATTATGATCGGAATGATTATGCTGGTTATACATTTATATGTTAAGCGCACGCTTCAATTTACTTAGAATTATCTTTAATATGATAAACCGATCTATTCTCACTATCATTTTATTCTTTCTGAGCTGCACAGTTCAGGCACAAACCAATTATGTACGCCTTAGTACCTCAAAAGGTAATATCCTGATTATGCTATATGATAAAACTCCTGATCACCGGGACAATTTTCTCCACCAGGTTAAAAAAGGCCTTTTCAAAGATCAGGAGTTCAACAGGGTCATTAAAAATTTTGTAAGTCAGGGTGGTAAACTGGATGAAACTATATTAGACAGAGAAAAACTTAATCCGCAAGCTCCTGTTCAAAGGCTGGCAGCCGAAATAAGACCAGAATTATTCCATAAAAAAGGAGCTTTGGGTGCGGGAAGAAATGACAATCCAGAAAAGAGTTCTTATCTCGATCAGATTTACCTGGTAGAAGGAAAAATACAGACTGATGCAGAACTGGATGCACTGGAAGTAAAAAGAGGAATAAAATTCACTCCCGCCCAGCGCGAAACTTATAAAACTATAGGTGGTCTTCCGCGTCTTGATCAGGATTATACAGTTTTTGGAGAAATCGTATCAGGAATAGAAGCAGCCAAAGCAATTAATGAGGTGGCTACAGATAAAAATGATCGTCCTATCAAAAAAGAAAGCTTTACCATTCACATCCTGAGCAAAAAGGAAATCAGCAAAATTGCAAAGCCATAAAAAAACAGGGCTCCTTATTGCACTAATAAGGCAGTAAGCTCTGTTCTTTCTTCTTCTTCCAGGTCAACAATATTCTCCAGCAGATGCAGCAAACTCCCTCTTTGGTCAGAAACCAATAAGGCATCAATTAATGCTATAAATGTCTTTTTCTGATCTATGCTCAGATTACTGAATATTTTAGGCTGAATTTCGTAAATGGTTTTCAGCGTATTCAGCAAATCTTCTTTCCTTTTCGGATTGAGCGGTTCTTTATCATTCAGGGAAAGTACTCCTTCGTTTTCAAAACGCTGAAGCAGTTTACCAGAATATTCTTTCAGGAAAAACTTCCTTTTCGCACGCAACAGCTCATTCACTCTTTTACTCAGTAATTTATATTCTGGTGACGATTTTGACCGGTTATATAATTTCACCTGCGTATCAAACTCCGTTCCGCTGAAATCGAAATCTGTAAAGAATTCGCTTTCGATATAAACACTATGAAAATATTCGTCGGCTTTTTTGTTGAGGGTCGTATACTCCTTAAACTTCTCTTCACCCCTTTCGTTGATATAATAGACTTTGGACAGCTCTTTATGTAAAGACTCCTTCCATTGTACAAACTTCAGCTTAAATAGTGTCTGTGTACTTTCATCCTTCAACAGGATATCCTCTTCATAGTATTGGATATTATCTGTATAGTCAAGCGGGACACCATTGATGACAATAGCATAGTTCCTCTTTTTATTCAGCTCCAGAAACCAGCAAAACTCTGCTTTTAGAAAAGGAATAATCTCCTGTTCCATATTTTCCTGTAAAATCTTGATATTGGAGAACAATACTCTGGTGCCTGTTTTTTCACTTAACGGCATATCGAGTAAATTAGCCTGATAATTATTCAAAGCAGATACCCCAATCATAATTCTGCCACTTTTCAGGGCATCGTTATGCAAGAAGGTAGTTTGCCACTCGGCATCGTTGGCAAATTTAAAGAAAGTTAACCTTCCTACTCCATTTTTACCATGCATTACGGAGCGGTTACGATTCACAGCCAGCTGCAACGCCTTCTCTGATTCATAAAAAGGATCAAACTTAACTTTCAGGTTTTTAAAATTTATCCCATAACCGTTGTCATAAATTTCCAGATGATCCATGAAACCCAGTTCGTTGGCTGTATAGTTAATTTCTACAGTGTCGGCATTGGCATCAAAACCATTCCAGATATACTCAGCCAGCGCTTGTTTTTCATTGTAATTGCGCAAAACCTTTTGTATGCCGCTGGAAGTGATATTTACATTATTTGCCATGGAAGTTTAATTTAATTTCATCTTCAATTCTCAGACTTTCTTTGTGAATGGCATTCATCATTTCAGTAACAAAGGTAGCGGATAAACCTGCTTTTTCCCCAGCAATGATACTTTTTTCCAATACCTGTTTAAAGCGATCTGCTTGTAAGGGCGGAATATTGTTCTGGGCTTTATAAATTCCAATCTCTCTGACCGCACTTTCCCTTTCTCCGATCAACCGCATCAATTCTTTGTCCAGCGAATCAATCTTCTTTCTGTTGATTTGCAATGTATTCAGACCACTATCTGATGCTTTTGGAGTGATTTGCTGTGCAAACACCATAGACTGACTCAGCAAAAAAATACCAAATAAAAATAAGATACGGCGATATAACTTCATAATGATATGATTTAAGAGCTAAATTTAAGGTTTCATCTGTGATTTGACTTATAAATAATAACAGATTTATTTTTGGCTTTATACAATAAAGCTCCATTATGAGCGTCTGTATATATGAGAGCGTTAATTTAGATAGCGGGGATGAGTCGGAGACTTATCCCCGTTTCTTTTTACAACCCTTTTATAATCGCCCTGGTCACCTGGGGAATATCATCGTCAAAACGATGAGAGCCAGGAATCGTCACCTTATGTATTTTATCTGTTTGCTTTAAAGCCTTATAAAACTCACTATCTTCCTCCTTACCGAAAATACACCATACGGGAATCACTGATTTCAATAACTCCGGGTTTACTTTATATTTCTCTTTGTCGGTAGAGCCAAAATTCAGTAAGTTTTTTAGTTTAACCACGTACCCGGTCGAAAAACCTGGTGAAAGCAAAACTAAAGAGTTTTGTTTTTCTGCCAGATTACCGGGTAAACGGGAAGGGACAAAAGCGGCAACATCTGCCCCAAAAGAATAACCAATCATAGAAAACGACTCCTTATTCCATGTTTTTAAATAAGCAGACAGGATCACCTGCATATCTTTTGCAAACTGATCGGGTGTTTTCTGCGTCCAGAAATATTTACGGGTATCAAGTACCAGTGTAGCGTACCCGTTTTTAACCAGCTCCTTTACGGTCGACTCCGAAAAATTATTCCATCCGCCATCACCAGTCAAAAAAATAAGCATCGGTTTATTGGAGCGCACAAAATGCGCGTGTAGTGGAAATTCTGACAATTCGCGTGCAGGTTGAGCGTTCACGTTCATCAGGCTGAATGCCGTAATCAGCAAACAGGAGCTTAAAATGGTTATTATCTTCATGGTCTTGATTTTGTCTGAAGACTAGAGTCTCCCCTATCGCCTTAGTGCAAAGTTAAGAAAAAGCCACATAGATGCGATTAATTCAATAGTGATCCTTGTCATTTTTTAGAATCAGAGACAGTTTTATATTTGGGCAGATAATTTATTTCATACCGGTGGATGCCGGCTCTCATTGAGGGGGTTTTACCGGGAAGTTCAACCCCCTTAATTTTTAATTCAAGAAAAACAATTATTTGGTACAAGGTTTGCCATCTGTTCTATCAATAGTATAATCAGCCAGCTTGTTTTAATCTATAGGATGAAAACGGGCTTATTTCTATTAGAAACCTATTGAGGAATGATGAAGCAAATACATGTTGTAGAAGATGATCAGGATATCAGACAGATCATAGAGTTCATATTAGAAGATGAAGGTTATAAAGTCCGGCTTTTTCCGGATATTTCTTCCTTTCATGCAGCGATGAAAGATAGTATCCCGGATTTATATTTGCTTGACGTAATGCTTCCTGATGGAAATGGTCTGGAATTATGTAAAGAAATCAGAACTATGCAGCAAACGAAAGACATACCGATTATCGTGATGTCCGCACATGCTTCGGCGGATACCGTTTTTCAGCAATGCAGCGCCAACGATTTTATCAGTAAGCCTTTTGATTTGAATGATATCCTGTTCAGGATTAAGAAACAGATAACATTACATTAGTTGCTGCTATTTCTTCTACCAACTGATCAATCTGATATTGAGTTACATTTGGCATACAAATGATGTGGCACCAGCCGTTTTCTAAAGCCAATTGCCATCTGATCCTTATCTGTGCTGCCGGCTCAGGTAAATTAACAGTAATAGAATCTGGATTTCTCCAGGCATTGATCCCTATTTCTTTTAACTTCATTTCTGCGTAAGCAGCTACTTCCAGACTATGTAAGGCCCTTTTCTTAAATCCTTCCAGTCCCAGGCTTTTAATCATATACCATAAAAACAAAGGGGTATGCCCGTTTCTGGAACCGGTTATTGTGGTATCCATACTTCCTGTATAAGATACTGAACGGGCAATACGGTCGCGGTTGTTCTTCTTCACCACCACTACGCCACATGGAATCGGAGAGCCAATAAACTTATGTCCGCTAATCGCAATGCTATCCGCACCATCAACAAAATCAAATGCTGGACGTGGTTCTATAAATGCACTGTAACTACCTGAAAGCGCCCCATCTGCATGAATATAAAAATGCTGTATAGCGAGATCCTGTAAAATACTTCTGATCTTACGCACATCGTCCCGTGCTTCAGTCATCGTGGTTCCGATATTAGCAAAGATAATCACAGGCATATGCCTGTTCATTTTGATTGTATCTCTAAGATCATCGTAATCAATCTCGCCGCTTGCCTGAGTACGGATTACAATATTAGGCATATTTAATAAGTGCAGGTTTTTCTGCACACTATAGTGTGTAGCCTGTGAAAAATAAACCATGCCTTTAGGATGAATTTCTCTGGCCAGATATAAACCATAAAGATTTCCTTCTGAACCTCCATTGGTCACATATCCCCACCAGTTGTTGACTGGTGCCCTGAATAATAATGCAAAAAATTCCAGTACTTCTCTTTCCATTTCACGTGTACCGACATTATAGGTGGAAGCCACAAATGGATCTCCAAGGTTATTAATTGGAAAATTCAGAAATTTAGCCAGTTCAGAATAATTAAAATCTTTCGATACCGGGTACCCAAGCATTAACTCCGAATCAGCAGTTAATCTTTCCATTAAATCCTTCAGTCTCCCTGCATTTTCCGGGGATAAATTATGCTGTTCCATTTTACAAATACAATTGGTTTAAATGATATGTAAATTAAGGAAACCTGATCCTTTAAAACTATTATTTGGCATAAATTAGAAAACAAACACTATTATATTGATATTTGCAGTATTTATAAACCTTTTGAGAGGTTCGAAATTAATTAATTCAGTATAAAAAAACTACCGTGGAAACATTTGACGCGATTGACAAGAAGATTTTAAAGGTTTTACAGGCTGATGCCCGTCTCAATACGAAACAGATTGCCGGTAAGATCGGTCTGACTGTTACGCCTACTTACGAAAGACTCAAAAAAATTGAGCAAAGTGGTGTAGTAAAGGAATATGTAGCCCTATTGGACAGAGAAAAGATTGGCAAGACCATAGTCGCATTCATTAATGTTTCTTTGCAACTGCATTCCAAGCCATTGATTAATGTGTTTGAACGGGCCATTGTTAAAGTTCCTGAAGTGATGGAGTGTTTTCATGTGGCTGGTAATTTTGATTACCTGCTGAAAGTTGTGGTCAAAGACATGAATAGTTATCAGAATTTCCTATCCAATAAACTTGCCACCATCGAAAACATTGCACATGTTCAAAGTTCATTTGTGATGACAGAGATCAAGCACCAGACTGCTTATGTCTTAGATTAGTATTCCTATTGTGGAAGCAGCAGGCCACATGAGTATTAACCTGTCTGATTTGGGTCTGCCGCTTCCTTTTTGCTCCTGTTAATCAGGAGGCTCTTTAATAGATTTGTTAGAATGAACAATTAACTCCTGCATAATAATTGGTGTGTGATTTTAAACATTTCAGACCCTTTATTTAAATACAGTAATAAAAAACCGTTTAATCTCCTATGCAACTATAATATTTACGTCTATAAGTGTAATGATAATCACGTTAAAGCTCTGTCTGTTAGACTATTCACTACCGATCTAATTTTTACAATTAGATATTTTAAATATTTAATTTCAATAATTTATAATTCATATAAACATATATTTTACATAAAAATAACATTACATATGATTTAAGACAATTAATAATTATCACCTTGCATTCGTGGCAGAAAACGATAAAAGCGCATTAAAAGAATACGGAAACCGGGTGAGGACATTCCGGAAAGAGGCTAATATTTCGCAAGAAGCACTAGCTACTTTCGCACAATTGTATCAATCTTATATTGCTTCCATTGAAAAAGGGGATGTAAATATTGGCATTTTAGCACAACAAACGCTAAGTAATACTTTTGGGGTGAAGCATTATCAATTGTCAGACCCTGATTTTCCAATTCCGCCAAAAAATGTGCTAAGAGAAAATATCAGAAGCTATATTACAGCAAGAAACATAGATCCGGCTTATTTAAAAGACAAGTTTCCTAATTATGTAAAGTATATGGACGAATTGCTGCAATCGGGATTTTTAAATGAACCCAAGACCACTAAGGAGATTGCGGAGAAATATAAAAATGAATACGAACTGGAGATCACCCCTTCCCGCATTACTGATATATTAAGCCGTGGAACCAGGAAAGATAAAATTGATATCATCAGATCTGCCTGTGGTAAAAGAAACAGGTATAAACTGGCGAATCAGAAAAACAAGAGTTGAACTTGAAAAGGTCAGAGTAACTAACCTTTACGGATCAAATCTTTACGGTTTAAAAGTTCCTTTATAGCTTCCAGATCTTTAGAAAGAATATCTACTATAGTTTTAACTACCTGAGGTTCTTTTACTAATTTACTCACCGCTTTTTCTGCTGCTTTGTTCTCCATGATTATTGAATATATCATTAAATTAATCCGAAATTATTAATTGATAAACAAATATAACAAAATATTGCCTGGTTGTACTTATCTTACCCTCAACCACTTACAGATCGATTTTCAGAAACAACAGTAAATTGAGCAATATTATTTGGTTCTGGTGTAAAACGCACAAAAAAACCACCAACTTGAATAAGCTAAATTGCTTAAATTAATTTTTAAAAAAAAACGCCTTAAGCAAATGCTTAAGACGTTAAATGGAGAGGCATTATTAATTCAGAGGTTTAGAAATTCGCTTTATTTACATCCCACCATAATCTTGTTCCACCATTATCAGGACCATTCAACAGTTGAACGGCTTTGGCTATTTCCGTACCATTGCTGGAGTATTCATTTTGAGGGAACGCCAGTCTGCGGATCTGGATTTTACTATCGATCGTTCCATTACTGTTATTAGTAACTACAGGAAACAGCTTTGGATAACCTGTACGGCGATATTCTGTCCAGGCTTCCTGACCTTCAGGGAACATCGCAATCCATTTCTGTGTGATAATACGTTCCAGTTTCTGCTCATTTGCAGCTGCACCATCCCATTTTACAGTAATTGTTGAAACAGCTGGTGAATTGTTAGCGGCATTTCCAGGATCAACATAAGCAGTTGGCAAACTTGTCTCATCATTGATATAGGTGCTGTTAGTTACATTCCATTGTGCTAAAGAAGTCTGGATACCGGTTGTATAATTTGTTTGTGCATCTCCCGCGCCAGTCCATCCACGTAAAGCTGCTTCTGCTTTAAGGAACCATACTTCTGCAGCAGTCATCATCATCATTGGAGAGTTACTGGTCACTATCGTATTGCTATTCAATAAAGAATAACCATTATAACCAGGTTTAGCCGTTACAATTGAACCGATACGGATACCTTTATACTGGCCTGCAAAACGAGTATCTTTAGCTGGGGTAGCATATACTGGTAAACGAGGGTCTTTGTAGCCAACGAGATAGGTCTCTATTGGAGCGCCCAAAGCAATATCAGTCCAGCTGGTGGTAATTACTTCCAATGGATTATGAGTTCCACCACCAGAAATACCAGCATTGTCTGCATTCACGGTCAATACACCCCCGCTAGCTGGATCTAAAGCTTTTTGTGCTTGCGCTTGTGCTGTTGCAGCATCAACTTTCACAATGTGCATGGCTAAGCGCAAACGTAATGAATTCGCAAATTTCAACCATTTTGTATAATCACCACCATAAACCAAATCATATTGTTTGAATGGAGTTTGCGCGGGATTAGCTTTGATATAAGTATTCAGGTTGGTTACTGCAGTATCCAATTCCAGGAAAAATTGCTTGTAAACAGCTTGCTGAGAATCATAAGGTGTGCCCATTAAAGTTTTTCCTGCTGCAGTATAAGCAATAGGGCCAAATTTATCAGTCACTCTGTTCATGATCTCCACTTTAAGAATTAAAGCGATTGCCCAGAAATCAGGAAGTGTAGTTCTTGTACCTGCCTTTCCTATCGAATTGATGGCAAATAAAGAATTAGTAAAAGAAGTTACAAAAACATTCTGATTCCATCCGTCTACCAGGCTGTAATTTAAGTTACTGATATTTCCCCTGAAAGGATTTGGAGACATCATGTAACCTGAGTAACAGTCGGCGTTTAAGTTTTGGTTCAGCTGGTAATCACCTTCTCCTCCAAAAACAGAAGCCTGGATTCCTGGATATACCAGTCCAATCTGAAACTTCCCGCTACCAATACCTGTATTATCAGTGTTATATTTTTCAAAATCCTTTTTACAACCGGCAAATGTGAGTACTGTTAGTGCAAGAAAAGCAGACAGTGCATACTTATAACCATTGCGTATCATATATTGAGTTTTCATCTTTTTAATTTTAATAGTGAACATTTTAGAAAGTAACATTCAGGTTGAAACCGAAATTACGTGTGGCCGGCTGGCTAAATACGTCTACACCAGATAAGCCATTACCTGTTGACATGGTAACTTCAGGATCGAAAGGTGCTTTTTTATAGAAGTATAACAGATTTCTTCCAATCAAAGAGAGTCTTAAGCTTTTAACAGCGCCTTTAGTAAATGGAACGGTATAACCTACAGATGCTTCACGTAGGCGAACCACTGTTGCGCTGTACATGTAATTTTCTGTAATACCATCACGGCCACCTACAGAAGTATACCATGTTTTAGGATCAACACTATTAATTGGTTTGCCTGTAACAGCATCTACTCCATTGATATTTACACCACCTTGATTTCTTGCATCTCCAGATGCTTGTGAAACACCATATTTATCAAATACAGCCTCGGTAAGAGATAATACCTGTCCTCCAAATTTACCGTCCACAAGAAAGCTTACTCTGAATCTTTTGTAATCAAAGCTATTGCTCCATCCCAATTGGAATTTAGGATTTGCATTTCCTATGTAGTTGTAACCATCGTTTACTAATGGTTTACCATCAGCGCCAATCATAATACGGTTCTGGTCATCACGTTTAAAAGTAACACCATAAATATCGCCAAATGAACCACCTGTTCTTAATTCTGACTGATAAGTATTATTACGGTTCGGTGTTAATATAAATTGATTAATGCCATCTTTTGAATCCACATCAATTACTTTATTTTTATTGGCCGATCCGTTGAAAGATGAATTCCAGGTCAGGTTTGTATTTTTAATAACATCATAACCTAAGTTAAATTCAATACCTGAGTTCTGAATATTTCCAGCATTCACATAACCTTGGGAGAAGGTAGTGACAAAAGAAGGAATAACGCGGATAAATTGGTTCTTGGTATTAGATTTATAGTAAGTGAAACTCAAGTTAAGTCTGTCACCCAAGAAACGTAAGTCTGTTCCTAATTCAAAAGAGGTTGTTTTTTCTGGCTTCAATTCTGGAAAAGGAGCAACAGAATTTAACAATACACCACCACCAGTACTAAAGTGTGTTAAAGGCTGGGTTACATAGTTAGGAACTGTATTACCTACTTGCGCGAAAGTACCCCTTAATTTCGCATAAGAAATTACTTCAGGCAATTTGAACATCTGGTTCAGGATGAAAGACAAACCTGCTGATGGATAAAAATAAGAGTTATTTGGAGTAAATGCCAGATTTGATGACCAGTCATTTCTTGCCGTAACGGTTAAAAATGCCCAGTTTTTATAACCTATGTTCGCATTGGCAAATATCGATTGTATCTGGTTATGATTATTTGGTAAAGTTGTAATTGGAGGCCCGCCGGCAACTGTTGTAATATTTTCAGGAAGAAAGATATTTGGAATGGTTAAACCTGGTTTGGTATAGCCATTACTTGCATCAGGGCCAATTAAAGTACCAAAAGCGTTAGCATCTGTAATACTTGTACCCAATACACCGTCCACTTTAAAATCAGATTTAGATGGTATAGAAAAAGTCAGTAATAAATCTGCGTATTTCTGTTCTGTAGTCTGATTGCTTAATAACAATTGTCCGTTCTCTTTTGCAAGTACGGCATTGGTTGTCGCATATAAATCCTGCTCGTAAATATCTGTATAACGGTCAATATTTCCACGTGCCTGAATGCTTAACCAACTGGTAAAGTCATATTTTGCGCTTGCATTTAATAAGATACGGTTACGTTTAGCTTCATTCAGGTTACGGTTAAGTACCCACCATGGATTTTGTTGTACGTCTTCGTTGAAAGGCCAGTTTTGTTGTGGCACTGAAACACCTTCAACTGATCCCGGTAATTCAAACTGATTTTTGTAGGGAGAGATATCCTTCCCTCTTGGGAATAAATACAATCCGGTTAAAGGATTTAGGTAAAAACCCAAACCAGGACTATTGTTAACTTTTTGAGAGATATAGTTAACGTTTGCGTCAACTGTCAGTTTATTATCCAGGAAACGGGCTGTTTCACGGAAATTAAGGTTATGACGGGCCAATTTATTAGTTGGTTCTACCCCTCTTGCTGCAGTATTTGCATAAGAGAAATAGGATTGCGCTACATCGTTTCCACCAGAAAGACTGATCGAGTTGGTCAGGTTTGTACCTGTTTGGAAGAATGAGCTTACATTATCTTGTGCTGATGGTATTTTATCGCCCCAACTATCTGCTCCACCAGTTGTCTGTCCATAGCTATCCTGAAATTTAGGTTTGTAAGCTACACGGTCAAGGGTAATAGAAGAAGTAAAGCTGATTTGGGTTTTCCCGGCTTTTCCTTTTTTAGTGGTAATTAAGATAACACCATTTTGCGCCTGGCTACCATATAAGGCAGAAGCTGATGCACCTTTCAAAATAGTCAGCGTCTCGATATCTTCCGGGTTAAGGTTAGATATACCGTCACCACCATCCTGACTTGCACTTACTGCTGTAGTTCCGCCACCACCTTGTCCTACGTTACTTCCAAAAGTATTGTTAGGTTGTCCGTTCGCGTTTGAACCGTTAGAAATCGGAACCCCATCAATTACATACAAGGGCTGATTGTTTCCACCAGCAGATTTGTTACCCCTTAAAATAACTTTAGCAGAACCACCTACTCCAGAAGCACTAGGTGAGATGGTTACACCTGAAACTTTACCATTCAGGGAGTTCATTAAGTTATCACTTTTTACCCTGGTCAGTTCTGATCCGGATACCTGCTGTGTAGCATAAGTAATCGTTTTTTCTGATTTTTTAATACCCAGGGCGGTTACTACAACCTCTCCCAGTTGTTTTGAATCTTCTAATAGCGTGATTTGCACAATTCCTGAACCTACTGTAGCTTCCTGACGTGCAAAACCGATATAAGAGAAAATCAATACATCGCCAGGACTGGCTTGTATTGCAAAATTACCATTTGAGTCTGTTTGAGTACTTAATTTTGTGCCTTTAACCTGTACGCTTACACCAACTAAAGGCAGTCCGCTTGCATCTTTTACTGTTCCTTTAATGGTCGCTGCTACTTTTAACGCATTTATAGAACTGGCCTTATGCGCAGGCCAGCTAATCAATACCGAGTTGCCTGCGTTGCTGAGATTTGCTCCCATTGCCAGGCCTGGCATCAATAAAGTGAAGAGTAGTAATTTTTTCATGTTTGGTTTTTTTAAAAGTTTAGATTTAATCGTTTTGGTTTGGAGACTGTTAAAATCCTGGTAGCTAAATTCCAACAGACTCTTAGTACTTAATTTTCGTGTTTTTCTCCATAGTCAGTCGTTTAGTGTTCGTAACTAATTGTTCATTGTCAAAGTTCTCCATGACCAGTGCAGCTGCACCAATGATCTCACCGTCAAAGCCTAGTTTGGAGATTAACAGTTCTGTATTGGCAGCCAGTCTTGGGATGCAGTATTTATTTAAAGCCTGCTGCATCGGAGCCATCATTATTTTACTAGCCTTTGCTCCCCTTCCACTCAATACAATAGTTTGTGGATTCATAATATGAATCAGAATAGAAAGTGCTTTACCAATCTTATAGCCAGCATCCGAAAGCAATTCAATAACAAACTGGTCCCCATTATTGGCAGCTTCGAAAATCGCATCACTCATTACTTTCAATGAGCCATCCACGAAGGAATTCAAAGTAGATAAACGACCTTGTTTGATACCTTCAATAGCTTTTTTTACCACAACAAGCATAGAGGCTTCTGCTTCAAGACAACCCTGTTTACCACAGATACACAATTCTCCGTCTTCAAATAAGGGGATATGACTGAATTCACCTGCAAAGCCGCTGTAACCTCTAAAAATATCGCCATTAACGATCATGCCAAGACCAATTCCCCAGCCCAGGTTAATCACCATGACTTCTTTAAGAGATTTGGCAACTCCGAACCTTTGCTCAGCAAGGGCAATCACACTGGAATCGTTATCTATATAAGTAGTTAAACCAGTAGCATTTGTAATATAAGCGGTTAATTTTTCGCCTTCTGTGTCCAGATAAGAGTAGTTTTTACCGTCTTTTACACTGACAAAACCCGGCATTCCTATACCTATTCCCAGCATACTTTCTTTATTGATTCCGGACTTCAGGATATGATTCTCTATATAAGTAATTAACTGAGAGAGCGCTACGGCGTTATTATTCAAAATCAGTTCTACTGTTTCAATTTCAGCTATTGGCTTATTGTTTAAATCAACAATTGCGATCCTGGTAGAGAGCTGGTCCATTGCAATAGCCATAATATGCATCGCATCTGGTTTTATAGCATACATTAATGGCCGGCGGCCTCCACTGGATGGTGCATAACCCACCTCGATAATAAAGCCCTCATTAATTAACTCATTTATTGTTTTAGTTATAATTGGGATGCTTTTATTAAATAAAACGCTCATTTCAGCACAAGAAAGCGACTTTTCAAGATACAATTGTTTTAAAATCTCACTTTTTAGCTCAGTGCTTTTTACTAGCTTTTCCGTTACTTCCATTATATATTTGATTACTTCAATAAACTTACTAAAATGTTTTAATAAGTTTTGTAAGTAATTAAAATAAATTTAAAATAACTTCATCTTTATTATTTAAAATAGATAAGATTCCGTTTGAAGCAATAATCAGATATTATGTTTTTAATATTGAAAAACCGTTTTAGCAAAATTAACAGAGAATTAATTTCGCTCCAGATGGGCTGGATAAAAAAATAAGCCAGAGAATAGAAATCTTGTACAACCTGCTTTTGGCAGGCTGCACAATTGATTTCACAAAACACACATTTATAACAATTTTGGTTGCAATGGCCCTTTACCACCAAAGCGGATGCCCAGAGAAATTTCGTGAGATCCTTTACTGATCTTGCCAATGTTTGAATCACCAAAGCCAGTTTGATAACTGTATCCCAATTTCACATTAGTATTAAAGAGCACTGATATAATTCCAGCAACCTCGCTTGTCGTCTTATAGTTAACTCCTAAGCCGAATTTATCTTTTAAATAAATAGTTGCTGAAAAATCAGCTTCTGTATTATAAGTCCTGCTGTAAGAGACCATTGTAGCGGGTTTAAATTTCACATCTTCATTCAAATTGAACAGGTATGCTCCGCTGAAATAATAAGTATTACTATAATTTCTTTTTTCATCAGCAGATGCGTTACCTAGACTCCGGAAGCTCAATCTTGGCAAGGAAGCTCCTATGTAATACTTTTCCGGACTATACAACATAATCCCTAAGCCTACTGTTCCAACGGTTTCTCTGATATCGTCACGAAAACTCACATCGTTCGGATCAACTTCTGTATAACTTGCAACATAATTCCTGAATCCTGCATTAAAAGAAGCTGCAAAGAAATTCTGGTCTGAGAGCTGTACCGCTTTGGCAAAAAAAGCAGATACTTCAGTCAGTTTCTCTATATTAAATTTATCATAAGTCAGGGACAGGCCAGCTGCGCCATTGATCTTGTCAATTGGTAAGCTTCCATTAAGCTGGAAGGTATAAGGAGCCCCTTCTATGCCCGCCCATTGCTTTCTGCTATTCAAATTAACCGAAGCTGCTTTATCTAATAGTGAATAGGCAGAATTGAATGGAACCTGGTTATCATGATATTGAGTAAAAGAAGTCGATTGCTGAGCCTGGCTTATGCTAAGTACCATGACGAGCGCACTGGTTAATAGTGCCTGTTTAAAGAGTTTCATATTTCTGTTTTATATTTTGATAAGGCCGGAACGTGGTCCCGGCCCGTTAAGAATTAGTATTTAAGGATAAAGTAGCCCGTTTTACGCTTCACATGGCTATCAGACTGGTATTCAATCAGACAG
This sequence comes from Pedobacter sp. UYP1, assembly GCF_040547305.1. Classification (NCBI taxonomy): domain Bacteria; kingdom Pseudomonadati; phylum Bacteroidota; class Sphingobacteriia; order Sphingobacteriales; family Sphingobacteriaceae; genus Pedobacter; species Pedobacter sp. UYP1. The sequence continues at coordinate 321,011 of NZ_JBEPPL010000004.1, read as the reverse complement.
AAGTAGGTACCCTGAGGCAAGTTCTCTCCGGATTTTGATTTCCCAAGAAACACATGCTGCTCATTGTCATATCCCTCTATATCAAATACTTTAAGGCCGTTCCTGTTAATAATTGTCACTTTATTCAATGGAAAGTCCCTGATTCCATCAATTGAAAGGAATTCATTCACTCCATCTCCATTAATTGATAGTGCAGGATGTACCCTGATTGCCTCCCCAACCGCATCTGTAATTTGCAACTCTTGTACAATCATTTGAGCAGCTGCATAGCGGTTATCTCCTGTCTGCATAGCGGTTATTTGAGTTTTACCAATCCTCAGTCCTTTAAGCTGGCCACCAGTTAACGAAACATAATCCGGATTGGTTACTTTATAGGTTACTGGTAAGCCAGAGCTTGACACAGCCTTTAAGGTATAAGTACCATTAATTTGCAACGCAGGGATACTTTCGAAAGTAATCGTCTGCGGCAATTTATTAACGACTAACAAACGGCTCACAGCCGGAGTAGTTCCGTAATTTGAATTAACCGGAGCTGTTGCTGTGATCATCACATTTCCAGCACTGACCAAATGAACTTTATTGTCAACGATAGTTGCAATTGCTGGATCAGCGCTACTAAAAACTGGCGTTTCCCCGCTAGTTAAGATAACATCGGGTGTAAAATCAGCATCTCCTACTGCTTTTGCCTGGAGCGCATCCATGGTAATAGTTCTGGTGGTCGCATTTATAGTCAATGTTCCATTCACATAACTAAAAGTATAGTTGTCTGCTGAACCGCCAGAAGGGACAATAGGATAAGTACCTGCAGCCGAACTTTTTATAGCTTCAGTTGATACTAATGGCGGGTTCTGAATAACAGCTTCATTTTCAGCATTTAAAAAACCACTGTATTTAAAAGTGAATTCTGGGTTGTCAATTCCAAAGATCCTGGTTTTATTATCTGCAGTTACTTTGAGAACGGCTTTATCAATTGATAAAATACCTGGTTCATAACTAATATTATAATTTAAGGCAGATGCGCCAGCACCAGAAATGATATAAGTACCTGAAGGGGATAATGGTTTAGCAATTGTAGTGAGTAAAGCTGGTGCAGAAATAGCGGTTGCTATAGTTTCCCCGTTTACGAAACCATCATAGGTAGCTGTTAAAACCGGATTTGCTTGTCCATAAAGCCTTGTTTTATTGTCAACTCTGACAATCAGTGCTCTTTTCGAAACAGTGAGTGGTTTACTGACTGTCGTGGCTACAAAATCAGCCGATGCAGCGAAAGATGCTGTAATATTTGAAGCTCCTGTACCTGTAATCTTAACTTTTCCATTTTCAATCACAGCAACATTCAGGTTATCAGAAGAATAAACTGGTTGGACGCCTGAATTTGAAAATGCAGCAGGATCAAAGTTCGCATCTCCATAACTTACAGCAGGTAAATCAGCATAAGTAACTGTTGGTAAACTTCTGATAAACAATTGGCCTGCTGTATAAGTAATAGTATAGTTGGCAGCAGCAGCATTACTAACTGTAATTGGATAAATTCCTTTTCCTGATGCTGCTGTAGCTGTAGTTACTGCTAAAGGAGCTGTAGTCAAATCAGCCGCTTTATCTCCATTGACGAAACCGGTATAAGTAAACGTAAATACGGGGTTTGCTTGTCCCGCTCCCCGTTCCGCATCATCGGCCTTAATATTTAGCGGGGCTGGAATGATAGTTAATAAACCTGGTTGATAACTAACCGTATAATTTGTAGTTGCTGTCAGACCTGAAGGTGTTAGTGGATAGGTTGCAACAGCCGATGAGGTTGTTGCCGTTGTGGCCACAACTGTATTCAAGTTTAAGTCACCGATATTATCCTGAGCGGCCAAACCTGTATAAGCTAAGCTAAATACAGGATTTTCCTGTCCATATAACCTGGACTTATCTTCGGCTTTCACTGCAAGAGCGGCCCTGGTAATAGTCAGGACTCCTTGCTGATAGCTGAATTTATAATTCGGTGCGGCGGCTGCGCTTGCATTAATTGCGTAAGTACCCACAGCAGAATTTATTGTGGCCAGGGTTGAGATTTGTGGTATTGTTGTTAAAACGCTTTCATTTTCCCCATAAGCTAGGCCGGTATAACTAACGGATAACACCGGATTCTCTTTTGCATATATTTTGCTTTTTGGATCAGGAGTAATTACAACGGCCTTCTGGTCCACTTTTAGTGTAGTTGTTCCAGAGGCACCAGAGGTGAATGTTGCGGTTATAGTTGTAGAGCCAGTCCCTTTTATTTCTAACAGGCCCGCTGTATTTACGATTGCAATGGCTGGATTGGCAATGGTGTAGGCCGGTTTACCCCCAGCACTGATTGCACCGGGATCAAAAGGGGCATCACCATAAATTTTATTTAACGGTGAAAATGCTACGTTTCCTTCTGTTAGTTTTCCATTTACAAAAGTGATGATATAATTAGCTGAGGTCAGGCCTGCCGGAACAATTAAAAACCCAGCTCCATCTGCTTGTTTGGTAAACGTAAGCATACTTGTGAGTTTGCTTGCATCATCGGCATTCACAAATCCTTCGTAACGGGCCGTAAATACAGGGTCCTTTTCTCCCGTTAGCTTAGATTTATCATCAGCAATTATCTTTAGAGGTATTTTTGCGATGTTCAGCTCCTGACTGGCAATCCCAGGTCCATAAGCTGCATCTTCGGCTTGTAAGGCTGTGATGTTTACCTGGCCTGCTCCAATAATTTTCACAGTCCATTCTCCTGCCACATCTTTTTCAACTATTGCAATATCCGGATTAGAGCTGGTAAAAGTTATTGGATTCACAGTATTACTGGTTGCCTGAAAATTAAGTGGTTGATCTCCGTAAGCGGCAGTAGCGGGAAGATTACTCAGCGTTATTAACTGATCTTTCTTAGTTTCAATGGTTAGTTTTCCTTTGACTGGATTAAAGGTGTATTTATCGGAGGTTAAGCCGGAAGCATCTACCAGAATATCATAAATTCCTGCTGGCGATGTAGCGTCTGCCTGGATAGTTAATACTGGAGTTCCTGTTATCATGGTTGCATCATCTGCACCTTTAAAAGGCCCATAAGTAAATGTTGCTACTGGATTTGCACTTCCCCGTGTTTTCGTTTTATCTTCGGCAGTTACATTTAAGCTTGCTTTTGTAATAGTTAATGTACTGGTAACCTCGGCAGCTGGGGAGTAATTTGCACCTCCTGCCTGATTGGCTTTAATCAGGACAGTACCGGATTTTTTGATTATTATCTGATTAGTAGAAGTAAGCTCAGCAATCGCAGTATTTTCTGAGGTATAGGTGACTGCGTTTCCACTTGCACCACCTGTAGCTGATAAGGTGATGTTTCCATCGCCATAAACTGCAGCTAATGTAGCTGGTAAACCGGTGATAGTTTGTGGAGTTGCAGTGACTATAATAGTTTTGGTCGCTATCCCCGGATCAAAGGTTGTATTTCCAGGTTCAGTAACCGTAATTACAGCTGTTCCCCCTCCTATTATTTTAACAGTACTCCCGGTAAGCTGAAGGATTCCTGCCGGAGCAACCGTATATTGGAAAGCAGTTAAGCCAGCAGTACTGCTTGCTGATAAGGTAAAATCTGCATCTCCTACTTTGAATGTAGCAGGAAAAGTATTGGTAAAAGCTACTGTTTGTGGTGTTTTTGGCAATGCAAGGGTAACTTTGGTTCCATCAAGAACTAATGACAGATCTCCATCTTCACCAGCGCCTAGTTCTGTCGAAATCGTAGAAACTAAAGCACCTGGATTAGCGCCATCGGGCCATGAACCATCCGCAGAAGTGTTATAACCTACTAATGATCCATCTGCCAGGCTGCGCTGTTCAATACGACGGATACCTGTTAAATCACTACTTAATATCATTGCTCCCCAGCTTCCCGATACTCCGTTCACATTTCTATAATAAAATGGTGCAAGTCCATTTTGTACACCTTCTTTTCCTTCTGTAGCCTGAACGCCATCATCTTCAATGTAGGTTCCACCAACAGGGCGGCCAGTCCCTTCTACATTATCATAAAGGAAGACCATATTTTTCGCAATTGCTGAAGTCGCACTTGTACTTCGGATCGCTGTACCTTTGAGTTGTGTTTCATAAGGGTCTAAACTAACGATCGTTAGTTTTTCTGTTTCAGAGGAATGTAATTTATAAGCTATAGCTGTCGGATCTGCCGCATCAGGATCATTAAGAGTAATTCTCAAATACAGTTGTTTTCCCGGTGGAAGATTTGTTTTAACAGTTTCTTGTATAAACCATCCTGTATAGGATCCTGATGCATCAGTAGTAAGCGATCCATAGTCAGAGACAAAAGGACCTCCACCATTCGATCCGCTTGATCTGATTATTGGTCTGTGAAAATCACCTTTGTTATATCCGGGAAGATCTGGGATTACATTATCTGGCGTAAGCAAATAAAGATAAGATACTCCATTATCTGTAGCCTGGGGTGAACTTACAAGATTATTTTCATACCTGTAAGTTTTACCAGGCTTCAAACCGGTTATTTTGGCGCGGTAAACATAGGGGATACCCGTACGAATATAGTTATCTACTCCCCCTTCAATATATTTCGGAAAAATCAGCATTTCAAGGGCAGGTTGTCCCTGTCCTAATACTGGTATAGAAAACAAGACGAATAAAAACAGTAATAACTTTTTCATTTATAGTAGTGTTAAAAAATGATTCTTTTTTAAGGCGCTTACTTACTCATAAGCGTAGTCACGCCACCCTGGTCATTTACATAGAGCAAATAGACATCACTGGCTAATTCTTTTGAGTTGACTTTTCGGGGCAGCGTAAATGGGATAGTTTTAAGCACATTTTGACTCGCAACATCTTTGATGACCAGTGTAAAGGCTTCTACTTGTTGCAGCAACTGATCTTTTCCGGGAATGATTACTTTAAAACCCGAAAACGACTGAGTAACACCAGGAAATTCAGCAACTTGTATCGGCTGTAAAATAGGTGGCTGATAGGTATTTGTCGTTAAATATACATTCACCTTATTGGGTAAGGCGGTAAAAAAATTAGCTATGCTTATTTTAACAGATCCGGTATCCGGTAACGTTTCTTTATCAAAACCATTCAGAGTCTCGTCAAAAATGCGCAATGTCTTATCCGCACCCGGCTTAAACATGAAATAAATATGTTTTTTATAAGCTTCAACCATTAACGAGGTATCTAATAATAAAATGTCTTTATCATAGAACCTGAACCTGTTTCCACCCGAAACAAAACTTTCATTATATACCTGGCCGGAGAATTTAGTATTTGCTCCTGCTATAATTGTAATCCCGCCCGGCGTGAAATCTACAAGTGCCAGCTTACCAAATAAAAGGTCTTTAACTGGCTCCCCTTTTGAGCAGGATAAAAAAGAAAAGAGGGTCAGTACAGAAAAAATAAAGTAAAAAATTATTCTCATAGAGTCGGAATAAGGAAAAAGCAGCCCCCTATAAAAGGGACGCTGCTTTTTCTTAGAATTTAAATGAATAGATTAATCTATAGAAGTCTGAGGAGAGAATTGTACCCATCCTGAATTCCACTCGCTAAGGTTAGCAGTAAGTACAGCACCTTTTGTGCTACCCGCAACTCTTGGAGTAAGGTTACTGAAGTTATAAGATCCTGCTACAGCAGTTGTGTAGAAAGGACTTAAAGTTCTTGTACCTCTGATACCTAATGCAACAAATGCATCCGGATTAGCATCAGTAGAAGTTGCATTTGTACTTCCAGTTAAAGAAGTAGCGGTTGCAGGACTGAATACAGTTGTAAATGCATGCACATTATTGTTGTTGAATCCACCTGGAGTTGCACTGGTTTCAGTACCGCTTTGGAATTCAGCAGCAGTATTATAACCAGCAATGATTGAATTAGTGATAAATAAATCACTATTTCTTCTCCAACGGTTTCCAGCACGTAATCCGTTGCTGGTAGTTGAATAACCTAATAAAGTAAAGTTTGAATAAGTGGGTTTGGTTCTTGGAGATGCAGTTGTACCTGTACCGTCATTATCTGACTCAATTCCGTTAGAATCCGAAACACCACCACTTGTACTGTGTGTTGAGCTAGGATCTTTTAAACCAATTGCATACTGGATATTTCCTTTGAATCCGAAATCAGTATCAAAATCATCATCATCATTACCAACTGCTAATAGATATTTTGCGTTTACAGTACCTCCGAAAAATTCGAAAGCATCATCAGCACCATAAGAAACCTGGATATGGTCAAGAGTTGTACCTGATCCAACACCACCAAGTGTCAAACCATTAATTTCATTGTCAATCGCTAATTTGTAACCTGCATATTCAATACGTACATATTGAATTTTACCAGAGTTATCAGCTGGGATAGAACCACCATAAGTGATGTCAACACCTAATGCAACTCCATTTTCATCATACTTTGGTAAACCTTCAATTTGAGGAGCAGTAGTTCTGTTTGTAGTTGATTGTCCCAATACAATTACACCTCCGAAATCACCCGCTACACGTGAACCACTTGCTTTTGGCGAAGTGAAAACGATTGGTTGTGAAGGTGTTCCAACTGCATCAATTGAAGCTCCTTTTGTGATTACCAATACACCAGCAATAGCATTTACTACCGCAGATGAAGGATCAACTTTGTAATTTACAGCATCACCTGTAGTTAATACAGTACCTGGTTTAATGGTTAGTTTAGCTCCGCCAGTCACATAAACTACACCTTTTAATTTGTACACTTTACCCGGACTCAAGGTTCTGCTTGCAGAAATGTTTCCAACAATTACAGAATCAGCTCCTGTAAACGGGCCGCCAGCCCCATTTGGACGGTCAAAATTTCCATCAGATCCTTTTTTACAGCCAGCGACTGCGAATGCTGCAATTGTAACAATTGCAAACGCCTGTTTTGTGAATTTTTTCATCGTTTTTTTTAATTGGTTTTTGGGTTTTTATTTATAATCATAAAGTTAATAGTCTTGTGTTTTGATAAAAGATATTTCATGTTAAGTTTACATTAATAATTCATTGATTAAAAGATATTTACGAAAAATATATAAATAAATAGTTAATATATAAAAAGACGATATAACAGCTTAAACAGGTCTTAATCTATGGAAGTCTGTGGTGCAAATTGTATCCATCCAGATAGCCATTCATTTCTGTTCGAAGAGAGAACTGCTCCAATAGTACTTGATAAAATACGTGGAGTCAGATTATTAATATTATAGGTACTTGCAATGGCAGTTGAATAGAAGGGATTTAAGTTTTTGGCTCCTCTGATTCCTAATCCAACAAATGCATCAGGATTAACATCAGTTGAGGTAAAATTTGTACTTCCAGCTAGTGAAATAGCCGTTGTCAGGCTAAATACACTGCTAAAAGCGTGAACATTATTATTTGTAAATCCACCCGCTGTTGCGCTAACCTCTGTTCCAGTATGAAACTCTATCCCTTTATTATAACCCGCAATAATTGAATTAGTGACCGAGAGATCAGAATTTCTCCTCCATCGATTTCCCGCACGAATTCCAGCGTTGGTGCTTACATAACCTAACAGCGTGAAATTTGATAAATGAGGTTTTGTTTTCGGATTATAATTCGTTCCAGAATGATCATTTTCCGATTCAATACCATTAGAGTCAGAAACTCCTCCGGCGATACTATGGGCTGTAGCAGGATCTTTTAGACCAATTGCATATTGTATACTTCCAGTATAACCATTTGTAAAGCTAAAATCATCATCTTCAGCACCAATTGCCAGCAGGTAATTTGCATTAAAAGTTCCTCCCAAAAAAGCAAATGCGTCACTAGCACTGTAAGATACTTGTACATGACTGATTTCTGTTCCAGCCCCTACTCCTGCAAGTGTAAGTCCACCTCCATCTATATCAGAAGCTAATTTACTGCCAGCATATTCAATACGGATATAATTTAACTTACCTGAATTATCAGTAGCGTTAGTTCCTCCGTAAGATAGATCAACACCCAGATAATTTCCATCTGCGTCATATCGTGGTAAACCATCCATTACCTGAGCAGAACTTTTGTTGATGTTTGAATTACCTAATATAACTATGCCTCCAAAATCTCCCGGAAGCCGTGAGGAAGATTCTTTTGGCGAGGTAAATATAATAGGCTGATCTGCCCTTCCCAGTGCATCAATCGATGCGTCCCTGGTAATGACCAATAGTCCGGCAACAGGATGTACAATTGCCCGGCCCGGATCAATTTTATAATTTACTTTTTGTCCGGCAGTTAATATTGAACCAGACTTAATAGTAAGCTTAGCCCCATTAGTCACAAAAACTATCCCATTTAACCTGTAAACTTTCCCAGGACTCAATGTTCTGCTTACAGAAATATTTCCACTAATTACTGAATCCGCTCCGGTAAAAGGGCCACCCGCTCCGGTTTGACGCTCAAAATTTCCTTCTGCCCCTTTTTTACAGCCAACAATTGCAGACATTGCAATCGCAATAATTACTACTTGTTTTGTGAGATTTTTCATTATTCTGAGCGTTAATCTGATGTTTAAAATCTATAAGTAAATGCCATGCTTACATTCGTACCATTTTTAGCCTGGTAGGTGATAAAATCTCCCTCATCTTTATTATATCGTTCTGATTTTCCTGGTATTGCTGTAAATCCACCCTCACCACCACCCGTATATCCTTCCCAGTTTTTATAAAAAGTAGTTTTTGAATTCAGCAGGTTGGCTATATTCAGTTTGAGCTCTCCTTTTTGTTTAAAAAGGCGGGTAAACAACTGCAAATCCACTAAGTCACGTCCCATTTCAAATTCAACAGACTGAGGATTGTCATTAATGGTATTGGTACGATATCCGGATTTGTTGTAAACCACATTAACACCATACTGATCTTTTGTATAAGAAAGCCCAACATTGGCTATCCATGGAGACTGACCAAAAAGTGGCCTTGTTGACTGAACCTCTTTGGGTTCTTTATTATCAGTTCCGCCATACTGAATAGCTTTTACTTTTGATCTGATGATGGTTCCATTTCCAAAAACTGAAAGATTACGTAACCAGGAACGGTCAGCAATAAAGCTCAATGATTTTCTGACTTCCAGTTCCAGCCCATAGTTAATGGCCGATTTCTGATTCTGAAAAGCATATTGATCCACAGCCATTTCCTGAATAAAAACCAATTCAATTGGCTTATCAAATTTTTTATAGAATCCTGATAAGGAGATAATTTCACCAGCGGCAGGATACCATTCAAACCTGACATCCGCGTTGTTCACTTTTGTACTTTTTAAATCACCACCCCTTATTCTGATGTCCCTGCGGGGATCATAAGAGTTAAAATCAGAAGTTTCTCTAAAATCTGGTCTGATGATCGTAGTTGCATAAGAAGCTCTGAAATTCAGATTTTCAGTCAAACTATAGGTAATATTTGCTGAAGGAAGAAAATTTGTGTTGTCATCTTTATTGGCCTGTTCATCTCCACTCTTCCTTTTAAGCTGCAAATTGGTCAGTTTGTAAGTTTCATACCTTACCCCATAAACTATTCTCAACTTCTGGAACAACCGCTGATCCAACATCGCATAAGCACTATGAGAATTTGATGTACCACTAAATTGTGATCCAAATTCCGCAGGGATATTATAAAATACCTGCCCCGGCCCAGTGCCCAGAATTTCCGGACGTAAACTATACTCATAAGGAGCAACCTCCAGAATATCATGCGAATCATTATAAATTTCAGCGATCACACTCGATAAATCTCTTTTTTTATAAAAACCACTATACCCGATTTTCACCAGAGTCTTGTCTTTCAGAAAATCAAAAGATCTGGAAAGATTCAGTCCCCAGTTATAATCTTTTTCTTTGGTATCGGTATACAAACGATAATCAGGATTACCATCATTCTGGTAAGGATTGGCCACCAGGTAACGCTGATAATAAGACTGGCCGTTTATGGTTCCCGAATTAAAAGCTGTGAATTTACGCTGATCATTAAGTTGCTGCCCTACACTGGTATAGGAACCATTCCAGGTTAATTTAATACCTGAATCGTCCAGGGTATGCTCCCCTTCCAATTTATGTTGCAGCACTGTTGTACTTTCAGGAGCCTGAAGATTAAACTTAATTCTACGACTCTCTAAAGTATCCCGTTCATCATTAGGCTGTCTGCTGGTATAAGTGTAATAATCATTTTTATAGACATGAGAATACATGTTTCTCAGGCTGATCTTAAAACCTTTTCCCTGGATACCAAAGTTTAGAAGTCCGCTTATAGTGGAGTTATATTGATAAATATTCCCGTTTTGACGAATTTTTGCACTGTCAATTGCCTGCACTGTAAAACCAGCTCTGGTACTGATATAATCAGTAATTTCCTGGCTATTGCGTAAAGTGGCCCCACCTACAAAACCAAAGGTCACTCCATTTTTCAAAGGATAAGTCCGGCCTAAAGAGAACCGATAATTCTGATTGGGTATAAATCCGTAGCGATAAAACCTGAAACCCTCAGGATCAAAGGCTTTACTCTGTGCTGCCACATAATCCGGAACACCTCCCTGATTACTATTCACCCAACTACGTAATCCATTCGGGAGCTTGTGTCCATCTCCCATAAAACCCAGAAACTCTGCACCGCCCCGTTTTCCTGCCTGTATAAAATCCTTACCAATGGTATTGCTGTTATAACCAGTCCCTACCTGGAACTGTGTAAAATTCTGAACCGGAATATCAAGGGTATTCACGGTAACCTGGCCACCAGCAAACTCTGAAGAAAGATCTGGTGTAGCTGTTTTATTGACCACTATACTACTTACCATTTCTGCCGGTATCGCATCAAAAGCAAAGTTCTTCTGACTCATATCCGTACTTGGTTGAGTCACCCCATCTATCTGAGCCTGATTATACCTGTCACTCAATCCACGCACCACTACGTAACGGTTATCAACTACATTTAAACCACTCACACGCTTTAAAATTGCCCCTACGTTATTATCTGGGGTACGAGAAATCTGTGCCGCAGAAATCCCATCAGTAATCCCCGCAGCAGTTTTCTGCCTTGCATATAATCCTGCTGTGGAAGCTTTTTGATAACCTGAAGTTACGACCACTTCTTTTAATGCATTTGCAGCAGGTTTCATAGAAATATCCAGTTTGGTTATTGCTCCTGCCTTAATTTGTACCCCAGTAATTTTTTGCGTCTGATAAGAAATATAGCTGATTTCCAGTGTATAAGTTCCCGGAGGAAGAGACATCACATAAGTACCATCAACTGCACTCTGCATACCAGACCCCAATTCGATAACTCTGATACTCGCGCTTGGAAAAGTTTCTCCTTTTTCATCGCTGATTGTGCCGGTTATTTTTCCCGGCTCTGGCTTTTTTACAGGTGGTTTTACAGTTAAGCGGACAGAAATGTTCGAGTTTAACATGGAAAAATTAAGATTGGTCTTCTTTTCCAGATCTTCCAGTACAAGTTTTAAGGGCAAATGATTATAACTGATATTTTGAAGCTTAACCTCGCTCATCTGAGCCGGATCGAATACGAAAGTGAAGGAAGATTGCTTATCTAAATCCTTTAATAAGGTCTGAGCGGTACAATTTTTATACATCAGGGTAATGGTTCCGCTCTGCCCCTGAGCTTTGGAAATACTATAAAATGATAAGAAAATAATCAAAAAACTGAAGAGTAGTAAGGGTTGGAATGGATATACTGTATATTTTTTTTTGGACAGTAAATATATAATCATACTTTTGGAATGGTTTATTGCGCCTGTGAATCGTAATTTATCATTGTTTTTTTCCGGTCTGACCGGTAATTAAGAGCAGTACTGCCGCCAGCGGTACTGCTCTTTTTTGTGTTGGTACAACGTACCTGGTTTATCGAGCGCTCAATTCATAATAACATACCCCTCAGGGATTTTTTTAAACTTTAAATGGTGAGTAAATAAGAGTGTTTTAAGCACATCTTTAACAGGCTCATTTCTAAACTTTCCGCTAATGGCAAAGCCTTTAAAATCTTGCTTTTCGAATTGCAGCGTAGTATTATAGTAAGAGGCTACTTGTGCTAAAGCCTCTGTTAAGCTTGTATTGTCGAATTCCAATGTACCATCTTCTGTGTAAGATTTGATTTGACCATCAGCATCAAATACTGATTTTTCGCCTGCATCGCCAACCTGGCTGTACTGCTGCCCCGGGGTCAGCCTTAAAGCTGTAAAGCCTTTTTCATGACTGCCAATTTCAACCTTACCTGTATATAAGCGTATTTTTTCCAGCTGATATTTTTTATAGTTTTCTACAGTGAAAGAAGTCCCTAAAGCTGTAGTTGATAATTTTGCCGAATACACAGTAAAAGGTCTGTGCTTATCTTTAGCAATCTCAAAAAAACCTTTTCCTTTAATCAAGAATACTTTACGGTTATTTGAAGCAAATGCCGCCGGATATTTAAATACAGAACCTGAGTTCAGGGTAACCACAGAATGATCTGTCAGGGTAATAATTTTAACCGATCCTACAGGAACAATGACGGTTGTAAACAAAGCTTGCTGCTTCAGGTTTTCTGCCTGACGATGAGACAGATAGGCTAAGGCAGAAACAAGTACTAAGGATGCTGCAACAGCTAATTTGATAAAAAGCTTGAATACAGGTTTTATTTTAACTGGTGAAGCAATTATCTGATCTTCTTCAGCAGCTACCGGAATTTCTATACCATGGCCTTCAACCATCGGCATCACATCCAGGTAGTCCGAATCAAATTCTCCATTTTCTACTAACAGGAAAAACTCATCCAGCTCTGCTGCATTCAATTCCTTTTCAAGAAACCTACGGTATAGATTCTTTTTCTCGCTCGACTTCATACTACTATATACTATCGGGCGATCCCTTTAGGGGGGATGGAATTAAAATAAATTATCCAGAGAAAAAAGAAGGGGTAAAAACAGGTAAAGGTAATCAGCTGCATCCGCAAGTTTATTCAGATCTCTCTTCGCTAAACTCATGTGCTCTTTAATAGTTTCTTTGCTCACAGACAACATATTAGCCGCCTCAGCATAAGTAAATCCGTCAATTTTACATAATTCGAAGGTCTGTCTGCGCTTAGCAGGAATACGTCCCATAATTTTGCGGAGCAAAGCCAGATCCATAGCCGCAGTAATTGCAACATGCTGACTTGCCTCTTCCTGGGCAGACAGGTGCCTTCCACGAAACGCCAGCTTCATCTTCTGATCGGATAGTGTACGCTTTAACCAGGTAAAAGTTACATTTTTAGTAATCGTAAATAGATAGGGCTTCAGCTCCCGATCAGGGTCAAGATTTGCCCTTGCTTCCCAAAGACGCAGAAAAACATCGCTGGTTAGCTCGTCTGCGAGTTCAGCAGCACGTGTATGTTGAAAACAGTAAGCCCTGATATCTTTATAATACAGCTTATAAACGTGGGTAAAAGCATATTCATCACCATTAATGAAATCCTGAATAATACCTTTTGTTAATACTGTCATACCTTACAAATTTAAGTTTCAGAATGATGTAGTATATAAACTACGGATTAATTAAATGTTAACTTAAATGAAACAATTATTAATTTGGCCTGAGGATAGTCAAATTTGATTTCAAATCCACTGAAATCCTGGAATCAAAAAGAATTTTAGGTTTTTCACTGATAGCTTCAGTTTTAACCTGACCTGTACTGACAAAACTTTTTTGAAGACAACTCTGGATCAGCGGATCCGAAATATCACCAAAAGGTTTCAAAGGAAGTACTGACAATTCATCAGCGGTTTGATCTGGTATTAACCCGTTGCTGTAATCCCCTTTTCCGGTTGCGTTGTATAATTTAAAAATCATAGGATAGATTTCCCATTTCGGAACTAGCTGCGGATTTCTATAGTCTCTAATTACAAAACTGGCCATATCCTTACCCAAGGTTTGCTGCCCGGATTGAATAACAGTCAGATAAGGCCTTAGCGAATTGATCAGCAGTTCGGCCGCAGACGCAGTATGACCACCTGTCAATACATAAACTCTGCTGAGGTTCAGACGATAATTGGAAAGCCCGGAAAAACTGACTTTCTGGACGGTTTGAACCTTATTCAGTTCTGCTCCAAAACTACTTTTTCTTGAACCTGCATTTGAATTTCCCCGATATTCTACGAAAGTGGCTCCCTCAGTAGCATTGGAAGAGATCAGCGCTGCTAAGGTAGCCGCGACAGGTACACTACCTCCGGGATTATAACGAAGGTCAACAATTAACTCCCGGACTTGCTCCTGCTTAAAATAAGTAAAAGCCTTTTTCAATTGTGCTAAAGCACTTTCTTCAAAAGAATTTAAAAACAGGTAGCCATAAGTTTGACCACCAGATTCAAATGTCTTATAAGTATATACCGGATCTTCGGAATTGATTAACCTGGAGATTTTAATTGTTCCGGTTTTCCCAGCCAATTCGAGTTCTGCGCTTTGCTGTAGAATACTCGTGGTGGTTAGTGCCGCGATATTAGTTGCGGATGGTATTGTTCCATTAATCGTTTTAACAATATCTCCACGAGTTAATCCTTTCTCTGCACCTCTGGAACCGGGAACGACCAGGCTGATTACCGTTTGCAACTGTCCATCCCCGGTCTGCAAGGTAATCCAGTCAAATCCTAAAGTATGTACTAAAGATGGTGGATAGCTTTCCGGAAGATCCGGATTTACCAGCGCAGAGAAACGGTCAGCACCATTTCGCAAACCTTTGAAAAAAGCCTGAGGATCGTTATTCAGATCAGGTTTTCCGGGTAAACCGCTATTCCAGTAATAATATACTTTCATACTATCCAGTACCCAGGAGTTGATTCTTTCCTGACTGCCGGCAGGATAGTCTGGTTTATCTTCCGATTTCCGGCAACCAGTAATGGAGAAAAAAAACAGGTATAACAGCAGCGTTTTGATCAACAGAGAGCATGTCTTCATAAAAACGTTTATATCGGTGTGCGGTAAAATTAACTGCCCTGTATAAAGTTTATATTAAGATAAAAACATATAATGCTGCGAAATGTCTTTACAATCCTCAGTTAGTAAAACTATCATTATATTAGTCAGATTTATTTAGATTATGATTAGAAAAACCAGTATTACAGCACTTTTCCTTTTATTTTTAAGCACACAGCTTTTTGCACAAAAACTCATTATCGGAACTTATAACCTGCGTAATGACAATAAAGGAGACATCGGCAATTTATGGGTACAAAGAGCTCCAATTGTCGCAAACCTTCTTCGTTTCCATCAATTCGATGTTTTCGGGATTCAAGAAGGATTTAAAAACCAACTGGACGATATCAATAATGCTTTACCAGAATATGCACATTATGGCCGTGGAAGAGATGATGGAAAAGACGGTGGTGAGCATTCTTCGATTTTCTACAAAAAAGATAAATTCAAGCTTTTAAAAAAGGGAGACTTCTGGCTGTCAGAAAATCCTGATCAACCGGGTTTAGGCTGGGACGCTACTTGTTGTAACCGGATTTGTACGTGGGTTGAATTGCAGGATATAAAAACTGGCAGCAAATTCTATTATTTCAACGCACATTTTGACCATCAGGGAAAAATTGCAAGGGTAGAAAGCAGTAAGCTGATCGTCCGTAAAATGAAAGAAATCGCAGGGAATGAACCTGCTGTGTTTACAGGTGATTTAAATGGCGGACAAGACAGTGAATGGTATTTAACCTTAGCCAAATCTGGTTACCTGAATGACACTTATGGTCAGGTTAAATATCCTTATGTAAACAATCCTTCTTTCAATGAATTCGGCAAACATCTGGATGGTGCTGAAATTATAGACCATGTATTTGTAACGAAAGATTTTAAGGCAAATAGATGGGGGATTTTAACTGATTCTTACCAAGGCAAGTATCCTTCAGACCATTTTCCTATCTTAGTGGAGGTAAACTTAAATAATAAGTAATGAACAAATCAAACAGAAGAAAATTTATCGGGACAGCCGCAGTTCTTGTTGCGGGAACCGCAGCAACGGCAATGCCTGTGATCTCTTCAAATCATAACGAAATGAAAAATAAAGAAGAATTTCCGGTAGTGCATCATGTTTTCTTCTGGTTGAAAAATCCAGATTCAAAAGCAGATCGTGACCAGTTGGTTGCTGGGGTAAAAACACTTTCAGCCATCGAAACAGTAAATCACCTTAAAGTAGGTATTGTAGCCAGTACAGAGAAACGTGAGGTAGTAGATAACAGCTGGGCTGTATCTGAACTGATTTTCTTTAAAGATCTGGCTGGACAAGCGGTTTACCAGACGCATCCGATACACCTGGAATTCATTAAAAATTGCAGCCACTTATGGGAGAAGGTCATTGTCTATGATGCGATAGATGCCTGATAAATCTCAGGCTACTTAAGTGCAATCCGGTAAGAACATCTCCGATCTCCGGAAACGATATGATCTAACCGGTTAATATCCACTTTTTCTCCTAGTACGAACCGGAATACATTGAGCTCTCCAGAGCAAAATCCCTGGCAGGAAGTTGCTGCAGCACAGATAGGACAATGATTTTCAATGAATAAATAACCATCTTCATCCTTACTGTATTCAGCCATATATCCCTCCCGGCTTCTGATTTCTGTTAGCTTCGCAATCCTTCCTTCCAGCTCATCAAAAGGAGCTAATTCCATCATATACTTATCTCTGCCTGTCTGCTCATTAGCATCCATTATACTCTGCAAGGCATTATCCCCTAAAGTATTCCTGATCGTATTGATCAGCTTTACGGTAAGTTCAGCATGTGTATCGGGAAATTTAGCATTCCCGGCGGCGGTTAAACTAAAAAATTGTTTAGGCCTGCCTACCCCACTGGATTCGTTCTTAGCTTCAATTAATCCTTCCTCCGTATACTTTAATAATTGTAACCTCGCGCCCTCCTTTGTCATACCAAGTTCTTGCGCAATTACGGAAGCTGTTAAGGCACCGCGGGTTTTAAGCAGCATCAGGAATCTGTTTGTCATCATAAATTAATAAAACAAGTGTTTGGTTGTTTTATTCACAAAAGTACTAACTTTGCTGAACTTATTCATATTTTAAATCATAGTTATGTCTTTAAAATTACGCACAATTATAGCGATGTCTTCTCCGGAAAAACAGCCAGTCTTTCTTGTTCCGTATTGGAACGTACTCATGCGAAAGGCTTCCTGATCAGTTGCCGCGCTGCAACTGATCCTTCTTAAAAACACGATTAAGTAATAAAAGGCTATGATCAGCCTGTTTATCCTTCACTCCTTAAAAAATGATTTTAAGCGGGCAGGGATTCTTATGTCCAAAATAAAATGAAGCTGCCAACTCAACAACAAAAAAATGGAAGAAATTATTAATAAAGTAGAAATGAGCGGTATTGTCACGCTCGATCTGATTAATTACAAACCGCTCAAACAGGAATACATAGTTTTTGACCTTGTCCCTTATTTATTCCAGGGATATTTATTAAAGGAAAAAGTATTCAGAGTGGATATGATCCAGATAAACTGGAGTCAGTTTACTGGAAAAGAAGTGATTCTTTATTGTTCAAATGATGCGATTGTTCCTTATTGGGCTTATGTATATATCACCTCGTTGCTCAAGCCTTTTACAGACCTGGTTTATTTTGCTAATCAACAAGATCATACAGAGCTGATCTGGATGGAAAGAGTAAAAAAAATAGACTATAGCTTATTTAATGACCAGAAAGTAGTACTCAAAGCCAGTACAATAGTTCCTCCGGAAGTCTACGTCTGCGCAACAGGTTACCTGATGGAACAAGTACAAAGCCTGATGTGGGGAGAAGCTGGCTCTCCTATCATGATTTATAAAAAGAAAAAAAACTTATAGACCCACCCATAATGAAAACAACACTAATTTACTCCTGCCTTTCAGCTTGCCTGATTTTATCTTCCTGCGGAAATTCTAAAAGCCCGCAGCAGCAGGAAAATATACAAGAATTCCCCGTTTTATCAATTACGCCTCAAAAGACAGATCTTTTTGCAGAGTATCCGACCACACTGCAAGGCGAACAAACCGTAGAAATCCGTTCCAAAGTAGATGGATATATAGAACAGGTATATGTTTCGGAAGGTACAATGGTGAGTAAAGGGCAACCTTTATTTAAAATAGATGCCAACAGCTTCCAACAGGAAATGAATAATAAAAATGCAGCAGTTCTTGCCGCTGTAGCTAACCTGGAAACTGCCAGCATTCAAACAGAAAGAACAAATGTACTGGTAGAGAAGAAAATTGTAAACTCCTTTGAGCTCACTTCTGCCAAAAATGTAGAACAGGTAAAAAAAGCGGAACTCAATCAGGCAAGAGCCGATCTATCTGCTGCCAAGTCCAAGCTTGCTTATACAAATATTGTAAGCCCGATTAATGGAGTGGTGGGAAGTTTACCTTATAAAATAGGCAGTTTAGTGAGCAGTACTTCTGAAACTGCACTAACTACCATTGCCAATACCAAACAAATCTACGCTTACTTTTCACTAAGTCAGCAGCAATTGGGTGCATTCTTAAATCAATATGACGGTCAAAAAGTCAATGAGAAATTCAAGCATATGCCCCAGGTATCGCTCATGATGCAGGATGGTGAAATGTATACTACAAAAGGTAAAATTGAAACACTAAGTGGCGTACTGAACGCCTCAACAGGGGCTGCAAATTTCAAGGCAGTATTCCCAAACCCAGCAGCTAAATTATGGAGTGGTGCGAGTGCGATCATCAGAATCCCAACTCAGCTGAGCGACGCAATTATGGTACCTAAGTCTACCACTTTCGAATTACAGGGAAAATACTTTGTCTTTAAAGTTGACCAGAAAAACATCGTCCACCATACGGCAATTGATATTATGGAAGCTGTTACGGATAAAGACTACGTGGTTACCAAAGGACTGGCAGCAGGCGACCAAATTGTTACCGGGGGCCTGGGTAATTTAAAAGACGGTATGAAAATTAAACCCAATCCTTCAACCTCGAAATAAGCATAAACATGTTAAAGAAATTTATTGAAAACCCGGTATTGTCTACGGTCATATCGATTATTATAGTCATCCTGGGAATATTGGGACTAACCTCCTTACCGATCTCCCAATATCCTGATATCGCCCCGCCCACAGTTTCTGTAACGGCTGCTTATCAGGGCGCCAATGCCAATGTGGTGATGAAAAGCGTCATTATTCCACTGGAGGAGCAGATTAACGGGGTAGAGCACATGACTTACATGACCTCTACGGCAAGTAATAACGGAAGTGCTACAATCACCATCTTCTTTAAACAGGGAACAGACCCTGATCAGGCAGCTATCAACGTACAAAACAGGGTCACTAAAGCGACCAGTTTATTACCTGAGGAGGTAATTAAAGCCGGGATCACGACCAGTAAAGAGCTGAGCAGTCAGGCCTATAGTTTTTTACTTTACAGCAGTAACCCTGCTTATGATCAGAAATTCCTGGACAACTACCTGAGAATAAACATTATGCCTCAAATGAAACGGGTAAATGGCGTGGGAAGTACACAAATTTACGGTATGCAGGAATATTCTATGAGAATCTGGTTGAAACCCGAAGCGATGGCGAATCAGGGTTTAATCCCTGATGATATTGTAGCAGCGCTCAAAGAACAGAACATTGAAGCTGCCCCCGGTAAATTGGGAGAAAACAGTAATCAGTCTGTTCAATATACCTTAAAGTATACCGGCCGTCTGGAAGAGGTCAAACAGTTTGAAGATATTATTCTCCGCAGTGCTAAACAAGGCGGTTTATTACGTCTTAAGGATGTGGCAGACATAGAATTCGGTGCACAGGATTATACCACTTCTCTGATGACGCAAGGAAAAGTTTCTTCGGGTGGTGCAATTAGCCAGACTTCTGGTGCAAATGCCAGGGAGTTGATTATTGCTTGTGAAAATATCTTAAAGGAGGCTTCGAAAGACTTCCCTCCAGGTGTAACTTATCATCCTTTCTCTAATGCCAATGATTTTCTGAATGCGTCAATTGAAAAAGTGGTTTCCACTTTAGCAGAAGCATTTATCCTGGTTTTTATTGTCGTCTTTATTTTCCTTCAGGATTTAAGATCAACTTTAATTCCTGCCATAGCAGTACCGGTAGCGATTATCGGAACATTCTTTTTCCTGAAGCTTTTTGGTTTTACAATCAACTTGCTTACTTTATTCGCTTTAGTACTGGCCATTGGAATTGTGGTCGATGATGCGATTGTAGTTGTTGAGGCGGTACATGCGAAACTAGATCAAGGTGCAAAATCAGCCAAAAAGGCGACGATGCATGCGATGAGTGAAATCAGTGGTGCCATTATTTCGATCACCCTGATTATGTCGGCCGTATTTTTGCCCGTAACTTTTATTACAGGTTCTGCGGGAGTCTTTTACAAGCAATTCGGATTAACACTTGCAGTCGCTATTGTCATCTCGGCGGTAAATGCTTTAACACTGAGTCCAGCTTTATGTGCTATATTTCTAAAACCACATGGGCCTGAAGCGCATACGCGTCCAACTGGATTCTTACCTAAATTCTATGCTGGCTTTAATACTGCATTTGAAACGGTAACCAATAAATATATTGGAGGAGTCCGCTTTTTGATCCGTAGAAAATGGATATCTATAGCTGGAATTGCAGTATTTGCGGGAATATTTTATTTCCTGATCAAAACCACCCCTACCGGGTTTGTACCGAATGAAGACAGTGGAGCGATTTATGGAGATGTGATCCTGCCTCCTGCTTCTACCTTACAACGTACAGAAGAAATCACCAATCTGGTAGATAGTATAGCCCGGTCCATACCAGAAGTAGAACTTTCTTCCAGGTTGGCCGGAATGGACTTAATCAATGGATTTGGCGGCTCATACGGTGCCCTGTTTATCCGCCTGAAACCATGGAAAGAAAGGAAGGACAAAAACCAGGATGTGACCAGTATTGTCAATCAGCTATTTGCAAAAACAGGCCATATTAAAGGGGCTAAGGTCATTTTCTTTGCTGCACCAACTTTACAGGGCTTCGGAAATAACAATGGTTTTGAAGTTCAGCTTCAGGACAAAACTGGTGGTAGTTATGCAAGTTTCTCAGAAAACATTGGGAAGTTCATGAATGCGCTGAATCAGCGTCCGGAAATCATGTACGCAGCAACACCATTTAACATTGGCTTCCCTGAATTGGAAGTGAATGTAAATGTAGCTAAATGTAAAGATGCCGGCGTTAATGTAAAGACCGTATTGAATACGCTTCAAGGATATTACGGCGGATTATATGCTTCAGATTTCAACAAATTTGGCAAGCAATACCGGGTAATGATGCAGTCTCACCCCGGCTCCAGAGGTAAAGAAGCGGATATCAATAAGGTGTTTGTTAGAACAGATAAAGGCGTTATGGCACCTATTACAGAGTTCGTAACGCTTAAAAAGACTTATGGCCCTGAATTTATCAACCGTTTTAACCTGTTTACTTCTACTACGGTAACCGGGACACCCAAAATAGGCTATAGCTCTGGGGATGCGATCAGGGCAATCAATGAAGTTGCTGAACAGACTTTAGGCCGGGGTTATTCACATGAATTTTCCGGGCTGACTAAAGAAGAACTTTCCAGCGGCAGCCAGACGACTTTAATCTTTGCCCTGTGTCTAATCTTTATCTATTTTCTGTTGAGTGCACAGTATAAGAGTTATATCCTGCCAATGGCCGTATTATTATCCTTACCAATTGGATTAGCAGGTGCATTTATCTTTGCTAAAATCTTCGGGATAGATAACAATATCTTTTTGCAGATCAGTTTAATCATGCTGATCGGATTACTGGCTAAAAATGCGATTCTGATTGTTGAATTTGCGTTAATGCACAGATTAAGTGGCAGAAGTATTACTCAATCGGCAATCTATGGTGCAAAAGCAAGGTTGAGGCCCATCTTAATGACCTCGTTCGCTTTCATTTTCGGACT
This sequence comes from Pedobacter sp. UYP1, assembly GCF_040547305.1. NCBI lineage: Bacteria > Pseudomonadati > Bacteroidota > Sphingobacteriia > Sphingobacteriales > Sphingobacteriaceae > Pedobacter > Pedobacter sp. UYP1. The sequence continues at coordinate 299,093 of NZ_JBEPPL010000004.1, read as the reverse complement.
GATTCCATTAATGCTGGCCACCGGTGCAGGTGCATTGAGTAATAAATCAATCGGAACAGCTGCTGTTGGCGGAATGCTGATCGGCACCCTGTTTGGCGTCTTTGTAATCCCTGTATTATTTATTCTTTTCCAGGCTTTACACGAAAAAATATCAGGTGTACATCCACCTAAACATGAGCCTTCACCTCTTCCAGAAATCATTTAATCCTGTCGGATTCAGCTGACAAAAGTAAAAACAGATAAATAGATGAAAAAAATATATCACTCTTTCCTGATTCCTTTAGTAATCGTTTCGGGCTTATGGAGTTCTTGTAAGGTAACCAGGCCTTATAGCAAACCCGCAATTTCTACTGCGCCGGCTTACCGCGATGCAGGCCTTTCAGATACGACAAATATGGCCGCTTTAAAGTGGTCAGCCATTTTCACTGATACTGTGTTAAACCATTTAATTTTACAAGGTTTACAAGCGAATTTTGATTTGAAGATCGCGATTGAGCGGATCAACGAAGCAAAGGCAAACTTAAGAATGAGTAAAGCTGCTTTTTTGCCTGAGATTAATACCAATGTTTCGGTGAAGCAATCCAAGCTTGCCTATCCGCAAAGCTTTGGAATATTCGATAATTCTACGCAGTATGATTTCGGTATTACAACTGCCTGGGAAATTGATGTGTGGGGTAAATTAAGCAGTGTAAAAAAGGCATCATTAGCAGAACTCCTGGCTTCCGATGCGGCTAAAAGAGCAGTACAGACGCAACTGATAGCCAACATTGCCAACTACTATTATGATTTGCTAACGCTGGATGAACAGCTGGCTGTGACACAAAAAACGGCCTTAAACAGAAAGGCTGATGCAGAAGCCATTCAACTTCTTTTTGAAAGCTCTGTATTAAATGGAGTCGCAGTTGTGCAAAGTGAAGCCAATTATTATGAGGCAGATCTGGCTATTCCTGATATTGAGCAAAAAATCAAAGAAACTGAACATGCTTTAAGTGTTTTGCTGGCCAGAACACCCGGGAAAATTGAAAGAACATCATTGCAACAACAAAAACTGGATTATGATTTAAAACCTGGCATTCCTGCACAGTTATTAGCTAACAGACCTGATGTGCAACAGGCAGAGTATGTTTTCAGAGCTGCATTTGAGCGCACCAATGTTGCGAAAACCAATTTCTACCCCGCTTTAACCATTACCGCAGCGGGAGGTTTTTCCAGTCTTACACTTAAGGAGTGGATTAACAGTGCAGGTTTATTTGCGAATATTGCTGGTGGTCTTACCCAACCTCTTTTCAACAGAGGTATTAATAAGGCGAAGTTAACAACAGCACAATCTCAGCAAAATCAGGCGCTTTACAATTTTCAGCTGTCTCTTTTAAAAGCCAGCCAGGAGGTGTCTGATGCATTAGCTGTGTACCAGTCTGCTATACAAAAAGCCGGTAAGCGGCAAAAACAATTAACCGCTTTAACAAAAGCTGTATCCTTTAATAAGGAACTGCTGAATTATAGTAAAAATACAAATTATACAGATGTACTGACTGCTGAACAGAATCTGCTGACTGCAGAACTCAGAGGCATCAATGATCAGAGTCAGAAATTACATGCAGTGGTCAATTTATACCGCGCATTAGGCGGTGGTTGGAATTAGGTTGTTCAGACAGCTGCAAAGATTACTTTCGGGTAGTTTTTGCAGCCTGTTTTTTTTAATTGTATTGCTTATCTTTATCCTATGAACACGAATCCAATAAACAATCCATACTATTCCAGAACGAACGACACCAAATTAGAGGTTTCCAATACGGAATGGAAAAAGATACTGCCTGCCGATTTATACCATGTTGCAAGAGCGCAAGGTACTGAACGTGCATTTGCAGGAAAGTATTGGGATAGCGAAGAAATCGGTACTTATTATTGTGCAGTTTGCGGAAATGTGTTATTTAAATCTGATGCTAAATTTGCCAGCAGCTGTGGATGGCCGAGTTTCTTTGAAACCATTAAACCCAGCAGCGTAATTTATAAAGAGGATATCAGCTATGGCATGCGCAGAGTTGAAGTGACCTGTGGCCGTTGCGATTCTCACCTTGGACATATTTTCAATGACGGTCCTGCGCCAACACATCAGAGATTTTGCATGAATTCCGTTTCTCTTGAATTTGAGCCTGATCAGCAATAAATAGCCCTGATCAGCAAAAAATAATCTCATCAGCAATCAGCTTTATACAAGACACAATCTTGTTACCATCCGGAGGATAAAACCTTTTATGGCTACCTTTAATTTAGATTTATTTATCAACCCTAAATTAATGAAAGCTATCCAAAAACACTCTTATCTAAAGCATAGCACAAAAGCTCTTGTTATTTCCCTGCTGCTCACGGGAAATATCGGCTATGCACAAACAAAAAACCAGGTTATTGACAATATTGTAAAAGAAGCTACTGAAAACTCACAGTTAGAAAACCTTGCACATGAATTGATGGATGTAGTGGGCCCGCGTTTAGTAGGTTCTCCGCAAATGAAACAAGCCAATGACTGGGCAGTAACTAAATATGCAGGCTGGGGAATCAAAGCAAAAAATGAGAAATGGGGAGAATGGCGCGGATGGGAAAGAGGAATATCTCATATTGATATGGTTTATCCCCGCGTAAAATCATTAGAAGGGATGCAGTTAGCCTGGAGTCCGGGTACTAAAGGAAAATCTGTAGTTGCAGAAACAGTAGTGTTTCCAATGCTGGCAGATTCAATCGCTTTCAAAAACTGGTTGCCAACAGTTAAAGGAAAATTCGTCCTGTTTTCTGTGAACCAGCCTACAGGCAGACCTGATTATAACTGGGCAGAGTTTGCGACTCCCGAGTCTTTTGAGAAAATGAAGACTAGCAGAGCTGCACAAACTACCGCATGGCAGGCTAACGTAAAAAAAACAGGTTTAACCCTGAAAACTCTGCCGGCTGCATTTGAAAAGGCAGGGGCACTTGGTGTAGTAACCTGTAACTGGTCAAATGGCTTTGGTTCAAATAAAATATTCGGAGCCAATACAAAGTTAATTCCTACCGTAGATATCTCTTTAGAAGACTACGGATTATTATACAGATTAACCGAGTCTGGAAACAAACCTAAAATCAGTGTTCATGTAGAATCCAAAGAACAAGGTGTGGTTCCAACTTTCAATACAATTGCCGAAATTAAAGGCACAGAGAAACCTGATGAATATGTGATTTTATCTGCGCATTTCGATTCATGGGATGGCGGAACTGGTGCGACTGACAACGGTACAGGAACAATTACCATGATGGAAGCCGCAAGGATTTTGAAAAAAATGTACCCTAATCCTAAAAGAACCATTTTAATTGGACATTGGGGCAGCGAAGAGCAAGGCTTAAATGGTTCCAGAGCTTTTGTAGAAGATCATCCGGAAATTGTAAAAAATATCCAGGTGGTATTTAACCAGGACAATGGTACTGGAAGAGTCGTTAATCTTGCAGGACAAGGTTTCCTGAATTCTTATGACTACCTGGGCCGATGGTTAACAAACGTACCGGAAAGTATCAAAAAACATATCACAACCAATTTCCCTGGTGCGCCGGGTGGTGGTGGCTCTGATTTTGCATCATTTGTTGCTGCTGGTGCGCCTGCATTCTCCTTAAGTTCTAACAGCTGGTCGTATGGAACTTATACCTGGCATACTAACAGAGATACTTATGATAAAATTGTATTTGATGATGTACGTAATAATGCGACGCTGACTGCAATCCTGGCTTATATGGCTAGTGAAGATCCGGAAAAAACATCAAGAGACAGAGTTGTATTACCAGTTAATCCCAGAACTGGCGAACCGGGCACCTGGCCTCCAGTTGTAAAACCTACGCGTAAAGGTGGAGTAAACTAGTTTATAAATATGGTTAAAAAAGAAGCCGGCCGGCTTCTTTTTTAACCATTTCTTTTTCAGGATAAATTACTGATATTAACAGGATGAAATTTGAGATCCGTCACTATCTTTCCTGTGGTTTAATCCTGATGCTGGCCTTTGCCTGCAGCCCCAGAACGGCAGCCAATCCAGATGCCACGACAACAACCAGTTCAACACTCCGGGTTGGATCAACAGGTGATTACCCTCCATTAACCAGTTATGACACCCTCACCCATCAATTTCATGGAGAAGATATTGAGCTGGCTTTACGTTTAGGGAAACATTTAAAGAAAAAGGTAGTTTTTGTTAAAACTACCTGGAAAGATCTGAGTGCTGACCTGCTGGACAAAAAATTTGATATTGCAGCAGGCGGAATATCCGTGAATGCAACAAGAGCAAAACTATTTAACTTCTCTGTCCCGCTGCTCATGGACCGTAAGGTGGCTGTTTTCCGTTTAGCAGACCGTTCAAAATTCATAAATTTTAATGCGATAGATCAACCCGGTGTCAGGATCATTGAAAATATAGGAGGGACAAATGAAATATTTGCCAGAAAGGCCATACAAAATGCAATAATAAAGGTTATTCCAGACAACCAGCAGGTTTTTAAAGCCCTGTTAAATCAGAACGCAGACATCATGTTTACGGATGAGACGGAAGCGAAGTATCAGCAGAAAAAACATCCGGAACTTTACTGGATCAACTTACCGGAACAGCTCAGCCCTGCTTATGCCAAAGCAATGATGTACAATAAAACAGATACACTATTACAGCGTAAAGTAGATGAATGGCTGAAAAAACAAAACAAGTAGCAACACAATTATGGAATTACCTCTATCAGCGCATCCTATCTATATATTTAATAATAGCGCTTATGAAAAATCCTATCCTAATTTGTATAGCTCTGGCCTCAACAATACTATACAGTTGCCGTCAGGATAACGGTATAAACCCAGAGAAACCAATTGACACAAACTGTTATATGGCTGTAGATGGCAGAGACACCTCTAAAATGGAAATTAAATCTTTTAGCAAGGGAAGGGTAAGTGGAGATCTGGTAGTTAACTATTATAAAAAAGATAACAATCGCGGGGAGTTTGAGGGCGCATTTAAAGGTGATACCTTATTCGTTATTTATTCCTTTAAAATCGGAAAGAAACCTACAGGTTATAAAAACCCGCTTGCCTTTCTGAAAAAAGACAACAAATTATTGATGGGCATTGGAAAGATGGAAGGCGTACTGGGTAGAATCTATTTCAGAAAGGATATCCCTATAGACTTTTCACAGGGTAGATTTACTTATGCACCTGCAAACTGTAAAAAGGAGCTAAAATAGCTCCTTCAGTAATCCTGAATATTTTCTGACACCTCTTCTGGCCTGAGAAAATACTTCCGTAAAGGAACAAAACTATCATCCATTTCGTAAACCAGCGGAATCCCCGTAGGCACTTCATAATTGATAATATCCTCATCCGAAAGCTGATCAAGATATTTGACCAGTCCCCTCAAAGTATTACCATGTGCTGCAATCAAAATATGTTTCCCACTTTTAAGTGCTGGTGAGATTTCATTCTGATAATAAGGGATAACCCTTTTCATCATTGTTTCCAGACTTTCAGTTAAAGGTAAAAGTGAAGGGTCTATACCTGCGTAACGCAGATCTTTAAAAGGCGAGCGGATATCTTCGGCGGTGAGCGCTGGTGGTGGAACCGTAAAGCTCCTTCTCCAGGTCAACACTTGTGCTGCGCTATACTTAGTTATAGTATCAGCTTTATTAAGGCCTTGAAGCGCACCATAGTACCGTTCGTTCAACTGCCATGCTTTGATTTCCGGAATCCAGAGTGAATCCATAGCTTCCAATACGATATGTAAAGTTTTGATTGCTCTTTTCAGGACAGAAGTGTAGGCAATATCAAAAGTAAAACCCGCCTTGGCCAGTAATTTACCGGCCTGCAAAGCCTCGTCCCTGCCCTGCTCACTTAAATCGACATCTTCCCAGCCAGTAAACCTGTTTTCAAGGTTCCATTCACTTTGCCCATGCCGGATTAAAACTAGTTTATTCATGAAAATTTATTTATGCTCTTATAGAACATCAAAACAAAGCTTTTGTTTAATTAGCCCTGCCGGAATAAATTTCTGAGATTTCCAGGTTCATTTTTTTAATTTCCAGAACCAGGTCGTGCAGAATAGCCACATCAGGATTAGAAGTATCCATAAATTCAAGATCCTGTGCCCCTTTTCCATATAAACCATCTTCCATCAGAAAATCGTGGTCAACTTCTTCCTCTATAATCAGTTTGCATAAAAAGAAAAAAGCATTGGCAGTTGCAAAAGGTAATTCTGTGATCGCTTCTTCCAAATCATTGTCAATTACCCCTTCCGCATAATCGCACAGTTCGTAATAAAGCATACAAGCCAGCTCATGGATGCGCTCATCTGAATACAATTCATCCAGATCTATTCCATGTAACAAACAGAAAGTATCAACTGCGGCATCAATATGTGCTATACAATCGCGGATAGCTATTGATATATCATCATCCGAAGCCTCCAGCAGTTCAAAATACATGACCGGTGTCACATCACTTTCATCCAGCCCTTTTAAGGGCGTAACCTCATTTTCTACAATAGAGCGATATCCATATTCCGCAAATTTCATCGTAGAAAAACTCAATATGTGAATAACGATAGGTAAGATATCTTCCTGATCATATTTAGTAACTGCCATATCTAATTATTTAATAAGGGAATTAACTCAATCTTTTCCCGTGCATCAATCTGTCTACAGCTTCTTTAAAAGAACCGGCCCTGGTAACTTCTCCCGAATTGATGAAAAAGATCTCATCTGCATTTTCAATTGTATTTAACCGGTGTGCAATCACTACTAAAGTAGTTTCTTTTGGCAAGTTAGCTAAAATCTGCCCAAGCAACTGTTCAGTTATCGTATCAATATTAGCAGTAGCCTCATCCAGAATCAACAATTCAGGTTTACGTAAAACTGCCCGCATAAAAGCAATCAGTTGCTTTTGTCCGATACTCAGACTATTCCCACCCGATAGGATTGCCGTATCCAGCCCCTCATCAAAGGTAGCCAGTAACCCTTCTAATTTCGCCTCTTTCAGTACATTCAAAAACTGTTCATTGCTGAATTTATGATAACGTGGATTGCTATAGAGAATATTTTCACGTACCGTTCCTGTAAACAAGAAAGGCTCCTGCAAGATAAAACCAATTTTTTCCGCACGCTCTTCTGCGCTGTAAGTACGGATATCTTTTCCACCTAACAGGATTGTACCTTCCAATGGATCATACAATCGGGCCATTAATGACGCCGTTGTGGTTTTACCACCACCTGTTGGCCCTACTAAGGCATAGGTTTTACCGCGCTCCATTGCAAAGCTTATATTGTGTAAAATCTCATAACCACCAGGGTAACCAAAGTGCACGTTTCTGAATTCAAGAACTGCATTTGTCGGGTTCTCTGTATCATCATATGAAATGGTCACCAGGTTATTGTTGAGCGATAAAATCTGACTGATCCTGTCCCAGCCCGCTAAAGCTAACTGGAAACTCGTCCATAAAGCCGCCAGCTGACGCAACGGATTGTAAAAGTTAGTTGCATAAGACAGGTAACTCACCAATAAACCTATCGTAAAATTCCCTTGTGTAATCAGGTAAATACCAAAAGACAATACCGTCAATTGTGCAATTGATGAAAACAATCCAAATACGGGGAGAAAAATATTATTAGCCAGCCCCGCACCAATTGCAGTTTTATAATTTTTCTGGTTAGCCAGATCAAACCGCTTTCTAAAATAATCCCGTCTGTTAAAGGCGATGATCACCTTAAAATTATTCAGACTCTCCTGAATTTCGGCACTCATCGCACCCGTACTTTTCAGGTTTAATGCGTTTTTTTTCTTAATCCATGGAGAGATTAATTTGGTGAAAATCAAAATAAAAGCAGCCGGCACCAAGGCCGCCAGTCCCAATTCGATATTAATGATCAGCAGGAAAATTCCCGCTCCAATCATGATCACAATATTACTGATAAACTGCATTAATGCTTGTGAGAAGAACTGGCTCAGTTTATCCGTATCATTATTGACCCTGGAAATCAAATCACCTGCTTTATTTTCATTAAAAAAAGCAAGCGGGAGCTGCTGGATTTTATTAAAGATAGCATTCCGAAGTTCAAAGATAATACGTTGCCCTAATCCTCCCATTAACTTCGTCTGAAAATAACTGCTCACAAAAGCAGTAATGTACATTGCTAGCAGGATGCCCGAGAACACCAGTACACCATGATACTGTTTAGTCAGGATATATTTATCAATGGTATGCCCGATTAAAAAAGGGCCTAATAAGTTCAAAGAAGCATTCAGCAGCACCGCGCCTAATGCAATGATCAATGTCTTTCTCTCTTGCTCTACCAGCTTTAACAAGCTTTTTACCCCCGACCAGGTAGAACTTTTTGCTGCCCCATCTGGCAGGCTGTTCAAATTATAGTTCATAGTTGGAAGTACTTTGTTGAGAATTAAGAATCTGTATATATTCCGGGCTTTTTTGCATCAGCTCCTCATGCGTTCCTTCAGCCAGCAGTTCGCCCTGCATCAGCAGAATAATCTTCTCATAATGCTGCACGGCTGCAATTTTCTGCGTTACCGAAATCAAAGTAAGCCCTGGATAATTTGCAGTAATATTGGCCAGTATTTTTTGCTCCGTCTGCGGATCAACCCTTGCCGTAAAATCATCAAGCAATAATATTTTCGGATTTAAAGCTAGTGCCCGGGCTAACATGATCCGCTGTTTCTGCCCGCCTGAAAGACTCAATCCCCGCTCCGACACTTTAGTATTCAAACCTTCGGGCATGGCATCTATAAAGTCTTTCAACTCTGCAGTTGCTATAGATTTTTCCAGAGACGCATCAGTAACCAGATCACTAAAAGCAATATTTTCACGGATACTCATGTTAAACATAATACTATCCTGAAATACAAATCCCACCTGGGCATGAAAAGCTTCAGACTGATATCCTTCAATAGGTTTACCGTCATACAATACTTTTCCTGAACTCGCATGAATAAGCCCTGTCAGCAGGTAAAGCAATTGAGATTTCCCCGCAGCAGTAGGCCCGATAATCGCAATCTTTGAACCCGGTTCCACTTTAAAAGAAATGTCCTTCAGTGAACATTTTTCCCCATACATAATGCTTACAGCTTGTACATCAATTGCTCCGGTCAGACTCGTTTTTAACGTACCTGTTTCTGCAGGATCTTCTGCATTCAGCACTTGACTGATTCTTCCAAAAGATGCTGTAGCCTGCGCAATAACGTTGCTCATAAAGCCAATTACCAGGATCGGGAAGATCAATAAAGCAAGATAACTGTTGAAAGCAGCAAAATCCCCGATGGTCATACTTCCCTTAATCACATAATGCCCACCCAGCGCAAGAATAGTTAATCCAGCCATGTTTGCTGTAAAAACAATGATCGGAATCAGCCACGCGAATAACCGCAAAATAGAAATACCAATATTCTTTGCCTGTGTACTGGCATTAAAAAACTTCTCATATTCCAGCTGCTGAGAATTGATGACACGGATCAGTGCAGCGCCAAGAATACTCTCATTAATGACTTTGTTTAACCAGTCAATAACTTCTCTGCTCTTCTTAAATAGTACTTTTACCTTACCTAATACAATATAATATGCACCACCAATAATAGGAATAATACAGATTGTGGTTAAACCCAGTCTCCAGTTAATACTTAACAGCAAAATAGTAGCACCGATAATAATAAAGATAGAAGAGACTATAGAAACAATAGCCTGAGAAATAAACAACTTCACTGAATCCACATCTGAAGTCAGGTTAGTCAATAATTTCGAAGGATTGGTTTTCTCAATAAATACAAAACTCTGCTCTGAGATTTTCCTGGTAATCCTGGTTCTCAGATCGCGTGCTACACGCTCCGAAGCGAAAGTCTGTACAATTCCCTGCAGGTAGCTGAATACAAAAATAATCAGCGCGACTACCGTAAATTCTATGATAATGGCTTTATAGGAGAAATTTCCACTATTATAAGCATCGATTCCATGACCAATCATCCGGGGAAGCCATAAATTCAATCCATTGCTGAACAAAGCAAATAGAATGAGCATGATGACCATTGCCCTATAGGGTTTTAACAGGCTGAATATTCCCGGAGGACTCTTTTGATCAGTACTGATTTGTTCTTTCATTTTTAAAATTTATTCCTTCAACCCCAATCAATAGCCATTGGTTTATTGAGCTGATGAAGTTATAAATTTTTGGAGGAATAATTTATCAGCAGTCTCGTTTTAATCAAATTTTAACGGTGAATGAACTGCTCAGACCGGTCAAATTAATTAAAAACCTCTTGCTCCTCGGTATAATAGGTCTTCCTTGCTCCTGCTTTTACAATCAGAATAGGCATGCCCGATGGACTATGCATCTTCTTTGTGGTATGGATTTTCAGGAAATCTCTCACTTCACCACTGATAATGTCTGGATGGGTTTTTGAAATCTGTTTCACTGCATTTTCCAGTACATGTCTCACCGCTTTGGATAGATCTTTCAGCTTTTCATCAGGAATCTTATGCGCTGGAGAAAAAGGTGAAATCCCAGCTTCCCATAAAATCTCGTCCGCATAAGCATTGCCAATTCCGCGGATAATGTGCTGATCCAGCAATACATTTTTAACGGCTGCTTTTTTCACAGCAAAGACTTTTTTAAAGAAACCGGCATCTACTTCTGGTGCTAAAGCATCCGGAGTTTCATCAGCAGCCGGATTTAAAGTAGCCTTCGCCATTCCCTGGAAATCAGTCAGACAAAATTGAGTACCGTCTTTAAAAAGCAGTTCAATAATAGCATGTTTTGGAACCGTTTCTTGTTTAGACAAATGAAGTTCGCCTTTCAGCATCATATGTATACTCAATATCGCCTTATTTTCAAATCCAAAATACAATTCTTTTCCGGCACGGGATACCTCGCTAAGTTTCTGATCTTCAATAGCAGACTTTAGTTCTTTCGCAGAAACATTCAGTTTCTTACCATTTGTCACAATAACTTCTTTCAGCAGTTTGCCACTTAGTTTTTGTTCAAGATTGCGGCTGAAAATTTCTAAATCTGGTAATTCAGGCATATTATATCGGTTTTTCGTTAAATGAGGCTAAAATATACGCGAAAAATTCTATTATCCTTTTATTCATAAAAAACATTATCTTTAATTTAAATCAACAAGTGCTCTCAAACTCATTTTTTGATTCTGATAAAAATGAGTCGCGATGAAGAAAGTGATTGTACAGGATACCGACCTTGACCTGCTCAACATACTGACCTTCCTGCTGGAAGATGCCAGTTTTGAAGTGCTTGCCGTGCCCCATTATAAAGATGTGGCTTCGAAAATCAACAGCTTTAATCCCGAACTGATTTTGCTCGATTTCAGGCTCTCTGGCGAAGAATGCACCTGTTTATGTGCAGCTATCAAAAAGGACTTCCCCTGTCTTCCAATCCTCGCATTGAGCTGTAATTATAACATCCGGAAACAGTACGCCATTTATGGTTTTGATGACTATATCTGCAAACCTTTTGACATTGAACACCTGCTATCTGTGATGCGCAAATATTGAAATGAGCTACCAGTCTGCTTGCCGTAACCAGATTATTACCAGTTCCTGAATCAGCATCTTATAGTATTTTATGTAAATTCGGCTAAACCATTATCATAGAAAATGAATAAAATATTCATCATGCCACTTTTGGCCGTCATTGCAGTGACCGCATCCTGCGGAAATAATAAGGAGAAATCCGGCAGCGAGCAAACAAGTTCTTCTGCTAACCCTTTTACTGAAGCGAGTAAACTTGCTTATCAGACACCAGCATTTGATCAGATCAAGGATGATGATTTTCAACCTGCTTTAGAGCAGGGAATGAAAATCCAGTTAGAAGAAATGCAGAAAATTGCAGACAACCCAGATGCTCCAACTTTTGAAAACACGCTGGTTGCAATGGAAAAGAGCGGACAAATGTTAACCCGGACAAATAATGTATTTAGTGCCTTAACCAGTGGAAATACGAATCCTAAACTACAAAAAGTACAAGAGGATATCGCGCCTAAACAAGCAGCACACCAGGATGCCATCTATTTAAACTCCAAATTATTCAAACGTGTACAGGCAATTTACGAGAAACGCGAACAATTGAAACTTGACCCGGAGTCTAAACGCCTGGCCGAATTTTACGAACAGCAATTTGAGTTAGCAGGCGCTAAATTATCTGATGCGGATAAAACAAAACTTAAAAAACTGAACGAAGAAGAAGCTTCTTTAAGTACAAAATTCTCTAACCTGTTATTGGCAGCTAACAAAGCAGGGGCAGTTTTATTTTCAGACAAAGCAGAATTGGCCGGACTTTCACAAGGAGAGCTGGATGCAGCAGCACAAGATGCAAAAGCAAATAAACAGCCAGGCAAATGGTTAATTTCACTGCAAAATACAACACAGCAGCCTATTTTGCGGTCTCTAACCAATCGCACAACACGCGAAAAGATATTTAAGGCTTCCTGGAACCGTACAGAAAAACAAGATGCCAATGATACACGCAGCACGATTGTACGTATTGCAAAAATAAGGGCCGACAAAGCTAAACTGTTGGGATTCCCTGATTATGCAAGCTGGAAACTGCAGGACCAGATGGCTAAAACGCCAGCAGCCGTTGATGCATTTTTCGCGCAGTTAGTTCCTGCTGCAACTGCTAAAGCCAAAGCTGAAGCCGCCGACATTCAAGCGCAGGCAGACCTGGAAAAAGGAGGTTTTAAAATCCAGCCATGGGATTGGGATTATTACGCGGAGAAAGTCAGAAAGCAAAAATATGATCTGGATGAAAACCAGGTTAAACCATACTTTGAATTGAACAAGGTATTAGAGAAGGGTGTTTTCTACGCTGCAAATTTATTGTACGGAATCACTTTCACAGAACGTCATGACCTTCCGGTTTACCAGAAAGATGTCAGAGTATTTGAAGTATTTGACAAGGATAAAACTACAATCGGTCTTTTCTATTGTGATTATTTCAAACGTGATAATAAATCAGGAGGTGCATGGATGTCTAATTTTGTTGGACAGTCTAAATTATTGGGTACTAAGCCAGTAATTTACAATGTATGTAATTTCACCAAACCTGCCGAAGGACAACCTGCTTTGATCAGCTTCAGTGATGTAACGACGATGTTCCACGAATTTGGACACGGTTTGCATGGTTTATTTGCAAATCAGCAATATCCAGCTATATCAGGTACTAATGTAGCGCGTGACTTTGTAGAGTTCCCTTCTCAATTCAATGAGCATTGGGCATTAAATCCGCAAGTATTTAAAAACTACGCTGTTCACTATAAAACAGGTGAGCTGATGCCACAGGTTTTAGTGGATAAAATCAAAAAAGCAGCCACTTTTAACCAGGGATATAACCTGACCGAGATCCTTGCTGCAGCTTCTTTAGACCTGGCATGGCATAAAATCCCGGCCAGCGCAGCACTGCAAAACACGGACGAATTTGAAAAGGCTTCTTTACATCAATTGAAACTTGACCTTACTGAAGTTCCACCACGTTACCGCACCAGTTATTTCTCTCATATCTGGGGCGGAGGTTATGGTGCAGGTTATTATGCCTACCTATGGACCGAAATGCTGGATGACGATGCTTATTCATGGTTTGAAGAAAATGGAGGCTTAAACAGGGTAAATGGTCAGCGTTTCCGCGATATGATCTTATCCAAAGGAAATACAGAAGATTATGGAAAGTTGTTCCGCGAATTCAGAGGACATGATCCAAAAATCGGTCCTATGGAGAAAAACCGTGGTCTGACTACAAAATAGAAAGAAATTTCAACTGAACGGGATTAAGTATTAAGCTTAATCCCGTTTTTTTATGGGGTGTTATCAATATTGTTATTATTTTAGCGAGACACACAAATAAAATCAGATGATCCGTATTTACATTTTCTTGCTGACAGCCCTGTGCTTTTTGGGCACCACCGTCATTGCCCAGACCAATTCTCAGAATAGTGGCTGGTTATTTCTGCTTAATAATACTAAAATTAATGAAAAATGGGGGACTCACCTGGATGTTCAGGTCAGATCTGCAGACGATTGGAAAAACGTAAAGAACTTCCTTTTCAGACCGGGGATAACTTATTTTATCAATCCTCAAAATGAGGTGACACTGGGTTACCTCTTAAGTGAAACCCACAATCAGGTCGATGATCTTGGCGAACATAAACTTGTGGAGCACCGCATCTGGCAGCAGTATATCCACAAGCACAAGATCAGTACAGTGAACGTGAGCCACCGGTTCAGGTTAGAGCAGCGGTTTGTAGAGAAAGTGCGTGATCAGGACGTATTTGCACAGCGTTTAAGATACTTTGTCCGCTTCCTTATTCCATTAAAGAAAGAAGCACAGCAGTTTGAAAAGGGACTTTTTGCAGCATTGCAAAACGAACTTTTCTTCAATGTTCAGCATAAAGATAAATTGAGTGGTCACTTCTTTGATCAGAACCGGGCTTATGCAGCACTGGGCTACCGGTTCAGTAAGAAATTCGATCTGGAGGCAGGTTATTTAAATCAGGCTGTAAAAGGAGTAAATACCAATTCGATAAACAATGTAATTCAACTGGCAGTATATACCAGATTTTAAATCAAAGGCCTGTTTAGATTTACTGGTTCACGGTTCATCTAAACAGGCCTTATCAATAGCTATCTTCACAGCAGTTAATTTATACAAACTGACTCATCAGCATTACCCCGATCAGTCCCAGTACAGAGACCAGGCTCTCCATCACTGTCCAGGTTTTAAAAGTTTCTTTCAAGCTCAGGTTAAAATATTCTTTAAACATCCAGAAGCCTGTATCATTCACATGAGAAAGCATTAAACTTCCTGCGCCTACCGCCAATACCATTAACTCTGGTGACGCTCCTGCGGTGATAAAAGGAATAACCATTCCCGAAGCTGTTAGTGCTGCTACTGTAGCAGACCCTAAAGTAACCCGTAATAATGCAGCGATCAGCCAGCCCAGAATGAGCGGAGAAACATGCAGATCACCAGTCAATGTTTTCACTTGTTCACCAATTCCACTGTCTACCAGGATTTGCTTAAACGCCCCGCCCGCAGCTATAATCAGAATAATCATAGCAATGCTCTTTACTCCTTCTACACAAGAATCCATTGCTTTTTGCATCGGAATACGCTGAATAGAAATCGTAATGAGAATAGCCATAGTTAATGCCACTGTTGGATTTGCAATAAAAACAAGCACATGCTGGATCGAAGGATTTTGAGTGATTAAGACTCCAACGGTTCCTACTACAATAAAAAATATCGGTGAAAGCGCAATGATAAAACTTTTCAGTGCAGATGGTAAATTTTCTTCTCCCTGCAAATCCAGTTTCTGATGTGCGCTATCTCTTTTAGGTAATTTGATAATTGCTCTTGGAAAAAAGATCCCGGCAATAATAGCTACCGGAATACTGATGATCAAACCATAAATTAAAGTACGGCCAATATCAGCGTGAAAAATACTGGCTAAAGCAACCGGGCCAGGATGAGGCGGAAGAAAACCATGCGTTACTGACAGTGCAGCAGCCATTGGGATTCCAACATATAATTTAGGAAGTTTAGCAGCCGAAGCAATCGTAAATACTAACGGAATCAAGACTACAAAACCAGCATTGTAAAATAACGGAATACCAACCAGGATTCCCGTCAGCAGTACTGCCCATTGTATATTCTGAATTCCAAAAATCCGGACCAGTACGAAGACGATCTTCTTTGCCGCTCCACTATCCTCGGCCAGTTTACCAACCATTGCCCCTAAGGCAAGTACCATAACCATATCCCCCATGGTACTGCCTATACCTTTACTTACAGAACTCATCACCTTCTCTACAGGCAAACCTAACATCAGTCCCGTAGCTACCGCTACGATCAGCAGTGCAAGCATAGGGCTCACTTTCTTAAGGATCAGGATCAGCAGGATAATTATCCCAAATAGTACTAGTAATAAGTCCATAGTGATTGGTTATTCTTGTTCAGTAATAGTTAAAATGTAAGAAGCCGTTTAAAATCAATTTTAAACGGCTTCTTAAGATAGTATTTTATGCTTAAACTGTGGGCTTCAGTTGAATATAATCAGCCATTACCCTTAAAGTTTCATCCTCTAAGAAATCAAAATTCTCACTTTTCTTGATTTTGTCCCCTTTTTTAACAGGAGCCAGCCCTCTGGTAGCTCTCAGTTTATTGATCTTTTCTAAAGATTTAACCTCCAGAACTTCTCTTTCTGCTTTTAATTTCGCCTCATTCAAGGTAACTGAGGTTTCCAGATTACGCTTTTTCATATCCGCAATATCCTGAACCAGAATCTTGTAATCCAATGACTTCTCCATTCTTGTTTCATGCAATTTAGCCAGCTCTGTTTTCAGTGTTCCCAGGTTGGCTACCGCTACAAAATCAGATTTCTGAATCTCATCCCAAGGCAAAGCAGAAGGTTCCGTATCCTCACCCACTTTATCCATTGGATAAAAAGAAGGTAAAGTAATATCCGGCATCACCCCTTTATGTTGTGTACTGCTACCGTTTACACGATAAAACTTAGCGATGGTTAAATTGATTTGTCCTAACTGAGGAACTTCAGCTTTTTGAACAGGCTTACCTGTACTATCTAATTTCACCAGGCTAGCTAAACGTTCTAAAATAGAAGGGTTAACTAGTTTATTTAAATCAATTGGCTGTTGTACAGTCCCTTTACCGTAAGTCTGTGTACCGATAATTACGCCTCTTCCATAATCTTGTATTGCACCTGCAAAAATTTCAGAAGCAGAGGCCGTTGTACGGTCTACCAAAACACCAAATGGGCCACTCCAGGCTACGCCAGGATTTTCGTCGCTGTCCACTTCAACTTCTCCTTTTTGATCCTTCACCTGAACAACAGGCCCCTGGTCAATGAACAAACCAGTCAGATCAATAGCTTCTAATAAAGAACCTCCGCCATTACCGCGAAGATCCATCACAATTGCATCAACTTTATCTTTATTTTTCAGCGTATCAATTAATAGTTTAACATCACGTGTTGTACTTTTATAGTTCGCTTCTTTAGCAATTGCGGCTTTAGAGTCGATATAAAACGCAGGCACATTAATGATTCCTATTTTGTAAGGTTTGCCGTTAGTATGTATCGTTTTTACTTCTTTTTTAGCAGACTGATCTTCCATTACAATCTTCTCTCTGGTGATCTCTATAATGACAGGTTTTGAAGACATATCATGCCCAACAGGGATAATTTTCAATCGGACTACAGTTCCTTTAGGCCCCTTAATTTTTGCGACAGCATTGTCAAGTCTCCAGCCAATAATATCTTCAAATTCACCATCTGCCTGTGCAACTCCAATAATCCGGTCTCCTGCATGCAGTTGTTTACTTTTATAAGCCGGCCCGCCTGGCGTTACTTCTGCAATTTTCAAAACATCGTTTTCCGACTGCAGGTAAGCACCAATCCCTTCTATAGAACGGGACATCTGTTCATTGAACTGGCTGGCATTCGATGGATTGAAATAATTGGTATGCGGATCTATAGCACCTGTAAAAGCATCCATCAATAACTGAAATACATCCTGATTATTCAATTTAGAAGATTGTAACTTCAGGTTTTTATATCTTTTGGTTAATGTTTCTGCATTTTTAACGTCCGAAGTTCCCGCCAGCTTTAAATTAACCAGCTCATATTTAACCTTCTTCTTCCATATATCATTCAACGTTGCAATGGAAGTTACCCAAGGCATTTTCTCCCGGTTAAAAACATAGGTATCCTGCTGGTTAAAGTCATACTTATCTTTGATATGCGCCAAGGCATAATCCAGCGTTTCATTATATCTTTTGGAATAAATATTAAAGATATAGAATGGGGCGCTCAGATCACCATCTCTAAAAGAATCGTCCAATGTGGTTCTGAACTGTTCAAAATCCTTGATATCAGAGGCCAGGAAATAATTGCGGTAGGGATCCAATGCCTTTATATATTTATCCAGTACAATCGAAGAAATAGAATCATTGACTACTATCTTTTTATAATTGTAGTTTTCTATCAGCGCAACAATTTGCCTCGCTACCAAGCTTTGCTTCTCATCGGGCATAATATTTGGAATACCCTCAACCACCTTTTGTGGCTTTGGAGTAGCCTGGCAGGCTATGACTGCCGCGATAAAAGTTGCCACTAATATTCTTTTTAACATCTCTTTAAATAATTTAAAATCCATTCTTGTAACAATATCTAAATATAATGCCAGTTTCTCACTATATAACTATAAAATCCTTTTCTATCAAAAAAGGGACAAACACTTTGGTTTATCCCTTCTTTAATATCATTGAATGCTATTCATCTTTATTCAACTATAGCTCTGAACATCAGTGCACCTACAGTTAAATTCGTACGTCCGTCAATCAAAATTGCTGAACCATTGGCTTTATTTTCAGTATATAAATCGAAAGCCAGTTCATCGGCCGTTTTAATCACCACACGTCCTATATCATTTAATTTGAACTCATGTGTTTCCTCTTTTTCCAAAGTATTGATATTCACTTTATGCAGAATTTCTCTGATCTTACATTTGGTTAGCTTACTGTTATGTTGTAAGAAATAAGTAATAGAATCATCCATTGGCTTATTGTCCATCCAGCACAAATCTGCCTCTATCAATTGAGAACGCTGTGGCAGATAACTTGAATTCACGAGTACATCTCCCCTGCTGATATCAATATTATCTTTCAAGTGTAATGTAACAGATTGTCCTGCAGTAGCTTCCTGAGGGGTTTGCTCGAAGATTTCAATCCTGTCAATCACAGAACTGCTACCCGAAGGTAAAACAGTGACTTTATCATTTACCTTAAAAGCACCGCTCAAAATACGGCCGGCATAACCTCTGTAATCATGCAATGCCTCAGTTTGAGGACGGATAACCCATTGTACCGGCATCCTTGCATAATGCAGATCCTGGTTCACCGTAACTTCTACTGTTTCCAGAAAATCCAGTAAGCTAGTTCCTTTATACCAAGGCATATGCTCAGAAGTATGCACAATATTGTCGCCTTTTAAAGCACTGACCGGGATAAAAGTAATATCCTGCAAATTCAGCTTCGCAGCCATTTTTTTATAGTTTTCAGTGATCGTATTAAATACCTCTTCACTGTAACCCTCCATATCCATTTTGTTGATACAAATCACGACATGGCTTACCCCCAGCAACGAAACCAGGTAAGAATGCCTGATAGTCTGTTCTACCACACCATTTCTTGCATCTACCAGGATGATAGCCAGATTAGCCGTTGATGCACCCGTAACCATATTGCGGGTATACTGAATATGACCAGGCGTATCTGCGATAATAAACTTTCTTTTCTCAGTCTGAAAATACTTGTAAGCCACATCAATAGTAATTCCCTGTTCTCTTTCTGCGCGCAACCCATCTGTTAAAATTGCCAGATCAATTGTACCGTCATCATTTTTACGGTTCGACTGCTGTAAAGCTTCCAGCTGATCTGCCAGAATAGAACCGGTATCATATAATAATCTGCCGATCAGGGTACTTTTCCCGTCGTCAACACTTCCTGCTGTAAAAAACTTAAGTATATTCATTAAAAGTATCCTCCTTTTTTGCGGTCTTCCATGGCTGCTTCAGACACTTTATCGTCCAGGCGGGCACCACGTTCACTTATTTTTGATGCGCTGATTTCATCTATAATATCATCAATCTGATCAGCTTCAGATTCTACTGCTGCAGTACAGCTCATATCTCCTACGGTGCGGAACCTCACTTTGCGGTGGGTCACGATATCTGCCTCATCCATATTCAGAAAAGGAGATGCAGCCATCAATTGTCCGTTTCTGGTGATACAATCCCTGTGATGTGCAAAATAAATAGATGGCAGACTCATTTTTTCTCTGCGGATATAGTTCCAAACATCGAGCTCAGTCCAATTACTGATTGGGAATACCCTTACATTTTCTCCTTTATGGATTCTGCCGTTATAGATATTCCAAAGCTCAGGACGCTGGCGTTTAGGATCCCATTGGCCAAATTCATCTCTTACCGAAAAAATACGTTCTTTAGCTCTCGCTTTTTCCTCATCTCTTCTGGCACCGCCGATACAAGCATCAAAACCATGCTGTGCGATCGTATCGAGTAAAGTAATAGTCTGCAAAGAATTTCTGCTTGCATTTTTACCTTTCTGCTCAATGACTTTACCACTATCAATTGACTCCTGCACATAACCTACGATCAGTTTTTCGCCTAAACGTTCAACCATTTCATCCCGGTAAGTAATCGTTTCCTGGAAATTATGCCCGGTATCAATATGTACCAGCGGAAAAGGAAATTTACCTGGACGGAAAGCTTTTTCAGCAAGTCTTACCAGCGTAATAGAATCTTTTCCGCCAGAAAAAAGCAGTGCCGGCTTTTCAAACTGCCCCGCAACCTCACGCAGAATATGAATTGCTTCTGCTTCTAATTCGTCTAAATAATCTAAATTATATTTACTCATGTGTTTCTCGTTATTTTGTGGCGTGCAAACCACATTCCTTCTTTGACTGATCTTCCCACCACCATCTTCCTGCTCTGAAATCTTCACCTTCCTGAACTGCCCTGGTACAGGGAGCACAGCCAATGCTGGGAAATCCTTTGTCATGAAGGGTATTGTATACAATGTTGTTCTTTTTAATATAGGCTTTGACCTCATCCAGGCTCCAATAAAAGATGGGGTGAAACTTAATCAGCTGATTTTCTTCATCCCATTCCAGATTTGACATGTCTGTACGGTTTAAAGATTGTTCTGCCCTGATCCCGGTTACCCAGCATTTATTCCCCTGGAGTGCTCTTTTTAAGGGAACTATCTTCCGGATAGCACAACACTCTTTTCTATTTTCAACTGATTCATAAAAACTATTCGGCCCCTTTTTAGAAACCATAGCTTCCAGTGCCGCTTCATCCGGATGATAAGCATGAATAGGCTTTTGATAGTTTTCCAAAGTCCTGTTCCAGACATAATAAGTTTCAGGAAATAAACGGCCAGTTTCCAGCGTAAACACCTTTATTGGCAAGTCATTAGCAAATATTAAATCTGTGATGACCTGATCTTCCCAGCCAAAACTTGTAGAAAAGGTAATCTGTCCCGCAAATTTCTGCGAAAGGAAAGTTAAGGCTTCTACAGGGCCCATGTCTTTAATCTGCACAGCTATTTCTTCCAGGTACGCTTTCATTTTATATAACTTTTATAATAAACATAATGATACTTCTTAAACTCACCGCAATAACAATAATCCCTACAGCAACCATAATGCTCTTGACCGAAATACGGTTAGAAACTTTTGCTGCTATCGGCGCAGCTAAGGCACTGCCGATAACCAACCCGGCTACCGCTTCCCAATGTGCAGACTTCAGCATCGTGATAAAAGTCAATGAGCTCATCAGTGCGATAAAAAAACGGGTCAGTTTTACTGTACCCAGAGAGAACCGGGCATTTCTGCCACCAGCAATCAGGCTGGATAAAACAATAGAACCCCATCCACCGCCACCTACAGCATCAATAAAACCACCGAAAAGACCCAATAAAGTAATCTTCTTAATCTTTCCGCCAACTCTCTTTCTGGATACATTAAAAGCTTTGGAAAGGATCACCCCACCAAGTATCAAGGTGTATAAAGAGATAAATGGTTTGATATAAGTCCCATAATGCTCTAATGAAGACAACAGGTAAGCACCCGCTACCGCACCAAGGATACCCGGAATAATCAATAATTTAAACAATTTCCAATTGATATTTCCCATCCGGTAATGCATCCACCCGGCTATACCATTACTTAGTACTTCAGAAAGATGGACCCCCATACTGGCCGAGGCTGGTGGAATCCCCATAGACAATGAAAAAGCTGTAGAAGTAACCCCATAAGACATCCCTATGGCACCATCGACCATAGCAAAAATGAAACCTCCTGCTAAAAACCAGTAAAACATAGGATTAATCTCCGCTACATAAGCCTGAAACTCCGGCTCTCTTTGCCAGAAAACAGCAATCAGGACAGCAATTGACAAAACAATTGTTAACCAGATGAGCCATTTAAACTTAGGATACGAAGTCTTCTGAACGGTAAGATTTACTAATTTCTGAACAACAGGTTCCACCGCTTTCTGAACAGCAGGTTCCACAGCTTTCTGAACAGCAGATTCTACAAGTACCGCGCTCACCTCATTCAGCGTCTTTACTTTCGAACTGAAATCTCCTTGTAAAGTATTACGTAATGAACTCATTTGCTGTAAAGTAATATCCAGTTCGCCCGGTAGGTTATCATTAAACAATTCTTTTAATCTTTTAGCAATGGTTGGTGATTTGCCATTGGTAGAGATTGCTATTTTCAGGTCTCCTTTTTTCACGATAGAACCGAGGTAGAAATCACATAAATCAGGCTTATCAGCCACATTTACCAGTAATTTCAACGCATGGGCGTCACGTATGATCACTTCATTTAATCCATTATTGTTGGTGGCTGCAATCACTATATCTGCCTGATCAAGATCGGCTGCTGTATAACTTTTCTTCACAAGTTTAACTTGAGGTAACCTTTCAGCGAGTTCATAAACCTCCCTGGTTATCTCCTCAGCAACCACTGTAATTTTTGCCTGTTCACTCTGACCAAGCACGGCATTCAGCTTTTCAAGCCCCACAGGTCCTGCTCCGATAATGACCGTATGCAATTGATTGAGCTTTAAAAAAACAGGAAATAGTTGATTGCCTTTTAGTTCTTCCACAGTTTATAACTCTTCTTTAATGGCTGCAAAAAAATCTTTGATTGGCTGGAATTGAGGGTGTAAAGAAACTACTTCACCAAACACTAAAATAGCTGGTGCTCCGATTCCTTTTTCCAGTACAACTTCTTCAATCGTATCGACAATACCAATCGCCAGTTTTTCTTCTTCAGTAGAACCGCTTTGAATCACAGCAACAGGTAAATTTGCTTTTCCTTCCTGCTTATACAACTTTACAATCTCTTTCAGTTTGTTTAACCCCATCAATACCACTACCGTTGCTTTAGTACGGACAGCCTCATAAAGGTCGTTGGAGATTGCTCCGGAAGCCGTAGATCCTGTAACCACCCAAAAGCTTTCACTTAATCCGCGGTGTGTAACCGGAATCTGCTGCAAACCCGGTACAGAAATAGAGCTTGACAATCCTGGAATCATCTGCGCCGGTATATTATAGCCCGCTGCAAAATTCAATTCTTCATAACCACGGCCAAACACAAATGGATCACCGCCTTTCAAACGAACTACATGTCCGTAATTGATCGCATAATCTACCATCAGTTTATTGATCGCTTCTTGCGAATAAGAATGTTCACCAGAACGTTTTCCTACATATACTTTGATAGAATCCGCAGCAGCGTATTCTAATACCTTTTCATTCACCAATGCATCATATAAAACCACATCCGCATCTTTCAATGCATTTGCACCTTTCATCGTAATCAGTTCCGGATCTCCCGGTCCAGCGCCAACAAGCGTAATTCTTGGCTCTCTGATTTCTCTTTTTGTTCCCGAATTAATTAACATTTACCTGCGCCTCCCTCTTCGCTCTCATTGCTGAATAAAATTGTCTTGCCTGCTCCAGATAAGCTGTTGCAAACTCTTCTGTCGGCTCGTTTTTATTAATTTGCAATACCAACCCGTTAAAAGTTGAAGGTAAAACTACCTCACCCGTTTCTACAAAATTGGTATCAAACTCTCTGATCACACCAGTTTGAGTACTACTACTGATACTTTTATCTAATAATAAAGCCTTTGCAGTATTCACAAATACACTGTAGGAATGATAAATCGCATCAGACCAGGCCTTGCCTTCAAAAGCTGAACATGCCCATAACAACTTTTCTTCTCCTTCGAGTAAAAGGGTAGCCACCAAATCAATCACTACGCCTGCACATTCGCCTACGCCAATTGCAGTCACAAAAGTTTCTTCGTGGCCCCAGTCTACATACTCTTCATCTTTTAAAGCAGTAAGGTCTGCCAGTGGTTTCAATAACTGGTAAAAGTGATCCTTACCTTTAGCATCATAATATTGGTGGAAACTTTCATTTTCACCTGAATTCGCACTGTAGTCGTCCAAAACTGTGCGCAAAATAGCTGGTGCACGTTTAGTTGGTGCTTTAATTACACGCTCGGCAACCCGGCCTTCGCCATCACCTACTGTTCCGCCACCAATCATCACCTGCACTGCAGGCACAACTTTTCCGTTTGCTTTGACTGAACTTCCATGAAATCCAATGTGTGCCAGACCATGCTGACCACATGAATTCATACAGCCGCTTATTTTAATCTTAATGTCTTTATCGTAAATCAGATCAGGATATTCTTCATGAATTACTCCTTCCAATACCGCCGCAAGGGACATGCTGTTTGCAATTCCTAAATTACAAGTATCTGTACCCGGGCAGGTCGTAATATCACCCACACTATCAAACCCAGGAACCGCAAAGTCCAGCTCATTTAATACCGTATATAATGGGATCAATGCTTCTGCTCTGACAAATTTCAACAACAAACCCTGATTCTGCGTAATTCTGATTTCATCCGCTACATAAGGACGTATAGCCGCTACAAATAAGCGTGCTTTATCAGTTTTAATATCACCTACAGGTACTTTAATATATACCCCATAAAAACCACTTTGTTTTTGCGGGAATACATTGGTATCCAGCCATCTTTTATAATGGGTCTCATCTGCCGGGCGCTGATCATTGGCAGCAATAGCCTCTGGCAACGCGGGAAGAGGTACAGTACCGAGATCAACCTGAAAAGATTTTGATTTATTGGCGATTACTTCTTCAGCAATTAAGCGCGTTACTTCTTCCAATCCAAGTTTTTGAACCAGATATTTTAACCTTGCTTTATTTCTGTTCGTTCTTTCTCCATGACGGTCAAAAACCCTCAAAACAGACTCAGAGTAAGGAATCAATTGATCTTCAGGTAAAAAATCATGCACTACACTGGCCAGAAAAGGTTGTGCCCCCAAACCACCCGCAAACATGACTTTAAATCCACGCTCTCCTTTTTCATTCAGTTTAGGAATAAAACCTAAATCATGAATATAACTGAAAGCAGTATCCTTTTCTGTTGCTGAAAAAGATATCTTAATCTTCCTGCCCATTTCCTGACAGATAGGATTTCTTAAAAAATATTTAAATACAGCCTGTGCATAAGGAGAAACATCAAAAAGTTCCTCAGGGTTGATCCCAGCATCAGGCGAAGAAGTTACATTTCTAACGGTATTACCACAGGCTTCACGTAAAGTAATGTCATCACGTTCCAGTTCTGCCCACAATTCTGGTGTTCGATCCAAACTCACATAATGAATCTGAATGTCCTGCCTAGTAGTTAAATGCAGATTTCCACTACCGTATTCATCAGAAACATCGGCAATACGCAATAACTGTTTAAAGGTAACTTTTCCGAATGGCAATTTAATACGCACCATTTGTACGCCCGGCTGCCGCTGACCATAAACACCACGCGCAAGCCGAAGACTGCGAAACTTTTCGTCGTGTATTTTTCCTTCACGGAAGGCACGGATCTTTTGTTCAAGATCTATGATATCTTTTTCTACTACCGGGTTCTCCAGCTCCGTTCTAAAACTTTGCATGTCAATAAATCTTGGTTAAGGATTGTTTTGTTTAAAAGACGTTTTCATGGTCGATTATTCCAAAGATATATATTATACATAGAATTAGTAGTATTAAATATAAAAAAAGACTAACTACACTCATTAAAAGCACATTAAATGGTTATTTTGATTTTAAAAGGATAAAACCTAGTTTGGAGAAAAGAAAAAGCCACTGTCTTTGTTCAAGAAGACAGCGGCTTAATTTTGAAATGACAAGAATAGGTTTATTTAATCATTTGCACAACTCTTCCGTTCAGCGAGACTGTCGCACTATCCGACAACAAATAGTTTGTTTTTACAATTTTCGGGTCCAGCATAGTCAATTTACTGTTTCCAGGGACGTTTAATGTAGCACTATTGATTTTGGTGTCTGAAGAGAGCGTAAGTTCTGCACCTTCACTTGTTTTAGTCCCAACAATTGCATTTAACGTCTGTACTTCCATACGGTGCAGATAAACACTCACATAAGATTCAATCTGCAAATCCAGCTGATCTAAGTGATATCCTTTCAAACTGATCTCGCTTGAACCATAGGGGTAGCGTTCTCCCTTTTTAGGCTTAAAATTTGAAACTGTTGCAATAGCATTCAGATTTTTGGTAATAATGACAATACGGCCATTGATCCAGGAGGATTTCTCTTGCTTACTAGCATCAGATTCACCTAAGTTAAGTGTATGCTGACTGGTTTCGAATTTCACTTTTTCTTTGATATCCCGGTCAACCCATATACCTTCCTTTTCCCCATACTCCACATGGACATTCGACAATCTTTCAGTCTGTATAATGAGTTTTTCTATTCCATTCAAAGGTGTGAAATCCATCCCATTAAAACGGCTTTTATAATCTCCGGTTAAATAAACTGCTTTAAGAGTATAATTAAAAGCTACTAAAGACCCCATTACAATGAGGATAGCTGTGATGATTAACATGTTACTTTTCTTCATGGTTATTCAGGTTTATTATTAGTTTGGATAAAAGCTTCATAGCGTTGTTTAATTTCTTCTATGCTGATCTCCAGCAGAGAGATATTTCTAAAAAACTCAGGAAGTTCCTGTCCCAGGAATTTTTCTTTTCTATAGGTTTTCAGTTTTTCTTTTGCCTGGCTGGCCACAAAGAGGCCAATTCCCCGCTTATTGATAATTACTTCTTTGACTTGAAGAAACTCATATGCACGCATTACTGTATTCGGGTTCACCTGAAGATCTACTGCAAGTTCCCTTACTGATGGAATCTTTTCAATCCACTTCTCTATAAGTATATTATCTCCCACAAAAGCTGCTATTTGCAGATATATGGCCTCGTTCTCTCTAAATTCCATCCTATACTTGTTTTTCTTTCAGTTTAAAAAATGCTGCCGCCCATAATATAATTGATACCGCAAGGAACATGGTAATCAATATTGCATAAGATTGATCTACTGGATTTATAAAATAAAAATTATCTTTTTCCTGTAGTGACACACCAGCAAATATTGGCTGCATACGTGCGTTTGTTTTAAAGAAAAAGCTAATTAATGGTACATTAATTAATTGAAGGATACCCAACATAATAAAAATGACAAAAGCTGTTTTGATGAAATGCAGCTTCTCAAAAAATACTGCTCCAAGGAAGGCAATTGCATGCAGCAAGCCGAAAATCATAAATGCAATCAAAAATTTATTCTTACCCTCAATCACACTAAACAATTCATTTTTCACATTAGGGTTCACATTGCCCAGATGGATCACAATCGAGTCTACTAAAAGATAACAACTAATGAAAATTACTTGAAATATTACATAGGAATAAACCCACCCAACAAAAAAACGTTCAAAATTAGATACCGGAAGGGTCAGTGCCGGGATAGATTTCTTTTTATCGCCGAGGTCAGTGAATACCATACTCGTGAAAATTGTACCTGATAAAAACAGAAAAATATAGAAATAAGCAAATTGCGCCTTTACATCCAGGGCTCCACCGCCCAGGTAAGCTGTAAAACCCAGCATTAAGGATAAAATTCCTATTAAAACACCTGTGGAAATTAAATAGGTCTTATACTGCTCTCTTGTATGTTTACTCAGCAGCTTGAAAAAACGCTGAAAACTAAATATGTTGTTCATTTGATTTATTTTAAGCTGTCAATAATTGATTGATGACCAGAAATGATTGCATTAAAAAGCATTTCCATATCTACTCTGCTATATTTTTGTGAAGTATTCGTGCTGATTGTATTTACACCAATTGAATTTTCTTCCGTATATAATATGGCTTCAGTATTTGCCTGAGCGGCTGTGGTAAACAGCAATCTATCTGCAATGTTATCCAGAGAGTCATTTAGTACAATTTCTTTCTCATGCAGCACAACCAAAGTATCAATCAAACTATCCAGATCTCTAACCTGGTGCGTAGAAATAATCACACATCTTTCTTCAGTCAGGGCAGAAGCAATGATTTTTCTGAATTGTATTTTTGAAGGGATATCCAGACCATTGGTGGGTTCGTCCATAATCAGCAAGGAGGTATTAGTTGCCAGACCAAAACTGATCATGATCTTTTTCTGCTGCCCAAAAGATAACTTGTGCAATTGCTTGTCATCAGGCACATCAAATTGCTTAAGCATTTTGTGGAATTGCTCTGCATTAAAATTCGGATAAAAATGCGCTGTACTCTTCATGAACTCTATAGCAGTAAGTGCCGGCATGAAAAGCTCTTCAGGTATAAAAAAAAGCTCTTGTAAAAAAGCTGGTAAACGATCAGCAGCATTGTATTGGTTCAATGTACAATGACCTGCCAAAGGATAAACGAGTCCGGCTAAGTTTTTCAGTAATGTAGATTTCCCCGCTCCATTTTTCCCAAGCAATCCATAAATATGGCCAGCTTCCAGTTTCAGGTTGAGGTTCTTGAACAATAATGAGTTTTTACTATAGCCAAAGGTTAAGTTAGTAATCTCTATCATGGTTGTAGCGTCTAAGTGTATTAGTTATCTAATACACTACAAATGTATTAAAGTATTTAACTAATGCAACTTTTATTTATAAATATTTATTACCAGAAAAAAGGGCAAAAAAAATACCCGGACATCCACCCGGGTATTTCTTTTATCAACTAAACCTTAACTAGAAAATACTAACCAAATATTTTACTGGCACAAACATACCAGCCTTATATAAAGTCAGTGTTAAAATTGGATAACCTGTTCGTAATGCTCTTATTTTTATTTAAATTTCGCATCTTTTCATACTATCCTACACCTCATGCTGATTTTAGCTTACATTATTCTTGCCCTGGTAGCACTTTACCTTCTTGTTTATCTTTATAAAAAAAACTTTGCTGTTCAGACCCAACGGGAAGAACTTAAACGAGATTGGGGAAGCGCAAAAAACAGCAGATACATTGATATAGATTTAATAGAAAACTACTTTTTAAATACAATTACTGAATCTTCAGAAAAACTACAACTGATTTCTGATAAAATAGCCGACGATTTATATATCAATGACGTCTTTAAACTGATTGACAGGACAATATCCAGAGTAGGTCAGCAGTTTTTATATGCCAGGCTCAGAACAATTGATAAAGAACAAACAGACCTGATCTTTCTGGATAAGTTTGCAGATCTGATTACCGATGATGAAAAACTGAGACTTGATACACAGGCCACCTTACAAATACTGGAGAAAAACGATTCTTATTACTTCCAGGACCTGATTTACGCAAAAAAAATAGAGGCACCTACATTTATGCCTATCGTTTACATTCTTTCTGTTCTGAATGTACTTTCCCTGATTGCCGCGATATTTCATCCAGGTTTTCTACTTGTCTTTTTTGGAATATTCATCATCAATTCCGGAATTCATTACTGGAATAAAAACAAAGTCAGTGTACATACCTCTTCTCTCGGTGAATTTCTAAAAGCGTTTGATACCGCTAAAAAACTAGATGCAGATGGAAAGATCAATGCACAATTTCCGGAAGTAACCAACCTCATTAAAGAGCTGACTCCACTGAAAAGGAAAATGCTTGGTGTAAAGCTGGATAATATGGCTGAAGCAGATACAGTGATGATTGGCTATATGCTGTTCGAGCTTTTAAAGATTGCTTTCAATGTAGAAATCATCCTCTTCTACTCTATCATTGATTCCCTGAGATCACAAAAAGACCTGCTAAAAAGGCTTTTCAAATTCATAGGAACAGTCGATACCGCTATTTCAATTGCTTCGCTAAGACATTCGTGGGATGGAGAATATTGTAAACCAGTATTCAACCAGGAAAACTGTATCCATATCTCAGGTGTCAAACATCCGCTGGTTGTAAACTGTGTACCGAATGATCTTGATTTACAGTATAAAAACTTATTGCTGACAGGTTCCAATATGTCTGGTAAAACAACTTTTATCAGGTCTGTTGGTGTAAACTTGATTCTTGGTCAAACCTTATTTACCTGTATGGCTAAAGAATTTAGTATGCCATATTCAAAAATATTCTCTTCTATTACCATTTCGGATAGCTTACTGGAAGAAAAGAGTTATTATTTTGAAGAAATGAGGATTATCAAAAACTTTATCGAAGAATCAGTGAGCGAAGAACCATGTTTTTTCATCCTGGATGAGATTTTCAAAGGAACCAATACGATTGAGCGGGTTTCGGCCGGAAAAGCAATCCTCTCCTACCTGGCCAAAGGCAATAACCAGGTTTTTGTTTCTACTCATGACACCGAACTTAACGAGTTGCTAAAAACTCAATATGAACACTATCATTTCTCTGAAACTATTGCAGAAGCAGAACTGATTTTTGACCATACCATTAAAAAAGGCCCCTTAAAAACAAGGAATGCAATCAGGATCCTGGAAATTAATAATTATCCGGCAGCAGTGATTGCTGATGCCAATGCTACGGTTGATTTACTGATGAAGGATTAGTTAAATTCTGGATAATTGATTTGAAAGTCTTAATATGAAGACTGTCTCTTGCATTTTCCGGATTCTCCACATAATCTTTGAGGGCTTGTATATATGCTTTACGGAAAGACTTATTCTTCGTATTTGAATTGTACTCGCCTTGTGCTTTGTATAATGGCTGTAAATTTTCGGCAATTTTCCTTTTAATGCCATAAGGTGATTCATCTCTCATAATCACAATATTCCTTTCAAAACCGGGTATATATTTAACGATAAAACGTTCCCCCCGTGGTGGAATAATAATTTCATTGCGAATTGGATAGATCGAGGCGGTAGTGGTAGAAAAATCTATTACCACATCTTTGCCATCGGCAGTTTGGACCACTGCATCATAATCCCAGATCGGGGAATCATTTAGGGTAGAGCTGGTTTCCTGCTCCAGCGTAACAACCGCAGATCCTCTTACGCCATAATGTGCCAGAAAAGCTGCATTGACAAACTGACCAGTAAAAACATTAGCCAGTGCTAAAACAAAGCCCAGGATCACGTAAAAAACACTACTGCGCCAAAAAGAAAGAATAATGCCAATAATCAGTAACACAAAGAATGACCAGGCTCCATGATGCGCAAAGAAGTAGAAAAGCATTGATAATATCTTCATTGTTAATCTTTTATTCTATATAAAAATAGATTAATATTTTAATATTATCAATGCTAAATCATTTATTATAAGGCAGGCGCTAAAGGCCAGTCTACAGGGATATCAGTTAAAGCATGCAGATAATTGGTAATTACTTTGTCGCCGATTACCATTACAATATCAACCAGGTTTCCTTCATTGTAACCTGCCGCATAGAATTCCAGTAAAAGCTGTGCATCTGCATGACCTTTGTTCTCTGTAATGCTTTTAACCACATTTGCTAAAGCTGAAAGCTTTGGATCGAATGTAATCTCAGCTTTACGGATTTCTAAAATCTGAGCATCAGTAAAACCATTCATTTTTGCGAAAGCAGTATGTGCGCTCAGACAATACAGACAATCATTAACCTGACTGACTACTAAATTGATTACCTCACGCTCTTTAGCTCTAAGGGAGGTTTTTGCATTTTGCAGCGCCAGGTAGTTCCCTAAGGCATTTTCAGAATGTGCAAATGCAGCATATAGATTTGGAACAAAACCTACCATCTTGTTTAAATTATCAAAAATAGCCTGGTTAGCTGGAGTTACTTCTTCTCTGGTTGGAACTGTGAATATTTTCATGTGTTTATCAGTTAATGTTCTTGAATATTGAACACCACAAATATCTGCCTTCCATGGAACCTCAGCCATAGAGAAACTTCCCGATGATTTGTAATTAATGCCTGAAATAATCAGTCTTATGAAACTAATTTAGCAGCTCTAAAATCCGAAGGAGAAAAGGAAGCATGCTTCTTAAAAAAATTACTAAAATAGGCCGCATCATCAAAACCCAGCTCATAAGCGATTTCTTTCGCAGACTTATCTGTGTAAATCAAGAGCCTCTTTGCTTCCAAAACCACTCTTTCCTGAATAACAGCCAGTGGCGATTTATGATTATAAATTGCAAAAAGGTTAGCTAATGTCTTTGGTGAACGGCTTAGCAGTTCGGCATAAAATTGAACCTGATGTTGCAAACGAAAATGCTCTTCCACCAGTAGATTATAACGTCTGATGATATCAAGCTTATCATCTGTCAGGTTCTTATCCGTTAGATATTGACTTTTGGCCAGCCTGGTAATGATAATGATTAATCTTTTCAGCAGCATCTGCAACATCTCCCGCTGAATATTATCTACAGTATCAAATTCTTCAATGAAGATTTCAAAAAGCAAGGTGATCTTTTTCTGCTCCTGCGCATTCAGCCTGATAAAAAGATTACCTGTCGATCCGTAAAATAAGAACCCAACGCAGCTCACCTCTTTATCGTGATCAACAATGCAATAGAAATCCCTGTTATACTGCCACGCGACTACTTGTTCAGGCTTTTCAAATTGGAAAGACTGATTTACCATTAAAGGTAAAATACTCTGCTCAGGGAAATCATATTTAACCCCATCGATCGTAATTACCTGCTGTACTCCCTTATTCCATGCAATCGTTAAAAATTTATCTGTCCGGTCACGCTGAAAAAAAGAACGGTCAAAACCGGCTTCATTAATAGTTAAATGGAATTCGCCTTTGGTAACCGGCTCTAAATGATGAAACTTCATGTACAAGTGATTGATAAACTATGTAAATTTAACCTATTCTACTGTCTTTATAAAATATCGCTTATTCAAGCGGATTCCCAAAATCCGTGTATTCATCAGGTCAGCTGACTAGTGGTGAAGGCACAATATTTTCAATAATTTTATAAAGAAATCAATGAAACAAGCTATAAAAGTTGCCTTATTAGGCGCAACAGGAAAAGCGGGTCAGTACCTGCTTCAGGAATTATTAAATAATGGATATCAGGTAAAATCTCTGATCAGAAAACCAAAAGACTACACCGTATCACATCCTGCCCTGGAACTTGTAGCAGGCGATATCAAAGACCTCACAACCGCAAAACAATTAATTGGAGGCTGTGATGCGGTCATTAGTACAATTGGACAAAATAAAGACGAGGTACTCATTTCAAGCCTGGCTACTGAAAATATCATCAAAGCTATGGAAGAGTTTAAAATCAGGAGGTACATCCTGTTGACAGGTTCTAATCTTGAAGTTCCAGGAGATCAGAAAAGCGCCAAAAATTTAGAAGGTACAGCCTGGATGAAGGCAACTTTTCCAGTGATTGTGGCAGATAAACAAAAAGCTTATGAAATCCTGACCGACAGTTCAATAGACTGGACAGTTGTCAGATTGCCCTGGATTGAGAAAGCTACAGAAAGACGGGGCCTGGTAGTCGATTTGAAAGATTGTCTGGAAGAGCTCATCAGCACAACAGATCTTGCTGATTTCCTGATCGCTCAGCTTACGGATACAACTTATATCAAAAAAGCCCCGTTTGTAGCGAGTAAACTCAAATTATAAAAAAAGGGAGCCATTTCCAGTGGCTCCCTTTTTTTATACCTGCTTATACAGCCTCTACCTTGAAATCTTCAAAAGTCACCGAAAAACTCTCTTTCCCAGGCGCCGCAGCAACCATACCAATCTGCACTTTTACTCCCGGAGGAAAATAAGCCAGACGCAACATATCATATTTCTTTTGATCAAATGAATATTTGATCTCTACATAATCTCCTTTGCGCAATAATTTCAGCCAAACAGACTCTGGACTATCATGACGCGGCACCACAGACCAGTCTGAAACCTCCCTGGTCACCACGGCACTGATATTCTGAACGCCGTCCACATATTCTATTCCCGTTTTAATCCAGTTCTTTTCATCTATCCTGATCATTAATCCGGCCTGATGAAAAAGTTCCTGATACTGACCGGTAATTTTCACGCTTGCCTGGAAATCACCAGTAACCTCCTGATAGTAAAAAGGGCCATTATCACGTTTAAACCCATAATGTGTCACTTGCCAGTAGTCCGTGTCCGGATCTACAGTAAAATTTAAAAGGGCGGCATCTCCATTCCATGTGCCGGGTTGATTGAACCATTTCATAGTTGTAATATAGGAAGAAGCTATTTAATTTAAGCGATAAATCAAGTATAACATTTCACTTGTTGCTGCCGGCTTTCAATCAGGCTTCTCAGTGCGATCATTGCCAAAGACAATACACCAAAACCCATTCCAACCCATGGGGACATCGCTATTCCGCTTGTTGCAATAATCCAGCCGCTCACAATCGTTCCTACTGAGACCCCAAGGTTTCCGAAAGAAGTAGCCAGGCTATTGGCAAATTCAAGCGCATTGGGTGCAGCAGAAATCATGTAAGCAGATGCATTGAGAAAACAAGGAGCATATAAGAAGCCCCAGACCGCGACAATTAAAATAGTCAACCCCGTATTCCCACCCGAATATTGCAAAGCGAAAGGGATCAGTATCGTCCCTGACAAAAAAGCTGCCGTAGTTAATGGAATATTTTTACTCAGCATTTTTCCGGAAATCCAATTGGAAACAATCCCGGTAATCCCAAATAAGAAGAGCATATAGCTAATCATCTTTTCGTCCATTTGCTTCACTTTACCCAGATAATCAGCGAAGTAGCTATAAGTAGAAAACCAGGCAGCAATCATAAAGAAATTCATAGCTGTACTGATCAGAAAAGATGGGCGTTTCAGAATTAGCAATTGACTACCATACGATTTCCTGCTTAAAACCGGCATCGGCGGCAACATCTTCCATATCCCAAGGAGCGCAAGCCCACTGACCGCAGTTTGTACCATAAATGAAGCTTTCCAGGTAAATAACCCGGCCAGATAAGTTGCCAGCGGAACAGTAGTAACCATTGCAATAGCAATTCCCCCTAATACAATCCCCATCAACTGATGTTCATCCTTTTGCTGACCAGAAGCTACAGCAGCTGCAATAGCCGTAGAAATATAAACCGGCTGCAAGAATGCAGGTAATATGCGTACCGTAAGCAACAGCCAGAAAGGTGGTGCAAAAGAAGATACAATACCCGTAATCAAAAATATAGCAATAGCCGTTAGCATCACTTTTTTACGGTCGAAGCCTGAGGCTATTAAAGTCATAAAAGGACCTGTTAGCGCAATAACCAACGCAAATGCACTCAGCAGAACACCTGCTTTATCAATCGTAATCTGGTAATGTTCAGCCAATTGAGGCAATACACCAATAACACCAAACTCTGTACTGATGATACCAACCATTCCAAGGCATCCTATATAAGCTGTTTTTTTATTTACAATCATGGTTTATTTAAATTGAGCTGGCTAAATTAAATGGTAACCCTTACTTTTACGGGCAATACACCAATTGTATGGTACATACAAAAAAGTAAGTAATGGGAAATATCAAGGAAAATTCAACGAATAATTTAAATAGAAAATACATCACAAATGACTGTGACTTAACCTATTCAATTTGTATGGTAGGTGGAAGATGGAAGCTATTAATTCTTTGTAAACTAGAACCGGGAAAACTCAGGTTCAGTGAGCTGAAAAGAGAAATCTGCAACATTACTGAGCGTATGCTGACTTTACATTTAAGAGAATTGGAAGCTGACGGTATCATTAAGCGTACTGTATACGCAGAAGTTCCGCCAAGAGTAGAGTATGAATTAACAACTATAGGAATAGAACTCATCCCAATTTGGAAACAGCTCAGTCAGTGGGGTGCAAAACACAGGGAATTAATGAAAGAAGGATCAGTAGTATAGCATTGCAGGTTAATTACATGCCCCTGTCGCGGATCATCTCACCCAGTAACTGGACTAGTTCGTCAGATAAATCGTCATCGGTAATCCACCTGATACCAAGCTCAATGTCTTCTTTGGGATAGATGACACCAAGCACCAATGGAACCACAACACCATTTATCGTTTCATCATAAGAAACAATATACTGTCCATTATTTGCTGAAGTAACAGTAACGGTGTGGTGCAAAAACCTTATACTAAATTCGTCCATCTGAGTTCAATAAAAAGGCTGGTTCCTTCATAGAAACCAGCCCATTTTTGTATATTATCCTTTTAAAATTTTGCCTTTTTCCAAATCAAATTCCTCCTGCGTAAGTATACCCGCATCGAGCAATTCTTTCAAATCCATTAAAGCTTGCTTTTTAGAAGCCAGATCATTTACAGGAGCAGCGGCAGGTGCATCAGCTTTAATTACCGGGGTCACTACAGTTCCGGGAGCACTGAATTTCATAATCAGCTCTGTGATTTCATTATATCCTTTGATGTTGGAATAGTCAATTGCCTTTTGTTCTTTGACATTGACAACATTCACATCGGCAGCATGCTCCAATAGGAATTTGACAATATCTTTCTTGCCATTCAAAGCTGCATAGTGTAAAGCGGTATTACCCGATTCATCCTGATAATCTACAGCAGCGTCTTTCTCTACCAGCAATTTCACCATGCTCAGCGCACCACACTTTACAGCCAACTGCAATAAACTCTCTCCACTGCAAACCTCATTGTTCAGGTTAAAGTTATTATCTAACGCAGTCTCCACAGCACTTTCCACCCAGTCCAGGTAAGAATCCATTGCTCCATCTGATTTATTAAATGGTCTGGCATAATTGGAATCCAGTCCATTCTCAATAAATAACCTGACAGTTTCTTTTTGATTGTGGGCAACAGCATACCAGATCGGTGACATTCCAGCTTTTGAAGAGATAAAAATATCCGCTCCTCTTTTAACCAGTAATTTAACGATCAGTTGATTATTATCATAGCAAGCCACTAATAACGCGCTCTCACCTGCGTCATTGATATGATTGACATCAGCACCATTATCAATTAATAGTTCTGCCATCTGGCTATTTTTAGCTTTCGCAGCAATCAACAATGCATGATCTCCAAGGTTATTGGTTTTATGAATATCTGCGCCATGTTCCAAAAGTGTCTTGACAATCTCTCTGTTACTGCAACCCGCAGCAATCAGCAGAGGAGTTTCCGCATCATTGTTTTCTAAATCTACTTCCAATCCGAGATCTATAAGCTTTTTAAGCACCTCAATCTGCGCTGTTCTGGCTGTAATATGAGAGAAACTGTTGCCTTGATTATCATTGATATTGATCTTAGCTCCTTTTTCAATCAAAAACAGGGCAGTTTGTTTCTCTTTCTGAACCAGCGCAAAATAAAGCGGCGTTTCTCCATTATGATCTTCGTAATCAATATCAGAGCCTTTATCGGCCAGTATTTTCACAATATCCAGATATCCTCTATGGGCTGCATAATGCAAGGCTGTCCGGCCTCTTTCATCTGTATATTTCACATCCGTTTCATCGGAAGAGAGTAATAACTCCGCTATTTTTCTATTGCCATTTTCGCAGGCAATCAGGAATGACATTGACATTTGATACGTTAATTATTTTGCTGAATTGGACATTAATAATTGTACTGTTTTTATCTTGATATTGTTGTTGGATGCCAGCATTAAAGGGGTTTCTTCGTTACTGTTAACCACATTCACATCCGCTCCCGATTCAATCAGCAACTTTACCTTTTTATAAATATCCTTTGCTTTCTGTTCATCTAACACAGTATTATAACCACATACCTTGTGCAAGATCGTCTCGCCCAGATCATCCTGTTCATTAATCTCTATTTTACCTGTTTCCAGTGCTATTTCTAAAGTTTCGAAGGATTTCTCAGCTAACCAGTCCAGACCGGATTTTTGCTGATCATAATGTGGTGCTTTCTGATTAATATCTGCACCTGCTTCTAAGAGCTTTGGCAGCATACTGATATAGGAATTATTACTCAGACGGCTTAAATAAGAAGATAGCAATGTATTTCCAGTGTCATCAACCTGATCGAAATCTGGCGTAGTATAGGCTGCGAGTTTATCATACAGCTTTTCACTGCACTGGTCTACTACCGCACGGGTAAAAGCAGTTTTGCCTTTCTGGTCCTGCACATTTGCATCTGCCCCATTTTCTAAAAGCAAATCCAGGTAATCAATTTTATTGTTATTAATAGCCGCCATCAGCGGCGTTTCTCTGACTACATTGGCTTTATTGACATCTAAACCAGCATCAATTAAAACCTCTATATAAGCGATCGCTTTTTCAGGAGCCATCATTCTTTTATTGACTACCTCATAAAGCAGGCTTTGTTCTGCATTATTCGTGTAATTAACATCGCAGCCGGCATCAATCAGACATTGGATAATTTTCACATCCGCCCCATTTTCAAATGCATAACTTAATAAGGTAACATTCCCTATCTCATCATTAAGATTGTCCAGTTTTCCAAGAAAAACTGATAACCAGGCAATTGATTCCTCATCTGCTGGAAATTCTCTGATTATAGTTTCAAAAATTGTATTCCGGAAAGAGTCATACTCGTAAATATCAGTTTCAATAGTTTTATCCGCAACCCAAAGGTCAATAATATCAAATTCTTTAGCTTTGATAACCTGACTGAAAGGAAGGGTGAAATTGGGTTGACTGGTTACTTCTTTAGAGATTTTCTCTCCGCTCTGGAGTAAGGATTTCGCTTTTTCAAAGTCTCTGGATTGGATTGCACTTACAATTTCACTTTCGATTCTCATTATACCTATAGTTTTCTGTTTACAAGTATAACTCCAAATACGACCAAATGTTTTACAGCAGCGATAATATATTTTCTTTAATCACTAATAAGCTTAAAGTGTGCTTTTTTATACACGTCCTTCTGCACATGCGCTTTCAGGTTTCTAAACGTTTCCAGCGGGCCTTTGGTAGCAAAAAGATTAATTAACCAGGCTGGTATATTTCCCATCGGATCAACCTCCAGTACATATTCCGCCCTCACTTGATTTTTACTAACCGGTGTAATGGTCCATTTCCCAACCGAATGGCTGATCCTGACTATATTTTTCTTTTCGTCCACGTAACCTGGGATGCATGGAGAATTTACGGTGATCACTTTAGTCTGAGGATCTTGTTCCGCTTGTATATGCACTACATAATCACGATCCTCTGCTGGCCATGGCACTTCAACAAGGGAGTAATAGATGAGATCCAGTGGAGAAACCTGTTTAATCAACACATTTTCTTTGCTATGGTAAACCCATTCACCACAGGTTTGTATATCTAAAATAGCAGCGAGCAGTTGTGAGCAAGCAGCTGGTATGTTGCTGACTACTTTAATTGCCCTGATTTTAGAATGTTCAATTGGCCTGGTATACACCTGAATACCTTCTTTATTAACAGATAAAGTCCATTTTTCCTGAGCTGAGGCCAGGTTCAGCCCGGTAAAGAGTAAAAGAAAGGAAAGAAACAGGGCGTAAGAATTGGTGAGCTTTGACATAAAAAACTGCCGCATAAAAAGATAATTTAACCGGGCAGTAAAAATACATAAATCGTATTTACAGGACTATTTTTATATATTTATATAAGTCATCATGAAGTAATTATACCACTTTTTTGTTCTAACCATTTAGATTTCAGTACCTTTGTTCAACTAAAACTAAAAAAACCTCCTCAAAACCTACATTATCTGAAGAAAAAAACTACCTAATTAATCGTATCAAACATAGCACTTAAACCCCAATCTATGAGAAAATACCTTTTAGGCGGAGCAGGAATAACATTTAGCATACTTGCCCTGACCATTATAATTAGCTGGATACCTTGTTCAAACCGGAATTTACCGGACAAAGTTGTTACCCAAGACTCCCTTTACAATTTGCATGTAAACAAAATCTATCATGCAGCCCATCTGGAACAAACAGGTCTTAGTCATCAGGTTTTTGAGAAAGCATTGACTGGATTTTATAACCTTAAAAATGTTGGGAAGGTTTCCAGTGAAAAATCTATTTTAACCATCGCAGACTTCGACCAGAACAGTACAAAAAAGCGGCTCTGGATCATTGATCTTTCCACAGACTCCCTGCTATTAAATACCTGGGTAGCGCATGGTCAGCGTAGTGGTGATGATTTAGCGACCCGTTTCTCTGATGCTACTGATTCTTACGAAAGCAGTCTTGGTTTTTATGTGACTGCCGAAGTTTATAAAGGAAAACATGGACGCTCACTTCGTCTGGATGGTATGGACGAAGGTTACAATTCAAACGCCAGAAGACGCTCTATTGTGGTTCATGGCGCACCTTATGTAAGCCAGGGAACGATTAATGAGTTAGGAAGACTAGG
Source organism: Pedobacter sp. UYP1 (assembly GCF_040547305.1). Classification (NCBI taxonomy): domain Bacteria; kingdom Pseudomonadati; phylum Bacteroidota; class Sphingobacteriia; order Sphingobacteriales; family Sphingobacteriaceae; genus Pedobacter; species Pedobacter sp. UYP1. Next base: position 258,824 of record NZ_JBEPPL010000004.1, on the reverse strand, counting down.
ACGCAGCCAGGGTTGCCCGGCCGTGCCAGCAGAGCTATCAGATAAAGTAATCAATACCATTGAAGGGAGAACTGTTATTTTCATCAATGGAACACATCAATCTTATTTTTCAAAATATCTGGACGTGCATCTTGCAGCAAATATCGTTGTCCCTATGCAAGACAGTAGTTTAATCGCCCGTATATAAATAACTTTTTAGGCAGATCAAGTCATGATGCTCAATTGTTTTATTGAGCATCATGACTTATCAGTTCCCCATAGCTAAACAATGCTATTTTACTTGATCCTCCCGGTTGTCTGCTCAGTTGTATCTGTGTACCAATTCTTTCCTTCAAAGTCTCGACATGCGAGATAATACCTATACTCTTCCCATTCGCCTGCAGGTTCTCCAATGCCGTAATCGCGACATCAAGCGTTTCTGCATCCAGTGTACCAAATCCTTCATCAATAAACAGCGAATTGATCTGTACTTTGCGGCTCGCCAGATCTGATAAACCTAAAGCCAGCGAAAGGCTGACCAGGAAACTCTCTCCACCAGAAAGCGTGGACATTGGCCTGATTACATCTGCCTGGTACCCATCAATGATTTGCAGATCCAGATCTTTTTCAGGACTTTTCAGAATACTGTACCGATCACTTAACCGCAGCAAATGACGATTCGCCAATTCTGTCAGCCTTGCTAAAGTAAGTCCCTGCGCAAAGCGGCTGAACTTTTTACCATCAGCAGATCCGATCAAAGCGGCCAGTTTCTGGAAGCGATCCGACTGTTTTTGCTGTTCAGCAATTTGCCCGGCAACTTCACTATGTTTTAATTTTAGCAGATCATCTTCAGCAAGCTGATGTCTTAACCTCACCATCTGCTCTACTAACACTCTCAATTGCTGGCTATATTCTTCCAGCTGAGGACTGATGACCTCAGTGGTTTCTTCTGTTAGTGCTTTTTGTCGTTCCACTTGCAGATCCTTTTCAGCTGCCAATAAAAGGCTTTTGCCAGATGCTATTTTCTGAGCAGCCTCTTTCTGTAACTCCTCTGCAGCCTTAGCCTCCTGTTCAGGTAAATACAATTGCTTCAACTCCGTTAAACTTTGTAATCCTTCTTGAGTAAGCTTGCCCATGAGCTTGGCTAAATGGGTATTAAACACCTCCTTAGTCGATAAATAAGAAACATGCAGTGTTGCTTTCCGGTCTTCAATAATTCGCACTTTAGCTTGCTTCTCTTGTAATGCACGCTGAAAATTCTCGGCCTCTTCCCTATATTTCTTTAAAGCATTGACCAATTGCATTCTTTCCTGCACAGGATCTTTTGAACCAAAAAGTTCAATACGATCTTCTTGCAATTGCTGCCAAACCTTTTCTTCTTCCCTCAATTGTCCAGTTAGCAATTCGATCTGATCCTTCTTCTCATTCCATACCAAAAGGCTGTTCTTAAGTTCCGTTTCCTGCTGACGAAGATCAGGTTGTAACTGGTTTAACTCCCTTTCAGAGGTCTGATAACGTTCAAACCTTTCCTTCATTTCCGATATAATTTCCTCAGCACGTTCTGCCTCAAAAAGAATCCCGAATGGCTTAGTCAATTGAACAGCTTTAGCCACGACCACTTTAATCTCCTGCCCGGCTGCTTCAAGCTCCTGACTAGTTAAGTTTAATTGTTTTTCAGCAAAACTAATAGTTAAACCTGCTTGCTCAATCTTATTCCGCTCCTGTGCTGAAATTTCTTTTTGCGTGTTAACTTGTAGCTCCATTGCAATGATTTGCGCTTGCGTATTCTTTACGGCCTTTAATTGAACTTCTAAAGCTTGCTGTTGTAATTTCTTTCTCTTAATTACTGCCTCTATAATTGCAGGCTTAACAAGCTCTAAAGGCTTAGGTAACTTCTTATTATTTGCATTAAACTCCAAAAGACTTTGTGCAATAGCTTCCTTTAAAACCGCCAGAGATTTCTCACTGGTCTGCACTTGATGATCCAATGTATTCAGCGCGATCAGCTGTTGATTTAAATTCTTTTTCAGCAAATTAACCTGCTCCAGTTGTTGATTACGTCTGGTTGCCGACTCCGTTAACTTACTGGTATATTTTCCCTCTACAAAGGGATGATGTACCGAGCCGCAAAGCGGGCAAGGTTGTTCTGGTTCCAGTTGTAAACGGTCTGCATCATACTTCTGCACTTTTACTTCCAGCTCATAAATTTGCTGCAAATAGTCTAGCTGGGTTGCGCCATCCGCACTTTCCAATTCCAGTTTAGCTATTACTTGCGCGACAGCAATCTTTTGCTTTTCGTAAGTCTCTAAAGCCGCAGTCAATGCATCTTGCTCTGTCAAAAGCTTATGGTATTGGCCAGACAAACGTAACTGTTGTTCGGAAGTCTGAATCAGCACAGGCAATGTGCTAAAATCTGCTTCTAGTTCTTCTACAGTTTTCCCAGCCAAAGTGTGTTGTAACTCCTGACTAAACCTGGCTATTGCTGCCTGAAATTCAACCAGCTTCAGTTCCAGCAAACCACTGTTTTTTTCGGCCTCCATAACAATCAGCTTACCTTTTTCTGCCTGGGTTTTATACTCCAGCAAATGTTTCTGCTTGCCCGCAGCACCTGCTTCTAAACTCTTCAGCTGCTGTACCATCTGGCTAAATACAATCACTTCCTTATCCAGCTCACGTTCTTTAGAATTACCTTTCAGCCACTCTGAAAGTAGATTGATCCGTTGCTGTAAAGCCTTTAACTGCTGATCCATACGCAGCCGGTCAGTAGTAATGGTTTGAAGACTTAAATTAGCGTCATCAAAAGACTTCCTGATCTTATTCAGCTCACTTTTAGCCTGTTCAATTAACAAATCTTTCTTTGCTACTGCTTCAAAAACCGGTTCCGACTCCGTTATAGTTTGTTCTGTTAATCCAATTTTCTGTTTGGCCTGCTCTAAAGCAGTTTTCATCACGGCTTCCTCTTTAACTAAATCCGGATGCGCTGCTTCTGCCTGCTGCAAATCACTCTTGATTTTAAGTTGCTGGCTTTCTATGGTGGCTAATTCCGCTAATGCAGGGCGATGAACCAATGCAGATAAATGCTTTTGAAGCCTGAAAAAACGATCTTCATGTGAAGCATAAAAAAGCTCATCTGCAGACAAACTCTGCAGCAATTCCGTTTTCCTGGTTTCTAATTTGCCAAGCGTATTCAGCCAGTCAATTTTAGTCCTCAATAATGCCTCCTGCACTTTCAAATCGCTCTCCTGCTCAGAAAGTGCCAATAAACTATCCTGATAAATAGTCCTTTCCTCAGCAGCCAGTAAAACCACATGATCCAGTTGTCCTCTTAGCTGATCCAGTTTCGCCCGTTCTTCTTTTGCTTTTTCATAAGCATCCATAGAAATCTGCGAATAAATACCAGTATCGGTTATCCTTTCCAGCAGTTCACTTCTTTCATTCTCATCCGCTTTCAAAAAGCGTGTAAAATCTCCCTGCGATAAAATTACAGAACGTAAAAACTGGTTATAATCCAGTCCGCATAACTCTACAATCTTATCTCTCACTTCCTGCAAAGGATGCTCAATAATAATGGTGCCACTAACCGCTTCGGCGAGCTCCATTTTTTGTGTTTGCAATGCACCTTCTGCTTTTCCGCGGCTACGCCTGATAGACCATTTGGCCCTGTATAATTTATCTTTGACTTCAAACTCTACTTCCGCAAAGGACTCGCCTGTATGCCGCGTCATAATTTCAAATACATCTTTGGTATGGCGATGTACCCGTCCATACAAAGCGACCGTAATCGCATCCAGTATCGTTGTTTTTCCAGCACCAGTGGGCCCGGTAATCGCAAAGATTCCGCTCTCAGTAAAAGGAGGTTGATCAAAACGAATCTCATGCTGCCCTTTCAGGGAATTAAGATTTAAAAATTTGATACTTATAATCTTCATCCCTTATCCTCCTTTTGTGCCATATATTCCAAAACCTCTTTAAAAGTAAGCAGCAAATCTGCATGATCCTCTTCTGGATATTCCGCCTCACACCGCTTTAAAAACACGGTCTGCGGATCAAGATCAGTCAATGCCATAGCCTCATGCGTTTGTTCATCCAGATTCCGGATTGCTCTTGTTCTGAGCTGACGGGGAAATAGCCGCTCTATAAAAGGCTTATTGACGATCAGCGTATTCAACTGTTCCTCTAAATCAAAAATGAAGGCTTCTGTTTCCACCTGAACCTCTACCCATGCCGGATATAATGTTCCAGGATCTTCCAGTAAAACCAATTTAGTCTTCACCTTTTCAAAATCGCCCTTAATCCGGATCAGCTTGCGATAACCAGGCACTTCAACTTCTACGAGGCTAACTAACTCACCCTCTTCAAATTCAAGAACAATAACTTGTTTTTTATCGTCAGTTTCAGAAAAACTCAATGGAATTGGGGAACCTGAATACCTGATATGATTCATTTCATTGATCACCTGAGGCCGGTGAATATGCCCCAATGCAACATAATCAAACTCAACCGGAAACTGATCTCCACCAACCTGCCCCAGATTACCCACATGGATCTCTTTTTCACTATCCGAAGTACTGGCCCCAGCAGCAAAAAGATGCCCTGTAGCAATTACCGGAATATGGTTAGCCTTATATTCCACAATATATTCTTTGAAACGATGATAATGATCGCAAATCCCCTGTTTGATACGGTTTTCTCTTTCTTCAGCAGTCTCGCCCGAAACAGAAAGTCTGATATCCCGGTCACGCAGAAAAGGAACGGCACAAACTACCAGCTCCAGTTTACCCGAAGGATTGTGTATTTCTATAATCTGATCTGTAAATTGTTCAGGGACACCGCCAACAATATGTACATTAAAGTACTTGAGCAGCGTAGAAGGGGCATTCAGGGTACTGATAGAATCATGATTGCCCCCAATAATGATGACTTCTCTGCAGTTGGTATCCTTTACTCTTCTTAAAAAACCATAATACTGCTCAAAAGCTGTATTAGAGGGACTGCCAGTGTCAAAAACATCACCAGCAACGATTAAAACATCTATTTTTTCGGTCTGTAAAGTCTGTATCAGCCAGTCAAGAAAAGCCTGATGCTCATCTGTACGTTCACTTTGTTCCAGTCTTTTTCCCAGGTGCCAGTCGGCCGTATGAAGAATTCTCATTGCCTGCTAAATTAAACAATTGCCCAGACAATTGTTTAATTTAGGCAAAGCCTGTTCCATTAGTTTTGTATATTCACCCCATTACCAGGTGCAGCAGAAATCAAACTATCTACTACAAAAACACTTACCCCTCTCCAGGGCAGTGGACTGATATATTCTTTATAATGCACTTCAATATTAGAACCTGCATTTTTATTCAGCTGTTCAGCAACCTTCGGATCTGTTACCGAAAACATAAACTCATTAGAAGCTATATTTCCCGGAGCCTGAGAACGTATTCCAGTCTGAATGATACGTCCTTCATTTGTCTTAAACATATATCCCTTTTTCACGAAGTAATTCAGCTGACCTGCCTTTACACCTTCACCAAAAACAAAGAAATATCTATAATAGCCAAAACCGGCCAAAAATAAAACGACAACCAATATTAATATAGCCCAGAATTTACTTCTTGACTTTTTTTGCGGAGGAGTATTTGTATTTTCCATAGAAGATGTTTTCTATGTCGGTAATCAACAACTGTTCCACAATCTACATTCGTTATCTCAACCCTCTCAGAATCAATCAAACGCGGATAATACCTTCAAAACATGTCCTGAAAATCAATACAATATCCAATTCATCAGACCAATTTACCCGACTGAATTGTAAGCTTCAAATCACTTACCCTATCCCCGCCCATTTTCAAAATATACCAAGGCATTGCGTGTATTAAAGGTTCTGATTATTTTGTGGCAGCAAGATTTTGTCAAGCCCCAGCTGATTCCATAGCGGATTATCTTTTTGGCCAGAGCTATGGGAAACAAAGCCCGGAGTCCATTTATCGGCATGATATGCATTAGGTTGTGCATAATACCAGGTTGTCATAATTTGCTCGATGAAATCCATCGTTCCTACATATACTACTGAGAATGATACTGATGGATAATTTCTCACAATATAGCATATCGTTAAAGGATTAGCGACTGCAAAACCAACTTCACCAAAGTTTAAGGGAAGCATTGCGCCTGCATTATTAATAACAGTGATGCACGGGGCTATTAAAAGTTTCAATTGTGCCACCTTTGCGGGATCATTTTTGTCGTCCGCATTCATCCCTGCACTAATAAAGAGTGCCTCTACCTCATCTGAGTTTGACCTGAACACCAGTTCGGGCGTATCCCCGATCGGAGGGTGACCTGTAACGACAGGGCCTTTTGAAACGCTACTGCCAAATTTGCAAGCAAAATATGCATCTGTTAACCCAAATGGGTCATCACCAATTTTGGCATTGATAACGTCATCTATACATCCCCCTTTTAAGCTACTTAATGCATTTTTGGTGTTAGCCAAAGTAGAAAGAGTACCATTCTTAGCGCTACCAAATGTAGCCGCATCCGAATTAGTTTGATCTTTTTTACATCCTGCAATAGTGATAAAAAATGTAACACCCAGCACTGCAAGGAGGTAGGACACTTTTTTTGGCGATTTTTTTTTCATAGCGATAGATTAATTGAAATATTATCAAAAATAATGCTATTTTTTATACACCAAAATTAAATACACTTAAATAAAAATATAAATATTTTCACATCAAACACCTTATTCAATAATTATGTTAACAATAAAAAAGGGATACAAAACCAAAGTAATGTACCCCTTCTAAAATTCTTCTAACATAAAGCAATCCAGCCGGACAACCCTTGTAAATAATCCAATCCAGATATGACTTCGAAAAAAAACAAGGATGATAAATGTGAAGGCATTCGTTCCGAGCCTCTTCGGCGACGGCAATGTCGCCGAACATTATTATCCTTGTTTTTTTAGAGTTTACTTCCAACCCAGATATGACTTCGAAAAAAAACAAGGATGATAAATGTGAAGGCATCCGTTCCGAGCCTCTTCAGCGACGGCAATGTCGCCGAACATTATTATCCTTGTTTTTTTAGAGTTTACTTCCAACCCCCACCTAAAGCCCTGTACAACTCAACCACCGCATTTAACTGCGCAGTCTTTACAGTTGCTAAATCCAACTCACTCTGCAACGCATTACTCTGTGCATTAATCACTTCCAAATAATTCGCCATACCGCTTTTAAACAACATATTCGCATTGCTCAAACCACTCTGCACAGTTCTAACCCTTTTATCAGCAATCACATACTGCTCTTTCAACTTTTCAATTTTAACCAGTTCATCAGAAACCTCACCAACCGCAGTCAAAACCGAAGACCTGAACTGAATTACTGATTTCTCACGGTCAACTAAAGCAACCTCATACTGAGTCCTTAACTGTTTACGCTGAAAAATCGGCTGCGTAATCCCACCAGCAACCACACCAAACAATGACCCTGGAATATTAAACCAGTTACTCGCCTTAAACGAATTCAAACCACCATTTGCAGTAATCACAAGAGAAGGATATAAACTTGCTTTCGCAATTCCAACCTTTGCATTCGCTTTCACTAACTCCAGCTCTGCACTTTTCACATCAGGTCTTAAACTTAACATGCGTGAAGGAATACCAGTACTCACCTGATCCTGAACATTGATCGAATTTAAAGTTCCGATCCTTGCAATAGTCTTAGGGAAAGCACCTGTTAAAATACTCAAAGCATTCTCTTCCAAAGCTATTCTTTGCTCCAATTGAGGAACCAGACCAGCAGCGACCAATTGTTGAGCCTCAGCTTGTTGAATTGCCAGTGAAGTTACCTGTCCAGCATCAAACTGTAACCTGATAATATTTAACGTACTATCATTTAAAGACAAGTTTTTCTTAGCAATTTCCAGTTGAGTATCCAACATGATCAATCTATAAAAACTCTGTGCAATATTGGAGACTAATCTCGTTTGAACAGCCTTTTTAACCTCAGCAGACTGCATAAAAGCCGCGCCTGCTGCATTTCTCTGGTTCGCAATTTTACGCCAGATATCTGCCTCCCAGCTTAATCCGCCAGTTACACTATAATCCTCAATATGTTTAGACTGAGAAAACTGACCAATCTGCAAACCATTCAAACTATTGTCTGAAGGACGACTTGAATTTGCTCCAACCTTTAAATTTAACTCAGGTATATTACCCAATTTTGACTGACTAAATAACAAAGCCGCAGCTTCCATATTTTTCAGTGCAATCTGCATATCGTAATTATTCACGATCGCAGTATCAATCAGATTTCTGATCGTCTGTTCCTTAAAAAAATCTTTATAAGGCAGTGCTGCAATACTCGCCGTGTCAGTTGAAACACTACCCCTGAATTTTTCAGGAGCAGCATTCACTGGTAAGGGAATATCTTTAGATACTTTACAAGCACCCAGCACGAGTACAAGTAAAAGAGCAGTATATATACTTTTATACGGTTTCATATTCATTAATATTAATAGATTCTTCATGTTCTTCTACAACTGTATCCTGTGGTTTACCCGTAACTTTTTCCTGTAAAAACTGGAAGATCACGAACAATACAGGAATGATGAACAATCCAAGGATAACCCCTGTAATCATCCCGCCAGCAGCACCAATACTAATGGAGTGGTTACCTAAAGCAGAAGGACCACTTGCACGCATCATCGGGATCAACCCAACCACAAAAGCAAGGGAAGTCATGATAATCGGGCGAAGTCTTAACTTAGCAGCCTCTAAAGCAGAAGAAACCAAAGTATTCCCCGCTCTTCTTCGCTGAACCGCGAACTCTACAATCAGAATCGCATTCTTCGCCAGCAGTCCAATCAGCATGACCAATGCCACCTGCACATAGATGTTATTCTCAATTCCAGTTAAGCCGATCGCAACAAACACACCGAACACACCAGTTGGAATAGATAAAATAACAGCTAATGGCAGGATGTAACTTTCATATTGAGCAGATAAAAGGAAGTATACAAACACTAAACACAACCCAAAGATGATCACAGACTGACCACCAGAAGTAATCTCTTCCTTAGTCAAACCAGTAAACTCATAAGAGAAACCTGAAGGCAATTGCTGTGCAGCTACTTCTTCTACCGCTCTGATCGCATCACCAGAACTATAACCTGGCTTAGCCATCGCATTCACACCGATGGAGTTAAACAAGTTATAACGGGACACTGTTTCCGGGCCATAAACCCTTTGTAATTTCACCAAAGTATTAATCGGCACATTTTCACCAGCTCTGTTTTTCACAAATACATTATCCATCGAAGAAGGATCAGCACGGTCAGCAACATCTGCCTGCACCATTACCCTGTAGTACTTTCCAAACCTGTTAAAATCTGAAGCCTGTGCACTACCAAAATAGGCCTGCATTGTTGTTAACACATCTCTTACAGACACACCCAGCTGTTCAGCTTTAGCTTCGTCCAGTTGAAGTTCCAACTGCGGATAATCCGCTCTGAAAGTAGTAAAAGCAACTGCAATCTCAGGACGTTTCATTAGTTCACCGATAAAGTTATAGGCTACACCACTGAATTTACCAATGTTACCTCCTGTTTTATCCTGTAACACCATATCCAGACCGTCGACGTTACTGAAACCAGGAACTGTAGGGAAAGTAAATACGAAGAAGTTCGCACCTTTAACACCTGCAAGTTTACCTCTGATCACATTCATGATCGCATTGATATCTTTTACCTCTCCACGTTCTGCAGTAGGTTTCAATAATACGAACATCGCACCAGCAGATGGACTGTTTGACTGTGTAAGCAAGTTAAAACCACCCAGTACGTTAAACAATTTGGTAAAAGCTAACGGTCTTAATAAGACCTCTGTTTCTTTCAATACCTGTGTACTTCTTTCCAGCGAAGCACCAGCTGGCAATGACATCGAAATCGCGATGAAGCCTTGATCTTCTGACGGAATAAATCCTGTAGGTGTTCTTTTCACCATCCATACTGTAGCAAGGATAACGATTAATAAACCAGCTAAACCTACCCATTTAGTACGGATCAGGAATTTCAAGCTACCTACATATCTGTTAGTTAAAGATTCAAAACTAGTGTTAAATCCTTTAAAGAAACGTTGTTTAAAACTAGTTGGAGCCGCAGCAGTACCATGATCCGCTGTATGTGTTTCTTTTAAGAACAGGGCACATAATGCAGGACTCAATGTTAACGCGTTCACAGCCGAAATTACAATCGCAATTGCCAGTGTAAAGGCGAACTGTCTGTAGAATACTCCGGTAGAGCCTTCCATAAAACCAACAGGCAGGAACACCGCACTCATGACCAGGGTAATCGAGATGATCGCTCCTGTAATCTCATGCATCGCCGCAGCCGTTGCTGGTTTTGGACCCATTTTTTTATGCTCCATTTTCGCATGGACAGCCTCAACAACCACAATCGCGTCATCGACCACAATACCAATGGCCAGTACCAATGCAAATAAGGTTAACAAGTTAATCGAGAAACCAAAAAGCTTCATGAAAAAGAAAGTACCTAAAATCGCTACCGGAACAGCAATCGCTGGAATCAGTGTAGAACGGAAATCTTGTAAGAAGATAAATACAACAATAAATACCAGGATAAATGCCTCAATCAGTGTATGGATTACCTGATCAATAGACTGATCCAGAGAAGTTTTAGTGCTGTAAACCACATCATAAGATACGCCTTTAGGAAATTCCTTTTCAGCTTTTTTCATGAATTTAGTGATCGCTATCTGAATCTCATTTGCATTTGATCCACTTAACTGCTGAACCGCAATATTCAGACCTGCTTTACCATTTACACGGGTCAAATTCGAATAGGTATAAGAACCTAACTCCACTCTTGCTACGTCTTTAAGACGTAAAAATGACCCATCAGCATTAGAACGGATAATCATGTTCTGATACTCTTCTGGTTTGGTTAATTTACCTTTATATTTCAGTACGTATTCAAAAGCGTTCTTACTGCTCTCCCCGAATTTACCCGGAGCAGCTTCTAAGTTTTTATCTTTAATAACCGCCATTACTTCATTTGGCGTTAAATTATAAGTTGCCATTTGTGCAGGGTTTAACCATACACGCATCGAATAATCCCTGCTACCACCAAATATATTTGCCTGACCTACCCCTTGAATCCTTTTTAACTCAGGAATTAAGTTGATCTGCGCATAGTTGGCTAAGAACGTCTGATCATAGCTTTTCTCATTATCGGTGTGTAAATCTACCACCATGATTAAGCTGTTTTGTTGTTTTGCAGTGGTTACCCCTGCTTGTACAACCTCAGCAGGCAACTGACTTGTAGCTTGTGCTACACGATTTTGTACGTTTACTGCCGCCTGATCCGGGTCAGTACCTAGTTTAAAGTAAACCGAGATTACCAGTGAACCATCATTACTCGCTGTTGAGCTCATGTAGCTCATGTTTTCAACCCCGTTGATTGATTCTTCCAGAGATGGCGCTACAGAACGTAATACAGTTTCGGCATTTGCACCGGGATAAAGCGCAGTTACCTGAACAGCAGGAGGCGCGATATCTGGAAATTGCTGTAAGGGCAATTTAGTTAGTCCCAATACCCCCAGAATCACCAATAATATGGAAATAACAGTGGCTAAGACAGGTCTGTCTATAAATTTCTTAAACATGATATGTTAAATTATCTTAATGCAGTTTTAATAGGTTCTTCTTTTAGTTTTTCAGGTTTGATAACTTCACCTTCTTTTAATTTATCAATACCATCAAAAACAATTTTGTCTCCTGCTTTTACGCCCTCTTTAACCAAGTAATTGATACCTGTAGTTCCAAGAATAGTAATTGGAGTTTTGCTCACTTTATTTCCAGCATCCACAGTGTAAACGAACATTTTGTCCTGAACTTCTATCGTTGATGATTGTGGAACAAGGATCGCATCCGGGTGACTGATGCTCAGTCTTAATTTACCTGTATTACCCGATCTTAGCAATCCCTGAGTATTTGGAAAAGTAGCTCTTAAAGCAATGGAACCTGTTTGTTTATCAAACTGGCCGTCAACCATGTCTATTTTACCTTCTTGTCCGTAAACTGTACGGTCTGCTAAAACTAAAGCAACACCAGGTAATTTTTTAAGTCTGTCTGCGATTGTTTTACCAGGATAAGTTGCATTGAAATTGATAAAGTCATCCTCTCCTAAAGAAAAGTAAACATGAACTTCGTGTGCATCTGAAAGTTGCGTAAGCGGAACTGCATCAGTAGTACCTACTAAACTTCCTTGTTTTCTTGGTAACCTGCCTACATAGCCTGTTACTGGTGCTTTAATCAGCGTATAACCCAGGTTGATATTTGCCGTAGCTACACCTGCTCTTGCCTGCTCTACGCTAGCTTGTGCAGATTGAAGGGTAGCTTTAGCGCTTTTAAGCTGGAAATCAGATACAACTTTGTTCGCGACCAAAGGGGTAAGTTTATCTACTTCGAGCTGTGCATTGGTTACTGCTGCCTGCGCTGCATGTAATAAAGCTTTAGCGTTGTTTACTGCTTCCTTGAATGGAAGTTCATTAATTTTAAAAAGTGGTTGTCCTTTTTGGACAAGAGCGCCTTCGTTCACGTAGATCTTATCTAATGAACCCGATACCTGTGGGCGTATTTCCAAATCAACGGCTCCCTGAATGGAAGCTGGATATTCGGTAAAAGTGGTTTCTGAACTATTGTGTAAGGCAATAACCGGAAGTGATTGTATTACGGGAGCAGCTACCTGAACTTTATCGCTGGAACAGCCAATAAATAATGCGGCGAGAAGTAAAATTGAAATTTTCATAACGTTAATCTGTTGTTTAACTTGTTGTGTGTGATATAGGTAAAATGTATTATTTATTAATATTAGGGTAATGCTTTTTTAACGTAAATAGGTTATTTAACACTGTTAAGTTATGAGGCAAAAAAAACGAAATAGTCCGGACAGATTTTCTCCTTAGCGGTGAGCTAATTACAAATAAATAATCTAACAGTGTTAAGTACTCCATAAAAAAATTTTTAATCGTTGATTGTTTGTATAATTCCGTGAATCGCATCTTTTAAAATGTGCTGATTCATTTCATCGTTAGTGCCTCTTCTAACCAGGTTAATAGAAATCAATCCGTGGATAACAGACCAGAAAGTATAATACTTTCTACAAACCCTATCTTCACAGATACTTTCAGCATTCATTATTTCTACAATGGTATCTGTAATGAGTTTACGTGAAGCTTCTGCCTCTGGTAATGCTTTTTGCTGTTCACAACACATCATGTCTACACCAAACATCACCTGATATAAATGTGTATGTTCAAATGCGAAATCCCAGTAAGCAATCCACATGGCTGCCAGTTGCTCTTTAGGATCGTTGTGTTTTGCTTTTGCATTCTTCAGATCGATTAGCAGGAATAAATTTCCTTTTCGCGTTAGTTCCAGCAGAATGCCTTCTTTATTGGCAAAATATTCATAAATAATCGGCGCAGTGTATTCAATTTTATCTGCGATTTTGCGCATACTTAAGGCCTGCCAACCGTCTTCTTTGACGATTTCTAAGGCAGCATCAAGTATGTTAGCTCTTGTTTCTTCCTTAACCCTTTGAATTCTTTCTTTACTACCCATGGTAATCTTGCTACTGTGTAAATAATCTAACACTGTTAGACAAATGTATAACTAGTTTTAAAAATCTATATCAGCGTATTGTCACAACTCCGAAAAGGGCTGAAATTGGCGGTTAAACGAAGGTTTAAAATGATGATAAGAATTGTTTGAGTAAATATCTAAACAAGTTTCACAAACGTTTCTGGCTGTGTTCTATTGCAGGTTGTAACGTACTTCAAGCGGGGTTGATACGGAGTTGAAACGCCCCGACCCGTATCAACCCCGCTTAAAGTACGTATCAATGTCCAGCACAATATAGCCAAAGACGTCCTTAAACAGCTGTTGAAGACGTTCAGTAAAAGAGTATAACTTTAAGGATTCTATAGTGAAGAGGCAACTCTTTTATCTGGATAAGTCAGTTTAAAACTGTGTCTGTTGCCTTTAAAGGTTAAATGAAAGATATTAGTTTGATCATCAAAAAGATCATATAATACGGTACTGGTGGTTTCCAGTTTAACAATATTCTTAACTTTTGCTGATTCCAGATAAACGACTACGGCTTCATTATCTTTTTCAAAACCAATATAGTTTAGCGGTAAGACCTTTCCGTTCGCCGCCAGTTGTAAATGAGCTCCAATGTATTTACGCACCAGCTGATCCATTTCTTTATGTTTGGACTCCAGAGACAAATCTGCTTTAACTTTATATTTTTTGCTGAGGATATCTTCAAAATCATCTGTAAATATCCGGCAGCTCACTTCCATTGTACTCTCTTTGAGGTTATAATTTAATTCTGTAGCGCTCAGATGTAAAGGATGTTTAAGACTATTCCCGGCATCAGCTGCTGCCAATGGTTTAAACATACCGGTAATTGCGTAACAAATTAATAGAGAATGGTGAAGGAAGGATAACATGGTGCTAATATAATTTTTGCTTTACAAAAAAACGGTTTAAATTTAGACTTCCTACTATAAAAGCTAAATGACTAAATTATTAACCGCTACCCTGCTGCTGTGCTCCGGCCTGCAGGTCTCCTATGCTCAAAACATTCAATATAATCCGGGTAGTAATCACGGAAATAAATTTGAACAGCTGGGTACTATCCTTTCTACCCCTAACGAACAGCGGACCGCAAGTGGTGCGCCTGGTGTAAAGTATTGGCAACAGCGGGCAGATTATGATATTAAGTGTTCGCTGGATGAAAAGAAACTCGAACTTACCGGCTCAGAAAAAGTAACTTATTTCAATAACTCGCCAGATGTACTAACTTATATCTGGCTTCAGCTGGATGAAAATGAGCACAGTAACATCAGGAATGCGGGTTACCAGACCAGTACTACAATCCCTGCAACTACAACAACCCACGAAATAGATAAAGCTGTAATGGATCAGCCTGACAATGGAAACGGTGTTGCTATTCAGAAAATCACTGATGCTGCAGGAAAAGAATTAAAATATACGATCAACAAAACCATGATGCGTGTAGAAATACCTGCCCCTTTAAAATCAGGACAGCAGTTTATCTTTAATGTAACCTGGAAATATAAGATTACAGATCGTATTGTTGGCGGAGGCCGTGGTGGCTACGAATTCTTCCCTGAAGATGGCAATTACCTGTTTACTATGGCGCAATGGTATCCAAGATTATGTGTGTACAGTGATTTCCAGGGCTGGCAGAACCACCAGTTTACTGGCAGAGGTGAGTTTGCACTGACCTTTGGAAATTTTAAAGTACAGATGACAGTTCCTGCAGACCATGTAATTGGCGGAACAGGAGAATGTATTAATTATAGCGCTGTACTTTCTCCGGCAGAACTGGCCAGATATAACAAAGCGAAAACAGCTACCGAACCAGTTGAAATTGTTACGCTGGACGAAGCTAAAAAAGCAGAGGTTTCAAAAAGTAATGCAACAAAAACCTGGGTTTTCCAGGCAAACAATGTCCGTGACTTCGCCTGGACTTCTTCCCGGAAATTTATCTGGGATGCTATGGCACAAAAAGTCGAAGACAAATCAATTATGTGTATGAGCTTTTATGGTAAGGAGGCTTATAATTTATACAGACCTTACTCTACCAAAGCTGTTGCGCATACTGTTAAAACCTATTCGCATTTTACCATACCCTACCCTTATCCTGTTGCACAAAGTGTAGAAGCGGCCAATGGAATGGAATATCCAATGATCTGTTTCAATTACGGACGTGCTGAAAAAGACGGTACTTATAGTGAAAGTTCTAAAAATGGAATGATCGGTGTAATTATTCATGAAGTGGGACATAATTTCTTCCCGATGATTGTGAATAGTGATGAACGGCAATGGACGTGGATGGATGAGGGATTAAATTCATTCCTGGAATACCTGACTGAAGAGCTTTGGGACAATAAGTTCCCGGTAAAAAAAGGGCCTGCTTATACGATAGTGGACTACATGAAATTACCGAAAGACCAACTGGAGCCGATTATGACCAACTCTGAAAACATTGAACGTTTTGGCCCTAATGCTTATTCTAAACCTGCTACGGCTTTGAATATCCTGAGAGAAACCATTATGGGCAGAGAGTTATTTGATTATGCCTTTAAAGAATATGCCAGAAGATGGGCTTTTAAACACCCTACTCCGGCAGATTTATTCAGAACAATGGAAGATGCGAGTGGTGAAGATCTGGACTGGTTCTGGAGAGGTTGGTTTTATACCACAGATCCTTGTGATATCTCATTGGATGCTGTAAAATTCGCTAAGGCAGATGTAAATTCTAAAGTTCCGGTTTCAAGGGTAGCGATGGTTAAACTTACTCCGCCCCTGGTGAATGATTTCGATGATATTTCTAAAGTAAGAAACAGAGCTGATAAAAATATCCATTTTTATACTGACCAGGACAAGTCAACGCAGGATTTTTACTGGAGATATGATCGTGGAATTGAAAAATATGATAACAAAGAGCACAAGCAGGAAATTCCCGAACAGATGGAAGCTTTATCTTCGGAAGATCAGGCAAAATATGCAGGCAAATTCTTTTACGAACTTTCATTCAGCAATAAGGGTGGTTTGATTATGCCTGTTATCGTTGAGTTCACTTTTGCAGATGGCAGTAAAAAAACAGACAGAATACCAGCTCAGATTTGGAGACACAATGAATTGAAGGCATCTAAATTCTATGTACAGGATAAAGAAGTAACGGCTATAAAATTAGATCCGATGCGTGAAACCGCCGATATTGATGAAAGTAATAATACCTGGGGAGGAAAAGCAGAGACTTCTAAATTCCAGTTGTTTAAACAAAAATCGATTACTACACGTGGACAATCTGTAGGTGGTAATCCAATGCAAAATGCCAAAGGAATGTAAACACTGAGATAATCTGCGCATAAAAAAAGGCTGAACCATTATTAAATGATCAGCCTTTTTTATTAAATCCCGGTTTCCCGGGAGGGTTGGCAACTATTACAGGTAGGTATAGGGCCAAAGATCATTACTTAAATGACATCCATGCAGTTGCATCTTTTACATTCACCAAATCATATTTTTGTAAACCTGTATTGATTAAATAAAAGCCTTCTGGCTGCTGAAGTATAAGTGCTGTATTTACCTGAGCTGTCCTTATCTTCGCATTCGTAGTACTGCTATAAAGCGCTGTAGCACTAAACAATATTTTACCGTCCTGAATTTTCACTGCAGGGTAAGCAAGAACGTACCCCACATAACCAACTGCACTATAAAATCTAAAAGACTGAGTCGGGGTCCCTCCCACATTAAGTTTTGGAAAGAAGTATAATCCTGCAAAACCTGGAATACTTCCTTTTAAATTATAAGCGTCCTGTATGCCCGAAATTGTAAATCCATCACTTCCATCCCAGTATAAACCCAGACTAGAAGGATTATTCATGAAAAAATCTACCACGGTCTTATCATATACCAGGGGTGCTATCGCTTGCGTAAACTGAACTTTAGTTCCTAAAGCAGTTGCATTCACTATTCCAGCTCCTGAATCCATATTTACATCTTTCAATTCACTCAGTATAATACTGCCTAATACCAGAGGTTTAAAAAATGCAATTCTGGTTCCATCAGTATAAAATCCACTGGTTACCGTTTTACGGGCCCCGTTTTCATAACTTGAAAATGAAATAGTGCTGGTTGGAATATCAAATCTCACTTCGTAAGCTGTTCCAGCTATCGTAACTCTTTTAAAATAAGTTTTAAGATTGGCTAATACTGTTTTCATCCGGGTAATTCCAGGAAAGACAGCTTTATTTTCTTCTTCAGAAACTGATCTTACCAAAATAAGCGGAGTCTGGTTAAACAAACCTTCCAGTTTAATGGTATCCGCAGTTGCGGAAACAAATCTAAACTCAAAGTCTGCACCTTTGCCGGCTCCCGGAGCACCGTTAAACTTTGAAGGATCAGGATCTTGCAATTTGTGCAGTGTAGAATAAGTATCAAATAATAAACTCGGTTGTTGCAAAGCTTTTAAACGATAAGAGCTCTCCTGCGCTGCAGGGTCATAGTCTGAAGACATAGTTACCCTGTTTTTATCATTAAAATTAAACAGGAAAGTATAAACACCATTTGAACCTGTGTTTAAAAATCCTTTCCAGCCAAATTTGGCTGAGGCCAATTGTGTCTGATACGCTGTCATGGATGCCTCTACCCGCTCATCAACTGTGCCGTTGGCAGGCTTGGAATCGTCTTTCCGGCAAGCAGTAAAAACCGCTGCCAATAAAAATATGTATATTAAGTTCTTCATCGTTCTATGAAATTAAAGGATTAGAAAGCATTATTTTTTTAACGGCGCCATGGTATTGATTTCTGCTTGCACTTTATTTTGCAAGGCAATGAAATCAATTCCAAAAGCACTTTTCAAATAGGAAATCACAATAGATTTTTTCTTTAGCAATTTTGCCTGAGCATCAGGTTCCAGCGTAGCAAGCAACGCTTGAAATCTATCTTCTCCATCAACCAGCATGATAGATAGCATTTCTACAAAATCCTCATCTTTACTCGCCATCGCATAAGAAGAAATAAAGCCCATAGAATTTGCATCTTCCTCAGCAATATTAAACCAGGTCGCCGAATAACTACCAGCAGTAATACGCTGATAGTCTGAGGTCACTGCAATATTCTGATTCAGGATATGACCAAATTCATGGTGCATCGTATGCAATATTCTTTCAACCGAGCTCCTGTTCCCTTTTTGAAAATCGTTTAAAACCATTAATGTGACCTTGCGGCCTGATTCTGCCACCCCTAATGTGATAGACCCATTACTATTGTATTGAGCACTACCTACCATATAGATTTGTTTCTGCACATATTTTTTGAAAAAATCGCCTCCCTTTATCGCAACGTATGGATCAATCCAACCAGATTTAATGGTTTCCAGTACCGGAATAACTTTTGATTCCAAAATGGGCACAACATCTTTATTGATTTCACCCAATTCAGACCTATCCCATTTATATTTAATTTCCATATTATAAGGAGTCGTATAATTGGTACTGATCCAATCATCCAGAGGTCCTTTTACCCAGGTATCACCACCCAGTCCAACTAGAGGCGTATTTAAATCTTCTTTCTTTTTGCAGCCAGTAAAATATCCGGTGATCAGTAAAGCAGCCACAATTACTATTAAATTCTTTTTCATGTTCTTAGGTTTAAAAAATTAACGTGGATTTGGTGCAAGGCCTGATGCAATAGCTTCTTGCGGAAGCTGACATACTCTTCTTGGATCATCAGCAGCTAAAGTAATAGTGGTTCTGCCATCAACTGAAGTGTGTACAACTGGAATTTTCAAACGAACAATATCCAGCCATCTCATACCTTCATGTAAATACTCCAATTTCTTAAAGCTTAATACTGCATTTACCATAGCATTCTGAAGACTAACTGTTGGCGAGAAGGCCTTCGCTTTTGCTTCTGTAAACTTGTGAACACTTGCGCTGTAGCTAATGATCCTGGTTGATAAGTAAGTATCCAGATCGGTAATTGCTTCCGGGTTTTTGTTCAGCATAATATTAGCTTCAGCACGGTTGAACAGAACCTCTTCTGCTGTAAGCAAAGGGATTGTGTTATAAGGTTCACCAATAGTAGCGCTCAATGTCTGTTTCACAAAGTTCTCTGTAAACTTAGGAACGTTATAATGCGTGTCATCACCAAAAACTTTATCACCCATAGCTAACGTTGCACCAGAAGCATTTCCTGAGGCTCCGATTACTTGTAAGAGATTAGCCCCGGCTAAACCATAGTTATAACCCGCATAATTTCTTCCCCATGAAGTAGCCGCTTCCTGTAATAAGAGATTGGCAGGCTCAGTCGATTTGGTATAAGTTGCCTGAAGCTCGTAATAGCCTAAAAGATTATAAACAGTATTCCACTGTCTTAAATTATCCTTTATAGTGCTACCAGGAAATACAGCATTTGCATGTTCAATTACTTTTGCATAATCCTTTTTGAATAAGAAAAAACGGGTGGCAAAAGCATGTGCGGCTTCAGTAGTAAAGTGAAACTTAGGAATGCGGTAGCTATTGTTTTGAATTAAAGGTAACCCGGTTTCCAGATCTTTTTGAATCTGATCGTAAACACTCGCTACTGTACCACGCTCGTATTTACCCTCCACTATTTTTTGCGCCTGGGTAACGTATGGAATTCCAGGGTCTGACGATGCCGTAGCAGGATCATATGTTTTTGCGAAAAAAGTAACCAGCATAAAATGGGCATAGGCACGGGCAACAAGAGCTTCTCCTTTACTGGCCGAATAGGCGGCTGCCGACTGATCACCTGCCGTATTAATTGCATCCAGGGCGTAATTGGCTGAAGATATAGCTTTATAACAGGCCATCCAATAAGAAGGCGGGTTATCTGTGGTATTGGCATCTACCTGATCCATGTACTTCCAGGGATACTCGTTTACTCTGTCCAATGTAGTTGTCCCTTTATCAAACGAATTATCACTCATTGCTTCTGCAAATGGGATATAGTTGAGGTGCGGATAAGCATTAGCTAGTAATTCGGATACTTTAACAGGAGAGTTCAACTCAGTCCGGTCATCTGGCTGGTGATCCAGCATTTTTTTACAACTGCTCATTGACAGTGTAGTAAAAAACAGGGTATATATAGAGATTTGACGTAATTTCATTTTGGTTCTTTTAAATTAAAATCCAACTTTTAAGGAAACAGTATATTGTTTTGGAATTGGTAAGGCCACCCCTCCAGAAGCAAAAAATTCAGGATCCTGTCCTCTTAGCTTTTTATCAGAATAGATCAACCAGAAGTTATTGGCTACTAAACTCAGTGAGGCATTATTTGCACCGATGATTTTAGCAATTCTATCTTTAAAGCTATAACTCAGAGAGACTTGTTTTAAGCGGATAAATCCACCATCAGCTACTCTTGCACTTGAATAATTATAAGCGTTATATGGATATTTACCAGAAATTGATGAAGCCTGGCTTACATCAGGTATAGAAGGCACATTGGTGAAAGCTTCATCCCCTGGTAAAATCCAGCGATCTTTAAATTCTGTTGGCAAGGCATCCAGATCCGAGTAAGAAGTGGCAAAGAATGGATTCAGCCTGATTTTGTTACCTGCAGAAAATGTGAACAAGGTATTCAATGTAAATCCTTTATAAGAGACTGTATTCATAAACCCACCCATTAATTTAGGATCTGTAGGCCCTTCATATTTCAGGTACTTGGTCACATCACTTTGAAGATAAACATCATTGCTTAATTTCCCGTCCTGATCAATAAACGTTGGTATTCCAGTGTCGTGGTTGAGCCCTTGAAAATCTATAGAATACAATCCTCTGTAAGGAAATCCTTGTTGAGGGCCACCATCAGCGGTAACCAGGCTGAATATATTCTGAGGACTTTTTAAATTGGTAACTTTATTGGTATTGATAGCAAAATTGAAATTACTTCTCCATTTCCAATCTTTTTGATCAATAATTTTGCCACTTAAACTAACTTCAAGTCCCTTAGTTTGCATATTTGCATAATTTGCAGTCGTCAAATACTGACCACCTATTCCAGAAGTCCTGATTGGACTGATCAGATCAAAACCGTTTCTTTTATAGACATCAACGGTCAGGTTTAACCTGTCTTTAAACAGTCCCACATCTACGCCAATATTTGTTTCATATTGCTTTTCCCAGGTCAGTTCATCGTTCTGTATATAATTGATATTCATCACAGATTCCTTGTCATTGATATAGGGTCTTATTGCACTTGCATTTTTCAGTACTAAAGCAGAGTTGGTTGCACTTCCTAAACTTGCGGTTAAGCCATAGGTAGCTCTAAGTGTTAAACGGCTGATCAGACTTTGTTTTTGCATAAAATCTTCTGTATCCACGTTCCAGGCTCCCGAAACATTCCAGGTAGGTAACCAACGTGCATTAGCCGATTTACCAAGCTGATTAGAACCGTCGTACCTGGCTGTCGCGTTTAAAGAATATTTTCCTTTGTAGGAGTAAGCGGCTCTACCCATAAAAGCAGCAAAACGATCATAGATATGCCCCATAGAATAGTAATTGGAATTACCTAAAATGGCTTGTTTAAGGATATCCGGGTCAATAAAAGGTTCTCCCCCTTTACTGTACTGATAACCATAACCTATATTACTACGGGATTGACGATTAGCAATCCTGGTTTCCTGGGCTACATAAACGTTAATCAAATGATTTTCATTAAATGTATTGTTATATTCCAGGGAGTTTCTGACCATATAAGCTTTTAAATAGTCGTCCTGGGTATCATAGAAACCACCATAAGGCAATACAACGACCGGCTGCAATTCAGGATGTTCAGGATCACGGTAAAGAAAACGGTTATTCTCCTGAATATAAGAATCTCCCGCAGCTCTGTAGGCATTGGCCATATTGGAATCTTCTCTTACTTTATGTTCGTTTCCACTTTTCACATAGCGCATTGACGCCATAAAATCATATTTCAAATGTGGATTAATCTTATAATTCAAACCACCCTGTAGTTTAAAATCCAATAAATTCACATCCAGCGTATTGTTTTCCAGCTCTGACAAGATATTGAATGGTGCAAAGTTTCTGGGAAAGTACTCTCTGTTTCCATTTTGGTCAAAAGCAGTCATTGTCCTGCTGGTATTCAGGGAATAACTGAAAGGATTGATATCAAAATCTCTGGAATATTTTCCTTCTACCGGGTTACTTACCCGGCCAACAGTACCCGGTGCTTTCTGCTCACGGATAGATGAGGTGGTGATAAAATTTATGGTCAGCTTATCAGACAGGTTAAAGTTCGCA
The DNA here is from genome assembly GCF_040547305.1 of Pedobacter sp. UYP1. Classification (NCBI taxonomy): domain Bacteria; kingdom Pseudomonadati; phylum Bacteroidota; class Sphingobacteriia; order Sphingobacteriales; family Sphingobacteriaceae; genus Pedobacter; species Pedobacter sp. UYP1. Next base: position 235,957 of record NZ_JBEPPL010000004.1, on the reverse strand, counting down.
TTCATATTTGTGGTGAAGCGGTCTACTTTATTTCCCATAGCCCACCCGTTATCATTCAGGTAACTGGTAGAGAAATACAATTGTGATTTTTCTGTTCCTGTGGATATACTTAAGGAATGTTCCTGTTGAAGTGAATTCTTAAATAAAAGATCAAACCAATCTGTATTCGCCATTGCATAACGCTGCAGAAATGCATTTTTAGCAGCAGGAGTATTCTCTAATCCAAATTTCCCCGAACTTGCATCGTAAGTATTAATTTCCTGGTACATTTTGGTAAAAACGCCACCATCAGCATTCCTTGACGTTTTACCCAGGTTAAGCCATCCTTTACGTTCAAGTTCAGAATAAACTGACATCTGATCTGCAGAGTTCAAAATATTATAATTGCTATAGCTTGGCTTTAAACTGGTAGAAAAATTGCCTGTATAAGAAACCTTGGTTTTACCTATATGTCCTTTTTTAGTGGTAATCACAACTACACCATTCATCGCTCTTGCACCATACTGAGCAGTCGCAGCTGCATCTTTCAGAATAGTAAAACTCTCTATATCATCAGCATTCAGCCCTGCTACTGAAGAACCAATCAGGGTATTGACATCACCTGAAGATAATTGTTCGTTAGAGATATTAACGACATCTTCTAATACGACCCCATCAACTACCCATAAAGGTTTATTGTCTCCGGTAATAGAAGTTGCCCCTCTTACTCTTATTTTTGGTGCAGCTCCGAAAGTACCCGATACATTTTGTACAGATACCCCAGCTACACGTCCTTCCAACATCCGGCTTACATCAGTAATACCATCTTGTTTAATATCCGTTCCCTTTAGCGTTACTGAAGAGCCGGTAAATAGTTTTTTGTTAATGGTCTGATATCCTGTAGTGATCCCAACTTCTTTCAATGAATTTACATCCTCTTTTAAACTTAAATTGATCTGGTTTTTTCCGTTAACAGCAATCTCTTCTGTTTTATATCCCACATAAGAAAATTTCAACGTAGCATTTTCATCTACTTTAAGACGGTATTCTCCATTTGCATCAGTTGTAACAGAAGTTGTTTTCCCGTTTTCTTTAATAATTACTCCGGGAACAGGCTGGCCGTCCTTATCGGTTACCCGCCCTTTAACTTCGATTATAGCCAGGTAATCAGCAATCTTATCTAAGATAGATTTTTCCTTTTCTTTGACTACAACAGTTTTATCAACGATTTCATAAGAAAAAGGCTGATTTTTAAAGCAAAGCTTTAGGGCTTCGTCTAAGGTTCCGTTCAGAATGGTAATGTCAACTTTACTTGCTTTTTCCAGCAAACGTTCATTATAAAAAAACTGATAACCGCTTTGTTTACCTAAATCAGTGAAGACCTGTGTTAATGCGGTATTTTTTTTATTGAGATTGATCTTTTGGGCTAATCCGGCTGCACTTACGTGCATTAATACCGAGAATAGAAGAACGAAGGTTACCTTCATGGTTCGCCAAATTAGGTTACGGCCCTGCCAATTTTTGGACAGCAGGGGGCAATGAATAATATTATTCATATTTTTGTTTGGATTGGGTTGATGATTAAACTGTTTGCAGAAATTGTTAAAGGGTTGGCCCGGTCATTTCAGAAGCTCCGATCGCCATCGGAGTTTCTGTTTTTCACAGGGTACCCAGTTGTTTAATATAACCCGTCGTCTCTGTAGAATTTTTTCATGTAAAATTTGGTTTGTGGTTGATTGATTAGTTGATTATCATTTTTCTGCCTTCGATATTAAACTTGATATCGCTGAGCTGTAATAGTTTGATGAACTTGCCAAGACTGGCATTTTTTGGGATTTTCCCCGTAAAACGGTCAGTTGGTACAGCGCCCCGGTAAATAATTTCCAGGTCATACCATTTTGCTGCTTCACTTAATACCTCATGAAGATTGGTGCTTTTAAAGTAGAACCAGCCCTCTTTCCAGGCAACAGCCTCTTCTATATCAGCAGGCACCATCGTAATGCTGTTTGCTTTCTGTATCGCTTGTTCTCCTGGTTTTAATAAAATTGTATGTGCAGCTCTTTCTTTTCCATCAGCATAGTTCAATGGGGATACTTTTACTGATCCCTCTAGTAAAGTGGTCTGAGTACTTACATGATCTGCATAACTGCAGATGTTAAAGTGGGTGCCCAATACTTCAACTTCCTGGGAGCTGGTCTTAACTTTAAAAGGATGATTTTTGTCTTTCGCCACTTCAAAATAGGCTTCTCCGCTGAGTTCAACTCTGCGGTCTGCCTGAGCAGCAAACGATACAGGATATTTTAAAGAGGATATCGCATTGAGTATGATTTTTGAGCCATCTGGCAAAATCACCTGGTAGTTTTCCCCGGCGGCAGTCGAAATTGTATTATATCCGGAGCTGGACGAAGTTGCTTTACCGGGTTTTGAGACTATGGTGTATATCAATTCTCCATCATTTGTTTTGGTAATAATAGTCCCAGCCTCTTCTGCCAATTTTCCTTTAAGGCCATCAGATAAGATAATCCGGTGTCCGTTAGCGAGTGTCAGGGTCGCCATATTTTTACCTGCGGTAATCTGGTTCGCTATTTCAAGAGTTTTTGAAAAGCTTTGCTGTTCCTGTGAGTGTTTGTTCAGCAAATAACTGATCCCTACCAGGAGTACTGCCGCTGCCACAGCGAATTGATACCAGCGTTTGATTGATCTGGTTGTTTTTTTCTCAGAAACCGGCTCTTGTTCTGCAGTCAGATTTGCGCGATGCAATGTTCCTGCCCAGATTTCGTCTTTCAGGTGGCTGAAATCTTCTTCAGCTTCAGAAAGATTTTGTTTAAGAATTTCTGCACTATACCAGCTTTCCAACAGTTTGATTTCCGTAGCTGTAGCTGTGCCTGAATTATATTTACTAAGAAGATTTAGTGCTTCTTTCTCATTCATCATCTGAAGTGCTTATTTATAACAATAACCGTTCAGGATAAATCAGGGGGTAGACGAATTAGTAATTATCTGAAAATAATTAAAATAGCAAGACTAAAACCTATTTGCTCAATTCTTGGCCGGATAATTTTAAGTGCATTCTGCACTTGTTTTTTGACGGTCTGATCTGATAGATTCAGCTTTTCAGCAATCTCTTTGTGAGAAAGGTTTTCTTTACGGCTGAGTTCAAAGATCTCCCGCATTTTTGGCGGCAGGCTCTGAATTTCACGCTCAATAATTTTACTGAGCCGCTTTTCATCCAGTTTATCAATGGTATCAGGATCTGTTTCTGAGATAAAAGCAGTGATGGATTTGGCGTAGTCATGGCGGACTCTGCTTTTTTCAATACTATTCAGTACTTTATTTCTTGCAGCAGTGTATAACAGGCCACCCAAATTATGGCTGGATTTAATAGCTGCTGCATTGATCCACAGTTTACTGAATATTTCCTGAATGACATCTTTAGCCTCATCTTCATCCCTGAGCATCTTATAAACTTGTGCATAAAGGACACTCCAGTATCGATTATAGATTTCAGTAAATGCAAAGCGGTCACCAGATTTCAATAATTCAATCAGTTCACTATCTGAATACTCACTATACATTCCCATAAACTATGAATTTATAATAATCCGACAATAAATACAACAAATTTCATCTGAAGGATTCAATTGAAGACCTTTTCTTTTAAAAAACAGCTAACATTAGCCAAACACTATAAGTAAACCTAATTAAAATCTATTAATTAAGAATATTCATAGAAAAAATAATCCACAACTATAAAAACATCATAAACAGACAGAATAACTATCCAGCTTGAGCGTATTTAGAAAAGTAATCTAAAAATACGCAACTATATTTTATTCAGATTAATCTTTTTTAGAATAGAAATTGCAGTACACTACTGAAAAAGAAACAATACAATGTAAAAAATCCGGATTTCATTCAACCGATCCTGGTGAATATCAAACAGTACCTCTTTTTTTTGTACCATTGTATAATAAATACACCTTATTTTGAACTACAAAAAGAGCTACCTCGCACTGCTCCTTCTATTATTGGCATTTTTCGCTAATGGGCAGCAGTTAAAGAAAGTAAAAGATGTTGCCGCATGGAAAATAAGCTATGCGCTGGACTTCGGTGAGCCGCAGCAAAAAGAGACTTCTTCAAAAAAAGACCAGGGAGAGCTGGCCATGATGGAATTAGCCATGTCTCTATCCGGATCCTCAGATGACAGCCCACCTCTTATTTGTTACCTGAGTCCTGAATATATCAGGGTTGAGCAAAGAGGTTTAGGCGGAGGAATCACCATAGCCGATAAAAGAGATACTGTAAGCTATTTATTAGATACCGTGGCTAAAACGGCCATGAAATATCCAGCAGCAATGCCTAACATACAAACTGCCATGGCAGGAGATTCTATGATGGTCATCAGTTCTGCTGACTTTGTGATGCAATTGAAAGAAGGTACAATGGTAATTGCAGGAAAAGCCTGCAAGAAAGCAATTTTTGTTAATCCGCATTCTCCGGAAAATGTGATTACAGTTTGGTATGCTCCTGAACTTCCCCGTTTATATTGGCAACAATACAGTTATTTAAAAAGTATACCGGGTTGTGCATTAGCTATCGGAACCTTATCAAGGGGCCTGAACATCGGCATCAAAGCGAACCTGATTGAGCAGATAACTTTAACGGAAAGCTTTTTCATCCCTCCGCCGGAATATACAATTAATGAAGAAATGTCTTACTAAAATCCACTATGCGTAAATTATTGATTTGTGTTTTATCAGCTGTGCTTTTATCTTTTTATGCTAAAGCACAGGAAAATATTCAACTAAAATCTGGCGATCTGATTTTCCAGAATTTAGATTGTGGCCCTTTGTGTGATGCAATCAATGCAGTTACACAAGGTTATCAGGGTAATAAATTCAGTCATATGGGAATGGTCATGCTTAGAAATGATAGTGTTCTGGTCATTGAGGCCTCAGGCAAAAACGTGCACCTTACGCCGCTCCAAATATTTTTATCTAAATCAACTCATCCGCACTATGTTGGAAGATTAAAACCAGCTTATCAGAAAATAATCCCTACAGCACTGGCATTTTCAATGGCACAAATGGGTGTGTTGTATGATGATCAGTATTTATATAATAATGGAAAATACTATTGTTCTGAATTGATATATGATGCATTCAAGGCGGCGAATAAGAACAAACCTTTTTTCAGATTATTCCCGATGACTTATAAAGAACCTGGGTCGGGTGCCTATTTTCCGGTATGGAAAGTGTACTTTGAACACTTAAACATGGAAGTTCCTGAAGGTAAACCCGGATGTAACCCCGGTGGCATATCTTTATCTGATAAAATTGATATTTTAGGGCAATATAAATAACTGGACAAATTAGCCAAAAAGTCATATAGATATCAAATTAACCGCTAAATTCACGTTTAAATAAGCTTTATTGAATTTTTCATCAATTATGCCCGATAATTGGACATTCTTATAGAGTTTTTGGTTTTATATGGCTGGAAATTTGTTAATTTGAGTTGTCAAACATTGGCAGCAAGGCAAAAAAAGCAATATTCATAAAAAAAGAAATATGGCCAACAACGAGCAAGAAAAAGAGAGTACCAATATTTTATCAATTGATATTGGCGGGACCGGTATCAAGGCCTGCATCTTAAAAGAAAATGGTGAACTATTCTCTGAATATACTAAACTGCCAACACCTAAGGATTCTACTCCTGAAAATGTAATTAAAGTTATTCATGAATTGGTTTCCCCGCTTACTCCTTACAGTAAAATCGCCATTGGTTTCCCCGGTTATGTTAAACATGGTATCGTGGAAACAGCTCCTAACTTGGCGAAAAACAAATGGGCAGGTTATCCGCTTGCACAACAGATCAGTGATATTTTAGGGAAACCTGTCCGCTTAATTAATGATGCAGATCAACAGGCATTGGGTATTATAGCCGGTAAAGGTTTTGAAATCGTACTTACATTGGGTACAGGTTTCGGTACAGCTTTAACTTTTGACGGAGAGTTACTTCCACATCTTGAACTTTCTCATCTTCCGGTAACAAAAAACAAGGATTATGATGATTATATCGGTGAAAAGGCATTCCAGAAAGAAGGCGACAAGAAATGGAATGAAAGACTAAAACGAATTATAGAAATTTATAAAACAGTGTTTAACTACGATGTGCTCTACCTTGGAGGCGGAAATTCTAAACACATCAATTTTGAACTAGAGCACAATATTCAGCTTGTTTCTAACAGGGATGGGATAAAAGGCGGTGCAAAATTATGGGCTGCTGAAGAAAAATATCACGTTTTCACTACCTATCCAAAATCAAATACAACAAATGGAAAGTAAATTCACATTAGGAATGATAGGCCTTGGTACAATGGGCCGCAATTTATTGCTGAACATGGCCGATAAAGGCTTTGCAGTAACAGGTTATGACAAGGATCCGAAAATGATCCAGAAACTTAAGGAAGATGGTGCAAAGCATAATCTGACGGCCTACAGTTCACTTGAAGATTTTATTGGAAGTCTGGAGTTACCAAGAAGAATTATGCTTCTTGTACCTGCAGGACCAATTGTTGACAGTGTCATCCAGGAGCTTTTACCTTTACTGGATAAAGGTGATATTATTATTGATAGTGGAAACTCTCATTTCACGGACACCAGCAAAAGAGCTGCTGAGCTTTCCGGACAGGGAATGCATTTCTTCGGTATGGGAATTTCTGGTGGTGAAGAAGGTGCACGTTTCGGTCCAAGCATTATGCCAGGTGGTGATAAGACTGCTTATGGCGAGATGAAAGAGATTCTTGAAGCTGTTTCTGCTAAAGTAAATGGTGATCCATGTGTGGCATATATTGGCCCCGGAGCTTCAGGTCACTTTGTGAAAATGGTACACAATGGTATAGAGTATGCCATGATGCAGTTGTTAGCTGAGGCTTATGACATTATGAAAAATGCACTTGAATATTCAAATGAGCAGATTCATGATGTATTTGAGCAGTGGAACAATGGCCGTCTGCAGTCTTTTTTATTAGAAGTAACGAAAGATATCTTTGCTTTTAAGGATGAAAAAACTGGTGGTTACCTGGTTGATTATATTAAAGATGAAGCAAAATCTAAAGGTACTGGAAAGTGGACATCACAGGTGTCAATGGACTTGCAGTTACCGATTCCTTCTATCAATGAGGCAGTAAGTACCAGAGATTTATCTAAATTCAAAAGCTTACGTACTGCATTATCTAAAACTTATACTCAGGGCAAATATGCTGTTGGAGATAAGGACAAGTTTATTGTTGAGCTGGAACAGGCTTTATATTTCGCTGTAATTTCTTCTTATGCACAGGGACTTCATTTATTATGGCAGGCTTCTATCACTTATGAATATGAACTGAATTTACATGAAATCGCACAAATCTGGCGCGGTGGATGTATCATCAGAGCAGAATTCTTAGAAGATATTTACCAGGCTTATAAAAAGCAACCGGATCTGGAGCATCTTTATGCTGATGCGGGTATTGCAAAAAAATTAGAAGAAATTCTTCCTGGAATGAGATCTGTAGTTAGCCATACCGTATTAACTGGATTAGCTGTTCCTGCATTTGCTTCTGCCCTGACCTATTTCGATTCGTTAAAAACAGAAAGAATGCCTTCTAATTTAATTCAGGCACAAAGAGACTTTTTTGGTGCACACCAGTTTGAACGTACTGATGCAGAAGGAACGTTTCATGCTATCTGGAATCCAGTAAAATCGTAATATAAAAGAAATGAACCTGAATGCGTTTATAAACATTATACTAAGCGCATTCAGGCTTCATCACCGATAAATAAAATATGCACTAATGAAAACAAGTCAATGCCTTAACCCAACCGTTTTTGTCATCTTTGGTGGCACTGGGGATTTAAATATGCGCAAACTTGCGCCAGCACTTTATAACTTGTATTCTGATGGCTATATGCCTAAAGATTATGCAATAATCGGAACAGCGAGAAGCAAGCTCACTGATGTACAGTTCCGTAACACTATTATGGAGGGGGTAAATAGTTTTTCCCGTGCTGGTAAGGTTAAAAAAGAGAAGTGGGATGGTTTTGCAGAAAACGTATACTACAATCCTGTAGATGTTTCTGCTCCTGAAACTTTCCAGGATCTTAAAACAAGTATTGAAAAGCTTAAGAAAAAATTTGGCCCTAAAACACAGGTGATCTATTACCTGGCGGTAGCACCAAATTTATTCCCGCTAATTGCGGAATGTATCGCTAAATATGATCTTGCAGGAAATGAAGAAAATTGCCGTATCGTAATTGAAAAACCTTTCGGTCGCGATTTAGAAACTGCAAGAGAATTAAATAAACTGCTAACCGGAATTTTCACGGAGAAACAGATCTATAGAATTGACCATTATCTGGGTAAGGAAACTGTTCAGAATATTATGGCTTTCCGTTTTGCCAATTCATTCCTTGAGCCACTTTGGAACCGTACTTATATTGATCACGTACAGATTTCTGTAACAGAACAATTGGGTGTTGGAGATCGTGGTGGTTATTATGATGGAGCTGGTGCTTTAAGAGATATGATCCAGAATCATATTTTACAACTTCTTTGTTTAATTGGTATGGAAACTCCTATCAATTTTGATGCTGATGAAATCAGGAACAAAAAAGTTGATGTCCTGAAAGCTATGCGTCCTTTTGGACCTGATGATATCCGTATGAGCACTGTTCGCGGACAGTATTCTAAAGGATGGGTTGAGGGTAAAGAAGTTCCTGGTTACCGCTCTGAAAAAGATGTGGCACCACAGTCTAATACGGAAACTTTTGCAGCAGCCAAATTCTTCGTGGATAACTGGCGCTGGCAGGGAATTCCTTTTTATGTACGTACAGGTAAACGTCTGTTCCAGACTTCTTCTCTGATCACGATACAGTTTAAGGATGTCCCTCACCAGGTTTTCCCTGCAGGTGTAACTGAACACTGGCAGCAAAACAGGCTGATCATCAGTATTCAGCCAGAAATGAGTATCCGTTTGCAGGTACAGGCGAAAAGACCTGGACTGGATATGGTATTGAATCCTGTTGATATGGTTTTCGATTATAAAGGAACTTATAGTGCTGAAGCTCCAGAAGCTTACGAGACTTTATTATTGGATGTAATGATTGCAGATCAGACACAGTTTATGCGTGCAGACCAGGTAGAAAGTGCATGGGAATTGTTAATGCCTGTAATCAATGCGTGGGAAAGTAAAACTTCATTGAGTTTCCCTAACTATCCTGCTGATTCATGGGGTCCTGAAGATGCCGAAGCACTGATTGCCAGAGATGGTTTCCACTGGTTCACCTTACCTTTAAAAAATAAAGACTAGCATGAACTTACTGATCTATAAAACAAAAAGTGAACTGCTTAAAGATTTAGCGGATTACGTGATTGCAATTGCAGAAAAGGCGATTGCAGAAAAGGATTGTTTTAATTTTGTGCTCACCGGCGGTAATTCTCCTAAAGAGTTATATGAAATGCTGTCTACCACCTACCGTGAAAAGCTGGATTGGTCAAAAGTATTTTTCTTTATTGGAGATGAACGTAATGTTCCACCCGGACATGAAAGCTATAATGGCTTAATGGCAAAGAAATCAATATTAGCTCCTTTAAATATCGCTGCTGATCATATCTTTTTTGTAGATACTACATTAGCTCCTGAAAAAGCTGCAATTGAATATGCGAAGGCAATTACTACTCATTTTGAAGGTGCAGACCTTGCTTTTGACCTTATTTTATTAGGTATGGGCGATGATGGCCATACAGCTTCGTTATTCCCGGGTACTGATATTTTAGGTAGCAAAGAAGTAACGGTTGAGAGTGTATTTGTAGAGAAATTAGCGACTTACAGAATCAGTTTTACGGCTCCTTTGATCAATAAGGCCAAAAATGTTGCCTTTCTTGTATTTGGTGAAGCTAAAGCTGATGCGCTTAAACATGTTATTGAAGACGAGCCTAAAAATCCTGAAGTGTATCCATCTCAATTGATTGATCCGATTGACGGAAGCCTGACCTGGTTCCTGGATAGTGATGCAGCAAAACTGCTGGACAACTAAACAGCTATTTTTTATAGAAGGCCTTGTTTCATTCATTTGGAACAGGGCTTTTTTGTAAGGTTTTCGCAAGCAATTTAATTTGTAATTATAGAATAGTAATATATTTTTATGGATTTAAACAAATAGTCCGGTATAGTGTTATAAGACTACGCTTCTTATTCCCCTTTTTTGATTATGCCTGTACAAACTGATATTTTAATTATAGGTGGCGGGCTGGCCGGATTAACCGCAGCATTACATCTTCAGCAAGCAGGGATTGAGGTGATCCTGATCGAAAAGGATACTTATCCTCATCATAAAGTTTGCGGTGAATACATTTCTAATGAGGTTCTCCCCTATTTAAAATGGCTGGACGCCGATCCGGCTGTGTTGTATCCTTCGGTAATTTCCAAATTGCAATTTTCGACAGTTTCAGGGCGTAGTATTTCTACCCGGCTACCTATGGGTGGTTTTGGAGTGAGCCGCTACCAGCTGGACCATTTTCTATATCAGAAATTTCTGGCCAGAGGGGGCCAGGTAATACACGATACAGTGCGCAATGTTGTTTTTGAAAAAGATAGCTTCCTGGTTTCCACGCAAAGTGAAAATCGATACATAGCCAGACAGGTGATTGGTGCTTATGGCAAACGTTCTGCTATTGACCTCAAGTTAAAAAGAGAATTTATCCAGTATAAGTCACCATTCCTGGCTGTAAAAGCACATTATACTGGTAAGTTTGAAGACGGGCTTGTTGCATTGCATAATTTTAAAGGAGGATATTGCGGTGCTTCTAAAATTGAGGATCAAAAGATAAATATCTGTTACCTCGCAAATTATAAAACCTTCAAAACACATAAAAACATTATAACTTATCAGGAAAATGTATTGTATCAAAATACGCATTTGAAAAGCCTTTTTGAAAAATCAGAACTCTTGTTTGATGCACCAATAACGATCAGTCAGCTCTCCTTTGGCGCCAGGGAAACAATCATTGATCATATCCTGATGATTGGGGACACTGCGGCATTGATACATCCTTTATGTGGTAATGGCATGGCTATGGCAATACATAGTGCCAGAATTTGCTCGGAATTGCTGATTTTGTTTCTTAAAGGAGAGATTTCAAACAGAACTGCACTCGAAAAACGCTATCTTATATCCTGGAATCACCACTTTAAATCCAGATTATGGATGGGCAGTACTTTATCAGCACTGTTCGAAAAAGAATATTTAACAGAAAAATTGTTGGGTGGAATGGTTCGGCTTCCATTTATACTGCCTTTGATTATTAAACACACACACGGCCATAGCTTAACTGTCCATAAATAATGTTTGTAGATACCACTTACAGAAGCAATGCCCCTGAAATCATGGATAATTTCCAGATGGAGGGAGAAATACTCAGAGATGCCCTGGACAAAATCGCCAGCATCAATCGCCTGCTTGGCGGAAACAAGGTTACACTTGAAGGAATTATTTATTTACTGCGGGCACAACCAAAATCTGCATTAATCCGTATTACCGATATAGGGTGCGGAAATGGAGATATGTTAAGAGCCCTTGCAGCTTATGCGGAGAAAAATGATTTAAATTTTATACTAACCGGTATAGATGCAAATAATTTCACGATTGAGCATGCCAAAAGCTTGTCTGCAGGCTATAAAAATATAAGTTATGAATGCGTAGATATATTTGATAAGCTGAATGAAGAAAAATCAGCGGATATTATACTTTGTACTTTAACATTACATCATTTTAAAGATCAGGAGATCATTACGCTGCTGCAAAGTTTTCAGCAGACAGCAAGGCTCGGTTTTGTGATTAATGATTTACAACGGAGTGCAATCGCTTATTACCTGTTCCTGGGCTTATGTTTTGTATTCCGCCTGAATGAAATGTCACGTGAAGATGGACTGGTTTCTATTCTCCGCGGATTTAAAAGAAAAGATTTAATGTCATTTTCAAAAACATTAGGCCTTAAAAATTACTTAATCAAATGGAAATGGGCGTTCCGCTACCAATGGATAGTTAAAATATCATGAGTGTAACCATAAAAAGCATCAGCAAAGCATTGCCTGAATATTCAAGAAGTACAGCGGAGATCATTCCTTTTCTGGATGGGTGGCTGCATGGCCAGGAAGACCGGTTTGTCCGTAAGGTTAAAAAAATATTTGAAAATGCTGCAGTAGATAAACGCTATTCATTTATGTCTCCAGAAGAAGTTTTCAGCGATCTTACTTTTGAAGAACGCAATACAATTTATTGCAGAGAGGGCATTAAACTAGGTACAAAATGCCTGACTGATGCTATTGAGAAGGCAGGTTGGAAAAATGAAGATCTCGATTATATCATTACTGTAAGTTGCACGGGAATTATGATCCCCTCTTTAGATGCTTATCTGATCAATGCCTTGAAACTGCGCCAGGATATTGTGCGTCTTCCCGTTACAGAAATGGGCTGTGCGGCTGGTGTGTCCGGAATTATATATGCTAAGAATTTCTTGAAATCCAATCCAGGAAAAAGAGCTGCAGTTATTGCTGTTGAATCTCCAACAGCCACTTTTCAGCGCAATGACTTCTCGATGGCCAACATTGTAAGTGCTGCTATTTTTGGAGATGGTGCAGCCTGTATCCTCTTGTCTTCACATCCCGAGGATGACGGACCGGAAATAATGGCTGAAGAAATGTATCACTTTTATGATGCAGAAGAAATGATGGGCTTTAAAATGACCAATACCGGTTTACAAATGGTACTGGATGTTACTGTTCCTGAAACAATTGCTGCACATTTCCCCGCTATTATCCATCCTTTTCTGGAAAAAAACGGATTAAATATTCAGGCTATAGACCATTTGATTTTTCATCCCGGCGGCAAGAAAATCATTGAAATTGTAGAAGCTTTATTTGGTGATCTTGGAAAAAATATTGAAGATACTAAAGCGATTTTAAGGTTATATGGAAACATGTCAAGCGTTACCGTACTCTATGTGCTTGAGCGGATTATGAATGCCAGACCAAAGCCTGGAGAAAGGGGGCTGATGCTCAGTTTTGGCCCCGGATTTTCTGCGCAACGAATTTTATTGCAGTGGTAAGCATTTTTTGTATTTACTTTACAGCTTAGAATTGATAATCTTATACTAATGAATACACAAGAAATACTAGCAAAATTACCTTACAGCAAACCTTTTTTATTTGTTGATGAGTTATTACAAATCGATGAGAATGGATCAACAGGGACTTATACTTTTGATAAAGACCTTGATTTCTATAAAGGACATTTTAAAGATGCACCAGTTACACCAGGGGTAATCTTAACCGAGACCATGGCACAGATCGGATTGGTTTGCCTGGGCATTTATTTATCGGAAAATGCAAATACAGAAATGAAAGCACATGTGATGCTGACTTCTACGGCAATGGATTTTATGAAACCTGTTTTTCCAGGTGAAAAGGTTACCGTAACTGCTGAAAAAGTATACTTCAGGTTTAAAAAGCTGAATTGTAATGTCGTGATGAAAAATGAAGCAGGAGAAACAGTTTGCAAAGGAAATATATCAGGAATGGTAACTACAAAAATGAATGACTAAACGTGTTGTTGTCACTGGTTTAGGGGTTGTTTCACCAAATGGTGCGGACATCACGCAATTCACGCATGCGCTTAAAAATGGTGTGTCAGGAATCCGGCATGATCCGCAGCTGGAACAACTTCTTTTCTCTTGCCAGATCGCAGGAAAACCAGTGATTGATGCAGCGCGGATCAGCCAGTATTTCACTGACCTTGAAATCAGGAACCTGGAAAGCACTGGAATTGTCTATGGTGTAATTGCAGGTTTAGATGCTTGGAGGGATGCAGGGCTTAACACTGCTCCAGTTGAAATGCCGGATTGGGAAAGTGGAACTGTTTTCGGTACTGGCACTTCTGGTATTGACAAATTCAGAGGTGCTATTTATAAATTAGATAACCTGCAGATCCGTAAGCTGGGCAGTTCTGTAGTTGCCCAGACCATGGCAAGCGGAGTAAGTGCATTATTAGCCGGAAAGCTCGGATTGGGTAATCAGGTAACGACTAACTCTTCTGCTTGCGCAACAGGAACGGAAAGTATTTTAATGGCTTATGAGCGCATTAAATCAGGTCAGGCAACAGTAATGCTGGCTGGAAGTACAAGTGACAGTGGCCCATATATCTGGGCTGGTTTTGATGCAATGAAAGTTTGCACTTATAAACACAATACTGATCCGGAAAAAGGAAGCCGCCCAATGAGCGCAACGGCAAGTGGTTTTGTTCCCGGAAGTGGCGCCGGAGCTTTGGTTTTAGAGAGCCTGGACAGTGCTTTAGCAAGAGGTGCCAGGATTTATGCGGAAATACTGGGGGGACATCTCAATTCTGGCGGACAGCGTGGTGAAGGTACAATGACTGCACCTAATCCATTAGCGGTACAAAGATGCTTGTCCAAAGCATTAAAAGATGCCGGCGTAGAACCTGCCGAAGTTGATGTGATTAATGGTCATTTAACAGCGACCGTAAAAGATACACTTGAAATACAAAATTGGGTAACGGCATTGGGGCGTTCTGGTAAGGATTTTCCTTATATCAATTCGGTTAAAGGGATGATTGGACATTGCATCTCTGCAGCAGGCAGCATTGAATGTGTCGCTTCGGTTTTACAGCTTCATGAAGGGTTTATTTTCCCCAATATAAATTGTGAAGATCTGCATCCTGGAATCGAGGTATTAATAGATCCGGAGCGGATCCCCCGTGTTTGTCTGCACAAAGAATTTAATCTGCTCGTCAAGGCAAGTTTTGGTTTTGGCGATGTTAATGCTTGTTTGGTCTTAAAAAAATATAATCATGGATAGAGAAGTTATCATTTCCGATATTAAAGAGGTCGCGGCTCCTTATACCCAGGACAAGCAAGCGCTGGATCAGCTTAGTGAGACTACAAGTTTTATTACAGACCTGAAGATCAATTCTGCCAACCTGGTTGATATTGTACTGGATCTGGAAGAAAAGTTCGGCATAGAGATCGATAATGATTCTATGGCAAAAATGCTGGATGTTAAATCAACACTGGAGGTTATTGAAGCTAAACTTGCTGAAAAATGATTGGTAATGATCTGGTAGATCTGCGCCAGGCAGCTATAGAGAGCAACTGGAGAAGAAAAGGCTACCTCGCCAAGATATGTACAACTAAAGAGCAAAGGCTGGTTCTGGAAGCCGCTAAGCCTGATGAAATGTTATGGTTGATCTGGACTATGAAAGAAGCTGCCTGCAAAATTGTTCAGCGCAGCACAGGAGTCAGAAAGTATGAGCCTTTAAATTTTTGCTGCACCTTGAATACGCAGGAGATTGAAATATCAGGAATGGTCAGCTATTTCAAGGATCGTTTTTTGATTAGAAGTGAGCTCAAAAGCAACTTCATCCATTCTGTTGCAGTATCGGACATCAGGGATTTTGACCAGCTGCATTTGCAGTATCTAAAACCTGGTATTGCTTACAAAGCCGGATTTAACACCATAACCAAGCTTTATCAGCTGGCCGGCACTCCCTCAGGAATCCCGGAGTTAACCCATCAGATTACCGGCCAAAAGCATGCTGTTTCTATAAGTCACCACGGTGACTATCTGGCTGTTATTTATTCAGATTCTCTTCTATTAACAGATTGATAATTCCATCTGCCATACCAACTCTTGGCACATGAATCTGCTTGATACCTGTCCACTTCATCAGGGTAATAAAGATCTCACTGGCCGGAATGATAACGTCAGCACGATCAGGGTTCAGGTTAAAAATCTGGATACGTTCTTTTAAGGAATGACTATTCAATTGATTGTAAAGAGATTTGAGCTTCAGAAAAGTTAAAGGTGTTCCCTCTTTTTCATTCGCCATTTTATACAATTTATTGATATTTCCTCCGGTACCTATCCCTGCCAGATTTTTATGATACTTGGTTTGATCTTTAACCCATAGTCTCATCTCTTCCCAGGTTTCTTCTTTATCCTGATTATCAAGAATTCTGATTGTTCCGATATCAAATGATTTAGAAGCCACAGGTATTTTGTTCACGAAAACAGACAACTCTGTGCTACCACCACCTACGTCTATGTAAAGATAGTTTTTCTTGATATCAAGGTCATCCTCGATATGATTGGCATAAATAATATTAGCTTCCCGCTGACCTTCAATAATCTCCAGGTCAACATTGGCTTTCTCTTTAATCATTTGAATAATTTCCAGCCCGTTTTGTGCTTCTCTCATGGAAGATGTTGCACAAGCAAGATATTTGGTCACCTGATAAACATCCATCAGATTTTTAAAAGCCTGCATAGTTTTGATCAGGTCTTCGATTTTACGTGCCGAGATTTTATGGTCAAGAAAGGCGTCATCACCTAACCTTAACGGAACCCTGACCAGCGTATTCTTTTTAAAACCAAACCCATTTTCATTGTGTGTTATATCTGCAATAAGCAGTCTAACGGCATTAGAGCCAACGTCAATTGCTGCATATCTGAGCATAATCTTCTACTGGTGTTTGTTTTTTAAGTAATTATAAGTTTGAACCTGTGCTCTCACCTTAGTGCTAAGCCGGTTTTTATGATATTTATTATTATTCAACCTGGTAATATCTCTCGCTTTCACATTATCCTGTAACTGAAAATCAATAATATCCCTGATTTCCTGTTTAACGTCTTCATCCAGCACAGGAAAACCAACTTCTACACGGTGCTCAAAATTGCGGCTCATCAAGTCTGCTGAAGAAAGGAACATTTCTTCTTTACCATTATTTCCAAAAATGAAAACACGTGCATGCTCTAAAAACTTATCAATGATACTGATGACCGTAATATTTTCACTGAAGTCTTTTATGCCCGGAACCAGGCAGCAAATACCCCGTACAATCAATTTAATCTTAACTCCTGCGTTACTTGCGTCATAAAGTTTCTCCACAATCCCTTCATCAGCCAAACTGTTTACCTTAAAAATAAGATAGGCAGGTTTACCAGATTTCGCGATCTTAATTTCCCGGTCTATCAAGGTATAAAACTTAGTTCTGGATTCCAGGGGAGAAACAATCAGGTGCTTAAATCCTGTAGCTACGGTACGCTTGTTTAAGGCTGCAAACAGCTTAATCAAATCATGTGTGATCTCTTTTTTAGCTGTAAAAATACTGTGGTCACAGTAAAGTTTAGCAGTTTTCTCGTTGAAATTACCAGTGGCCAGATTCGCATAATAAACGGGACGGCCTTTTTCTATCCGGGTAACCAGGCAGATTTTAGAATGGACTTTGTAATCTGTCAGTCCATAGTTTACATGAACACCCTCTTCTTCCAGCCTGTTGGTCCAGAATATATTTGCTCTTTCATCAAAGCGTGCTTTAAGCTCAACCAAACAGTTTACCTTTTTACCATTTTTTGCCGCATTAATTAAAGCGTTAATTACTCTTGAATTCTCTGCAAGACGGTATAGTGTAATATTTATTGCCGTAACTTTAGGATCAATTGCTGCTTCACGAAGAAAAAGAATGATATAATCGTAAGACTGATAGGGTAAATTAACCAGGTAGTCTCTTTCTGCAAGTTTGTTAAATATACTTTGGGTACGGTGTAAACCAAAAACCTTCAAGGGTATATTTGCAGGGTATTCAAGGCTTTTATCTCCTACATTAGGAAAACGAATAAAATCACCAAATTTATGGTAACGGTTACCTGGAATCAGACTTTCTGCTTCCAGTTTCATTTTTGCAACCAGTACACCGAGCATGTCAAACGGCATTTCTGTATCATAAAGTAAACGCATTGGTTTACCTTTTCTCCGTTTATCAAGGCTGGTTTTTAATTCATCAATAAATTTATCGCTTACATTTTTATCGATATCCAGCTCTGCGTCTCTGGTTAGTTGTATGGAATAGGCATCCATTTCATCGTATTTGAATACGTAAAAGATGTCATCCAGACAATATTTGATAATATCCTCAGCAAGAATAATAAATTTTAATCCGTTGGTTTCTGGCAGTACCAGGAACCTTGGCAAGTCGGGAGGTAATTCTATCAATGCATACTTTTCATCTTTTTTGCCGGTTTTCTTTTTAAGCCTTACAAAAAAGTACAAGTACCGGTCTTTGAGTTCTGGAAATGGTTTTTCCATATCAATCATGATCGGTACCAGATTGGAAAGTATTTTATCCCGGAAGTGCTCTTTTACAAACTCTCCCCTGGCCACATTGAGCTGTGTATCGTTCAGGATAAAAATCCTGTTCTGTGCAAGTTCATTAATCAGCGTAGCCTGAAATAATTGTTCAAATTTACGCTCCTGTTTAACAACGATATTCTTAATCTCGTTCAGCACTTTTTTAGGATTAAATCCTAAAAGTTCTTTGGCCTTGTCGTTTAAATTAGACAACCTGGTCATTGTAGCTACACGTACCCGGTAAAATTCTTCCAGGTTAGAAGAGAAAATAGACAAAAATTTAATTCTTTCAATCAGCGGAACAGTTTCATCTGTTGCCTCCTGTAAAACCCGTTCATTGAAATATAACCAGCTGAGTTCTCTATTTAAAAATGGGACCTTCTTCTTTGTCATGGGGGTTAGTATCAAAAAATCCCTGGTGGGAACGGATGCTCAAAACTGCGAATTCTATTGTTAATTCAATGTTAATTATTTGAGCATTAATCTGCAGAAAAGCGCGGTTAAATTAACGTCAAACTACAATTGAATTAACTTTCATCTGTAGTCTTCTCTTCCGTTTTTTCTGAAGTCACCGCAGGTTTAACGTCCGCGGGTGTAGTTTTAGCAGAGGTTGCAGCAGGTTTAGCAGGAAGACGTTTAACAGCCGCTTTCTTTACTGGAGCAGTTTTAGCTGCAGCTGTAGTTGCCACTTTTTTAGCTGCACCAGCTGCTGCTGTAGCTGTTTTACTGACACGTTTTGCAACTTGTACAGCAGGTTTTGTCTGCGCTGCATTTTGAACAGCAGTCAAAGTTTTATCTTTGACTTCAGTCGCTTCTTTTTTCACCGCCGTCGCTGCTTTTTTAACTGCAGTAGTTTCTTTTTTCACTTCATTTTTCACTTCATTTTTCACTTCATTTTTCACTGCAGGAACTGCTTTTTTAACTGCTGAGGCAGATTTCTTCACAGTTGCTGTTACTTTTTTAGCAGGCTTGGCAATTAGTATAGCTGCTTTTTCTTCACTGGCAATCACCGGAACTTTAATGCTGTTCACTGATGGTTTTATGCTCGAAACTGCTTTCTTAACTTCTTTTTTAACCTTTTTAGCGCCTTTAGCAGTTACTTTTTTAAGTTTTTTCGCAGTCTTTACTATTTCTTTTTTAGTTGGCTTAGTTTTCTTGGCCGCGTCTGCTTTTACAGCAATAAATTTCTTAGCTAATTTACTAGCAACAGATTTCGCTGCATGCGCTAATTCTTCACCAATTTTTTCGGCATCATGACCCAAATGAGAAACTGCTTCAAAAAATTTTTGCGAAAGAGTCTGCTCCAATTCTTTTTTAACTGCTTTTTTAGCATTATTTTTTTGCACTTTTGATTTATTGGTTTTCATAATAATTTTTTTAGCAAGAACGTTAAATAATTAATATCTAAATCTAATATATTTTTTATACTAAAGCTATAATCATGCCCACTTTCGATATCGTAAGTAAAGTTGACGCGCAGACATTGGATAATGCAATGAACAACGCAAAAAAAGAGATCCTTAACCGTTATGATTTCTCTACCTCTCAGAGTACTATTGATCATGACAAGAAAACAAATGTGATCAC
This sequence comes from Pedobacter sp. UYP1, assembly GCF_040547305.1. NCBI lineage: Bacteria > Pseudomonadati > Bacteroidota > Sphingobacteriia > Sphingobacteriales > Sphingobacteriaceae > Pedobacter > Pedobacter sp. UYP1. The sequence goes on along the minus strand of NZ_JBEPPL010000004.1, from coordinate 216,149 downwards.
CATTGTAACTGAAGATGACATGCGTCTGAAAGCAATTGAGGATTCAATTATCTCCCGTATGGTGAAACAAAATCTGGATCCTAAAAGTCTTGACTTTGGAAAGGAACAATATGCTTCTGGTAATATGATCAGAAAAGAAGTTTCTATCAAAGAAGGAATTGACAAAGATGTCGCTAAAAAGATAGTTGCAAAAATCAAAGCAAGCGGACTTAAAGTTCAGGCTTCTGTAATGGACGATCAATTGCGGGTACAAAGTAAAAACATTGATGACCTTCAAAAGGTAATCTCGCTTTGTAAAAGTGAAGATTTCGGACAGCCACTTCAATACATCAATATGCGTAACTAATGGAAATTGCTGACAACGGCTTTATTTTTTCGGACGACAAAGGCAAAATCGATGCTGCTGCAGTCCATCTTTTCCTGAGTACCCAATCTTATTGGGCTGAGGGAATTCCATTACAAACGGTGACTAAATCTATCGGGAATTCTCTTTGCTTTGGAATCTATAAAGAAACCCGGCAAATAGGATTTGCAAGATGGATTACTGACCGTGCTACGTTTGCTTATCTGGCAGATGTTTATGTAGAGGAAGAGTTTCGTGGTATGGGACTCTCGAAAAAATTAATGTCGCTTATGCTTTTTCATCCTGATCTCCAAGGCTTAAGAAGATACATGCTGGCAACCAGAGACGCACATAGTCTTTACAGCCAATATGGTTTTGAGCCACTGGAATCGCCCGAAAATATAATGGCGGTTACGATCAAAGATATTTATAAAAAGCAGGAAGATTGATCTCCCTGCTTTTTATAAATGTTTGCCAGCCAAATGAATTCCCTGTTTGCTGAACTGACAAATGATATTACTTTTGCAGGGTATGAAAATAATCCAGTTCCATAGTTTAGCGCTTGCAGGTCTGTTATTAGCTGCTTCTTGTACAGAGCAAACAAAAAAAGAGAAGCCTGACAACGACACTTTAACCAAAGTCACAGTAGTTTCAGCGCCCAAAACTTCAAAATTGGATACAGTTTTACCTGTTTCCACAAAAACCTGCAGCCAGATTGCGTATTTGATACTAACTACATCACCTGTTTACCAGAGTTTAACGAATGGATTGAAAGAAAGGATTATCAAAAATGGCGGCACTTCATTCTATATCTCTTATGAAGGCAGCCCCTATTCCAAAATAGATAGTGCCACGAATTATTCTAAGACTTTTGATTATAGTATTCATGAGAACTATCCTGACCATGCGCCCTTAATCGCAAGTTTCACTTTTGATCCTGTAAAAAAACAACTATTCGAATACAATACAGCGCAGGATTCTTTAATACCAGCGGCCTTCGATAAAACTCTTTTAGCAGATTTAGCTAAAGCTTGTAAGTAAAAATCGCTTAGAAAACATTACTTATCATAGGTTAACGAGAAGTTTTAGTTTCCCGCTTAACTTTGTATCAGATTAAAACAAGGGAATTATGGAATTAGGTATTAGTATGTTCGGGGATTTACGTGTTGATCCAATAACAAATAAATTTCAACCTGCCCAGCAACGACTGGGTGAGATTATTGAAGAGATCAAATTAATGGACGAACTGGGACTGGATTATTTCGGTATCGGAGAGCATCACCGTCCGGATTTTGCAGTTTCAAGTCCTGAAATCTTATTGGCAGCAGCAGCTGTAGTAACCAAAAACATTAAGCTAGGCAGTGCAGTAAGTGTATTAAGTTCTGCTGATCCGGTAAAGTTGTACCAAAATTTTGCAATGGTCGATTTATTATCAAATGGTCGTGCTGAATTGATGGCTGGTCGCGGAAGTTTCATTGAATCGTTCCCTTTATTCGGAAATAATCTGAATGATTACAATGAATTGTTTACAGAGAAGTTAGACTTATTGTTAAAAATAAATAAAGAAGACAGCATTACCTGGAAAGGAAGGTTCAGACCAGAACTGATTAATCAACAGGTGTTGCCTAGAGCGGTCGATAACAACTTACCAATCTGGATTGCTGTAGGTGGTACTCCGGAGTCTGTGATCAGAGCTGGTAAACTGGGATTGCCTTTGATGATTGCTATTATCGGCGGGTCTCCAAGCCAGTTTAAACCTCTATTTAATTTATACAGGGAAGAATACCAAAAGGCTGGTCATGACATGGCTAAGTTCCAGGTAGGTATACATGCACATGCATTCTTTGGTGAAGATGGGGATGAGGTAGCTGCTAATTATTATCCATTATATGCAGCACAAATGGATAGAATAGGAAAATCACGCGGTTGGTCTCCTTATACTAAATATCAGTTTGATTATGGCAGACAAAAAGACGGGGCATTATTTGTAGGCGATGCTGAAGCAGCTATTGACAAGATCTTATATGTACAGGAAATGTTTGGTCTGACGCGCTTTGCAGCACATATGGATATTGGCGCACCTGCGCACAAAGATATGATGAAGTCTATCGAGATTTTCGGAACGAAGATCGCTCCGAAGGTTCGTGAAGCGTTGAAAAAATAAGCAGGCATTTGTGAAGACCTTAAACGGTCTTCACATCTGTTTCACTATATTCTTTGATATCTGTAATATATCCGTTCAGGATCAGGAAGTCAAAAAGTGGTTTTGCTTCTGGCGTTACCGGCATATTTACAGTCGTAATTACTTTATTTGATTTTTTATCCAGGAAAGGGTAAGCAAACAGTTTCACATTTTTAGTAAACATATCACTTACATAACTCAATAGCATACTGGAATAGTTCTCTCCAAAATTTGAAGAATTGAATACAAATTTCAGGTTATTGATGTTCGTTGAAATACCTACGCTTTTTGGTTTACATCTGTCCAGATATTTGGCCAGTTTGTTATGTCTTGCAAAATTGGAAACGATCACGAGATTCCCTGTTTTACAAAGCTCTTCAGCTCTTAGTGCTACTGCTTCCAGGTCAATATTTTCAGGGATTTCTTCATCGGCTGTTAAAACATTCGACAACAAGACCTCAATTAAAACACTCAGATTGTCTTTTTTAACATTTTCTGTTCTTTTAAACTGATCTACAGCTTTATTGAACATACTAAAGTTAGGCAATGATTTCTGCGCATATTTTGTCCGCAAAATCATAATATCTTTTTTGTACAGCAAATCTTTAGGCAAACATGGGTTTCCCAGAGAATCAAAAATAGCCGCATCTGAGAAATCCTTTACAATCAGGTAAAGATTCAGCAGGATGTTATTTATGTTTTTAAAAGCCGGACCGCTTACAGAGATCAAATCTATCTCTACAGAACCTACAGTCAGGTTATCTGCGAGTGATTCAACCATTCTTTTGGGATCAGTATGATAGTAAAAGGCTGCATAAACCAGGTTAACCCCAATTATACCCAATACATTCTGTTGCAATGCAGCATCAGTATCCAGTAAACGTACGTGGAAAAAAATCTCATTGGGTTCTCCTCCTGGTTCAGTCTGAAACTTAATTCCGATCCATCCGTGCGGATCATTGGATTTATTATAGTTCAGGGTGGTTACTGTATCTGCAAAAGCGAAGAAACTTCTGGTTTCATATTTTTCACCATATAATCTTTCTGTCAGCAAACCAAATTCATGGTTCAGCATTTTAGTCAGTCTGGATTGACTTACGTATCTTCCGGTTTCTTCGACCCCGTAAATCGCATCACTAAAAGTCATATCATAGGCAGACATAGTTTTGGCCACTGTTCCTGAAGCCGCACCTGCAGTAAAAAAATTGCGTGCTACTTCCTGTCCCGCCCCGATCTCAGCGAAAGTCCCGTAAATATCAGAGTTTAGATTAATATTCAGGGCTTTACGCTTGGTATCAAGAATTTCTCTTTCCATTCTGCAAAAATAGCAGAAAATGCGAAGAAGGAGATTAAATTTAAATGATAAAATTGTTTAGAGCTTATTTAGATGAATTTTAAATCGCTTCTTAATTTGAGGGCAATTTTCTCTATCTTGTCCCGCTGATGTTAAACGTAATTGATCTGAATATCCAGTTTTTTAATCAGGAAGACCGCTCCTGGCAAACCGCAGTTAACCAGATCAGCTTCAAAGCTGAGAGAGGAAAGGTCTTAGGGATAGTTGGCGAGTCTGGCTCTGGAAAGTCTGTGACGTCATTTGCAATTATGCGTTTACATGATCCGTTATACACTAAAATTAGTGGAGACATTATCTTTAATGAGATCAGCCTGCTTTCTTTATCCGATAAGGAAATGAATACTTACAGGGGCAATAAAATTGCCATGATTTTTCAGGAACCCATGACCTCCCTGAATCCTGTTTTCACTTGTGGTGACCAGGTTCAGGAAGCAATTATGCTCCACCAAAGTCTGAGTAAACGAGCTGCAAAAGAAAAAACAATTGAACTTTTCAAAGAAGTACAATTGCCCCGCCCGGAGACAATTTTCGATACTTATCCGCACCAGCTTTCAGGAGGACAAAAGCAAAGGGTAATGATTGCAATGGCTTTAAGTTGCAACCCTGAATTTCTGATTGCCGACGAACCTACCACAGCGCTGGATGTAACGGTACAGCAAACGATTCTGCAATTACTGCTTAAAATAAAAGAAGAACGGAATATGGGGATGATTTTCATCTCCCATGATCTGGCCGTGATCAGTGAAATTGCTGATGAAGTAGCCGTTATGTACAAAGGGACAATTGTAGAACAAGGTTCTCTGGAACAGCTCTTTAAAAACCCAAAACATCCATATACAAAAGGCTTGCTGGCTTGCAGGCCCTCTCCTTTATACCGTCTGAAAAAATTGCCGGTAGTAGCCGATTTCCTAAAACAGGGTACGGATCAGCCGATCGCTCATTTGCTGGCCATCAATAGTTATACGCAACAGGAAATTGACAGCAGAAGAGAGGCTTTGTATGACACATCTCCCCTGCTCGAAGTGCATCATCTTTGTACCTGGTTTCCGGTCAGAAATGGTCTGTTCGGTTCTTCTAAAGATGTAGTTAAAGCGGTAGATGATGTAAGTTTTAAACTTTATCCCGGAGAAACACTGGGTTTGGTTGGTGAGTCTGGTTGTGGTAAAACTACGCTGGGCAGAACTATTTTACGGCTGATTGAACCTTCTTCCGGCTCAATTATTTTTGACGGACAAGATATTACACATTTAAAAAAGGAAAAACTCCGCACACTGAGAAGAGACATACAGCTCATTTTTCAAGACCCCTATTCTTCGTTAAATTCACAGCTTACTGTAGGAAGTGCATTAATGGAACCGCTGCAGGTACATGGTGTGTTTAACAGTAATGCGGAACGCAAAGCACATGTACAGCATTTACTGGAACTGGTAGATCTGAAACCTGAACATTTTAACCGTTATCCTCATGAGTTTTCTGGAGGTCAGCGGCAACGTATAGTGATTGCCCGTGCGCTTGCACTTCAGCCTAAACTAATCATATGCGATGAATCTGTCTCTGCGCTGGATGTTTCTGTACAGGCCCAGGTGCTAAATTTACTGAGAAGGTTACAGCAGGAAATGGGTTTGACTTATATCTTCATTTCTCATGACCTGGCAGTGGTTAAACACCTGTCGGATAGAATGATTGTGATGAATAAGGGAAAAATAGAGGAAGAAGATTTTCCGGAAATCATTTACGAACACCCTCAGACTGCTTACACGCAAAAGCTGATTGCCGCGATTCCTGGAAAATTAAGCCTCGCCAGGTAGTTGCTGCGCTGGTACAGTGAGTTTAATAATTGCAGTATTCAATACTCTCCTGATTTCTCTTTCTTTGAGCTTATCATAGTTATTCAATAATACTTGTGCTTTAAATTTGGCAATATCTTTATTGATAGCCAGTGTTTTGATGGTCAGGCCACTGGACACAATATTCTCTTTAAAACTATCCACAGCCTGATATAAGTGCTTTTCTAAAAAATCAGGTGTATAGCCAAAGTGAAGTGCCATTTCAAATTCTACACTTAATTTCTTAATATTCTGTTTGGACTGGTTAATAATGACAGAGCTGAATACCACAGAGTTAGGAATAATCACCATATCATTGTCTTCATTCTGAAGAATCATGTTAATCAGGGTAATGTCCAGTATTTTACCTTCATTATCATTTACACGGATATGATCACCTAATGATAAACGGTCTGAAAACATAATAATCAATCCATTGATCATATTGGTAATATAATCTTTAAAAGTAACTGCAATAGCTGCCGCCACAATCGTAATACTGGTTAAGAATTCCAGCGGTTTGATCCCCATCCAGATCATGACTGCAATTACTCCAAATACGGTATTGAGAATAGACACGATCCTGTTAATGCCCAGAATAAAGTTATCCTTGATCGTAGACTTAAAGCGATGTTTCTTGATATACCAGTAAATGACAACCAGACGCAGAAATGAGGCTGCAACACTGGGGCCCAAAAACACCATAAATGCATGTGCAGTTAGTGCTATAAAAGGAAAATCGGTAAACATTACCGGCTGATAAGTTTCAAAATACGCCAGTACAAAGAGAATGATAGTCTTAATGATAATCATCAGAAATTCCCTTCTTGTACTCCGTTGTTTTTCTTCTATCATTTTAAATTTTCTCCTTTTCTTACTGCTCTTTTAATATCCCTGACCAGAATTTGGATCACCGCTAAAGCTCCGGTAAAAATTGCAATTATACAAATTCCTGATATGCTTTAAGGCCTTTAATATTGGATTTATAGGCCTTAAGGCTTCATAAATCATTTCAAAGTGTTACCTTCGGAATATTGACAAATATACTATGGCAAAAAAGAAATCTTCTCAAATAAAACTCGTCTTAACTCAGTTAATCAGTGATGTTTTAGAGAATAGCAATAATGAAGCCTTGAATTACAAACAGGTTTCAGCCAAACTCAACATAAAAGATGAAGAAGCAAGGGAAACCATTTTGGAGATCCTGAAAGAACAAGCACAAAAAGGGGTCTTTTCAGAACCCGAAAAAGGAAAGTTCAAGCTTAAAGATTTAAAGACCTTTATCACCGGAAAAGTAGATATGACTGCCGATGGCGCAGCTTTTATCATTCCGGATGATGAGTTTGAAAAAGACGTGTTCGTCTCGGCCCGTAAACTGCATAATGCACTTAACGGCGATAAAGTAAAAGTTTATATCTACGCTAAAAAAAGAGGTAGAAAAAATGAAGGTGAGGTCGTTGAAATTATACAACGCCTGAAAACTGATTTTATAGGTGTAATTAAAATATCTGACCGTTTTGCATTCGTCACCATCGACGATAAGAAAATGCTGCATGATATTTTTGTACCGCTTAGTGACCTTGATGGTGCTAAAAACGGACAAAAAGTACAGGTCGCAATTACTGACTGGCCGGAAGGTGCAAAAAATCCAATTGGAAAAATCATCAATATTCTGGGTACTCAAGGAGAGAATAACACAGAAATGAATGCAATCCTTGCGCAATATGGTTTTCCTTTATCTTTCCCTCCTGAAGTAGAGAAAGAAGCCAATGAAATTCCAGAAGCGATTACGGAAGAGGAGTTGAAAAATCGCCGTGACTTCCGCGATACGGTAACTTTTACCATTGATCCCGCTGATGCAAAAGATTTTGATGATGCGATATCCTTCAAAAAATTACCAAACGGCAATTATGAAGTTGGGGTACACATTGCCGATGTTTCGCATTATGTACAACCTAAAACGTATTTAGATAAAGAAGCTTATTCGAGAGCGACTTCAGTTTACCTGGTAGACCGGGTAATCCCTATGCTTCCTGAAAGACTAAGTAATGGTGTTTGTTCGCTTCGCCCTAATGAAGATAAACTCTGCTTTGCAGCTGTTTTTGAATTAGATGAGGCAGCTAACGTAGTGGAGGAATGGTTCGGAAGAACTGTAATTCACTCCGACAGACGTTTCAGTTATGAAGAAGCTCAGGAAGTGATAGAAAATAATGAAGGCGACTATGCAGTGGAAATCCTGAAGCTGAATGAGCTTGCTTATATTTTAAGAGACAGGAAGTTTAAAAATGGTGCAATAAGTTTTGAAAGTACTGAAGTAAAATTCAGACTGGATGAAAAAGGAAAACCAGTTGGTGTTTACGTTAAAGAACGTAAAGATGCCCATAAACTGATTGAAGACTTTATGTTGCTGGCCAATAAAAAAGTAGCTGAATTTATTGCTAAAAAAGGCAAAGGAAAGGCTAAATATACTTTTGTATACCGTTCTCATGATTCTCCAAACCTGGAAAACCTGGGTAACTTTGCTTTATTTGCTGCTCGTTTTGGTTACAAAATCAACATGAAATCAGATAAGGATATTGCAAAATCACTGAATTTCCTGATGGAAGATGTGGAAGGCAAAAAAGAACAGAATGTATTAACACAACTGGCTATCCGTTCGATGGCCAAAGCAGTATACACGACTAAAAAAACCAGCCATTACGGATTGGCTTTTGATCACTATACCCACTTCACCTCTCCTATCCGCCGTTACCCTGATGTGATGGTTCATCGCCTGCTGGCTGCCTATCTTAACGGAGAGCGCTCTGCAAATGAGGATGAATATGAAACTGCAGCTTCTCACTCTTCTGCAATGGAAAAACGTGCTGCAGATGCGGAACGTGCTTCTATTAAATACAAGCAGGTAGAATATCTGGAAGAAAATGTAGGTAAACTCTTTATGGGCATTATTTCTGGCGTAACCGAATGGGGAATGTATGTAGAGCTGATCGAAAACAAGTGTGAGGGAATGATCAGACTGAAAGATATAGCTGATGATTTTTATGTACTGGACGAGAAAAACTATTGCATAGTAGGTCAGCGCAAAAAAAAGAAATATCAATTAGGTGATGAAGTCAAAGTGAAGGTAAAAAGAGTTGATCTTTCTAAACGTCAGATTGACTTTTCACTGGTACAGGATTAAAAAGAACATGTATAAATCAGGCGCTGTTCTTTTCTTGCTGCTCTTATTTTCTTCTGTATGCGTTTTGGCGCAACAAAGAATTTCAGGTGTTATAGTAGAAAAAAACACAGGTAATCCTGTTGTTTTTGCTACCGTACAGGTAAAAAATCAAAAAAGTACTTTAACTAATGGGAGCGGTGAGTTTGAACTTACCGTAACCTCATTACCGGTTACTTTATTGATAACTCACCTGAACTATGCCGGTGGCAGCTTTGAGGTCAAAACTACTGATGCGCAATTGAAAATAGAGCTTGAGCCGCAGGTAATGACTTTAAAGGAGGTGTCTGTCGGAAATCCGGCAATTGCAATTATGCAGGATGCAACTAATAAAGCGCTGAAAACTTATAATAAATCCAATTTTGGCAAAGCCTTCCTCAGACAAATTGCCTATGAAGCCAACGAGCCAATCTATCTGAATGAGATCTGGATGGATGCAGAATGGAAGCCTTATGGACTGATTGGCTGGCATCCTACAGAAGCACGTCATCTGCAGGGTAAAAAAGGAATATCCTATACCAATACGAGTTTCGTTACTTTTGTCTTGTCTGGCTACCTGGCAAATTCTTTCCACAAAAAACCACTTTTAAAAAGGGTAGATTCCCTTTATACTTTTAAACTCGCAGGCACTTATCTGCAAGATGGAGAAGAAATCGCGAAGATTATATGCACACCTAAACGTGCATTGAAGGAGAAAAGATTTGAGGGTGCTTATTATGTGAACACTGTTACTAATAATGTCCTTAAAATTGAAGGCGTAATTAAAGGTATGTTCTTTAAGAGCAATGGCCCGGTCAGTATCAAGAACAAGGAAACAGAATTTATAGCACAGTACAGGTTGAACAAACAAGGAGACAACGTTTTGGATTATGCTGTTTTCAACTCTACGAACAGGCTAAAGATGTTAGGTCTCGGTGTTCAGGATACAGACCTTTATTCTACCTTGTACATGATGGATGATGCACATGTAAACCAAAATATCCTGGAAGAAGTAAGTTCAACAATCAACGATAGTAACCTGGTTAAAGCCATGACTTACAATGAAGACTTCTGGAAGAAAAATCCAGGAATCAAAAGAACAGCGAAGGAACAGGCAGCAATAGAAATTTTAGAAAAAAACACCACATTAAGAAAATAATGCATACCATTTTTGAGTTACAACAACTAATTGAAACAGCGATCAAAAAGGTCGAATATCCGGCAATTCCCTCCAAACTATACGAGCCTATAAGTTATATTATGCGTCTTGGCGGTAAAAGGATCAGACCGGTATTGCTTTTGCTTTCCAGTGAATTGTTTAATACTGATGCCAATGAAGCTATAGAAGCAGCATTGGCGATTGAAACTTTCCATAATTTTACGCTGATCCATGATGATATTATGGACAATGCACCTTTACGAAGAGGACAGGACACCGTTCACATTAAATGGGGCGTAAATAATGCAATCCTTAGTGGAGATGTGATGATGGTCGAGGCCAACAAACATTTGACAAATCTGGATACCAGTATCCTTAAAAATGCTTTGCATTGTTTTAATACCACTGCACAAGGAGTTTGTGAAGGTCAGCAACTCGATATGGAGTTCGAGCAGCGAAATGACGTCAGTATTTTGGAATATATCAATATGATCCGTTTAAAGACAGCAGTATTGGTAGGTGGAGCAATGAAACTTGGGGCAATTGTAGGTGGTGCAAGTGACGACGATGCGGAACACCTTTATAATTTTGGGGAGAATTTCGGAATTGCTTTTCAGCTACAGGACGATATCCTTGACGTTTATGGCGATCCGGTTAAATTCGGCAAACAGGTTGGCGGTGATATTATCTCCAATAAGCAAACGTTTCTTTTGCTTAAGTTAAAAGAATTAGTGAAGGATAGTGATCTTGTTTTGCTGGAATCACAATATTCCAATATAGATTACCCTGCAAAAATTGAATCCATTACAAACCTGTATAACCAATACAACATCAGAGAACTTGCAGTTACTGAAATGAAACGCAGTCTTGATTTAGCTTTTACAGCATTAGAAAAAGTTAGTATTGAGGCAGTCAGAAAGAATGAACTTATTCAGCTTGCCAAATCACTTCTTGACAGAGAAAACTAATCTTTAATAAGAGGTTAATTGTCTACCAGGTGTTTAATTTTTTCATAGGTTAAGGGTTTCGTCAGGAAATCCTTAACTGATCTGTAGGACTGCGCTCTTGTGCGTTCTGCGGGATCAATTGTAGAAGAGATGATAACTACGTCTACCTCTGGCTTTTGTTCTTCCAGGAGCCTTAAAAAGGTCCAGCCATCAATCTCAGGCATATTCAGGTCAAGCAAAATTAAATCAGGTTTATTTTCCTTCAGATAGTCAAGCGCACTTATTGAACTTCCAAACTGTACTACTCTTTTATTCTTGTTGTGTTTTGTAATGATCATATGATGCAGTTTATTGGTTAGCGAGTCATCATCGATCAGCATGATATGTTTGGAGTCTATCCTGGTAGATTCTGCGATGAAATCATCAGCTTCATGTTCTTTATTGATCAGCCTGTTCAGCATTTTGATAATATCATCCAGCTTTTCGGCCTGGAAGTTAATATCTTTTAATAATTCTTTGATCTTGCTTGTATCAAATGATTCCATATCCGGAAAATTCATCAGACTGGATAAACTTAAGATATTTGTGATCGGAGCACGGAGATCATGTGAAGCCAGGTGTGAATATTCATCCAGCAATTTCATCTGATTGGATTTCCTGTTGCTGTCAATAATGGTACAGGCCACCTGCGGATTGCCAGGATCAGTAAAAACAGGAGTCAATACGATCTGCAGCAATACATCATCCATATCTTTAACCTTTAACCGCTTTTCTATACTGAAAACCTTCCCTTCAAAGCACTCTGCAACAAGTTTAGAGAACGTCCGTTCATATTTTTGTGAAATGATTTCCACAAAAGATTCCCCAATAGTGGGATTTTTGGCTAAAAAATACCCTATTTTTTCTATGGAATGAATATTGAAAAAAGTAATGTGATTTTTTTTATTAAAAAGAAAATAAGAGTTATCGGTATAACAATCACAGTAAGCACTAAGCTTCATAGTTGATTTCCTTTAGTATGACACAAATACAAGCACTCATTTAATTTTTTTTTAACATATAACAACCTACTTTAAAACTCGAAATCTTCCTATAAAGATAACCAAATTATACTCGTGGATGTAATGGTTCGATAATTGTCTTTTTTACACCAATAGAATAAAGTCACAAACCAACAAAAAAAATATTATTTATGCAAGAAATTCTATCAAAGAAAATATTAGGGAAGAGGATTAAGTCATTAAGACTAGAAAGAGCTTATGCTCAGGTTGATGTAGCAAATTTATTGAATTTATCCAGGAGCAATTATTCTCAAATTGAGCTTGGCAACCAATACCCCACATTTCATACACTTTGTGCCCTTTCAAGGCACTATAAGAAGAGTTATGAATGGCTTTTACACGGAGAAGAGAACAATGAACCACAAGCTGTATTTCCTGTAGCAGGACTGATGAATGAACTGGAGGCAACGCTTAAAAATTTCTCTTTGTGTTTAGAAAAACTGGAAAACGAACTGCAAAGTATTAAGATAAAAATTGACGTATCTTAAAAATAAGGGTCAATAAAAAAGCCGCAACGAATACGTTGCGGCTTTTTTATGCTAATGTTTTAAAGATTATTCTGCCGGAGCAGCGTCAGCTTTAGCAGCTTTTTTAGCTGGTGCTTTTTTAGCTGGTGCTTCAGCTACCGGAGCAGCAGCTTCTTCTACTTTTTTAGTAGCAGCAGCTTTTTCAACAACTTCGCTAATTACACTTGCAGGTAAGATAGAAACGTAAGATTTGTTATCTTGTTTCTTTCTGAAAACTACAGTACCAGCAACAAGAGCGAATAAAGTATGGTCTTTACCAATACCTACGCCTTTATCAGGATGGTGTTTAGTTCCGCGTTGACGTACTAAGATGTTTCCTGCAATTGCTTCCTGACCACCAAAAATTTTGATACCTAAGCGTTTACTATGAGACTCACGTCCGTTTCTCGAACTACCGGCTCCTTTTTTATGTGCCATTTTGTTTTATATTTTATCAACTAACAGTGTAAAACTGATAATTTTTGTTTAACAACTAATTATAAACTGATACCAGAGATCTGGATTTTTGTGAAATACTGGCGGTGGCCATTTTTCTTTTTGTAACCTTTTCTACGTTTCTTTTTGAAAACGATTACTTTATCGCCTTTTAAATGAGACACGATTTTAGCTGAAACGATAGCTCCTGATAATAAAGGGGCACCAACAGAGATCTTACCTCCGTCTTCAACCAACAATACATTGTCAAATTCAATACTAGCGCCTTCATCTCCTTGCAAACGGTGTACAAAAAGGTGCTGGTCTTTTGCAACTTTGAATTGCTGTCCTGCTATATTTACTATTGCGTACATTGTTAAATAATTAGTATTTTAAATTGTTTATTTTTTTATCGAGGTGCAAATATAGAATATATATTTATAAATTCATAATGATTTACTTTTTCTTACCATATCTTTCTTCTGCATCGTTGATACTCTGCTCCAAAAGGGTCTTCATTTGCTTGGCTACATCTCTTAATTTGGCGATGTCGTTATAATCTGTAACAAAAATCACCTTTTTAGTTTTACGTTTATAGTTAAACTGCATCACATAACGCAGTACTTTAGATTTATTAAGGTCAGTCTCTGCATTGGCAATGACATCCGGAAAATTCCAGAAGCCAAGCTCACTTGCCTTATTATGGATATAAATGATATCATTCTCCCTTAATTTCACATTGGTTTTGATCAGTGAGTCTTTGGCATTCAGGTATTGATAGTCACCTGTAGCAGAATCATAAGAATTCACCAGGTCATTACCTGCTCCCCATTTGAACTGGAAAGAGACGAATTCATCAGATCTGAAAGGTGCATTTTTAATAATAGGCATATAATAAAACACACAGTAGGCCAGAAATGGAACTACAATAGTGAGCAGTAGAAATAATTTTTTCGCGTTGGTACTCATCATTTTTAATCTATATTAATTGGTCTTGCATTCTTAACTTATCTAATCCAGAGGCTCTGTAAGCTCTCCCTCCCACTTGCTGACCACAGCTGTTGCCAGACTATTACCAATTACATTAGTCGCTGACCTGCCCATATCCAGCAAAGGATCAATACCGATCAATAAGGCCAGTCCTGCTTCAGGAATATTAAAAGTTGCAATTGTACCTGCAATGACTACTAATGAAGCTCTCGGAACACCTGCAATACCTTTACTGGTCAGCATCAGGATCAGCAGCATAGTAATCTGCTGTTGAAACGACAAATGAATCCCGTAAGACTGTGCAATAAATAAGGACGCAAAGGTCATATATAACATTGAACCATCCAAATTAAAGGAGTACCCTAATGGTAATACGAAACTCACAATTTTATCTTTACAGCCAAAGCGCTCCAGCTGCAACATCGTTTTCGGATAAGCCGCTTCACTACTTGCTGTACTAAAAGCAACAATTACCGGCTCTTTCATCCTGTTCATCAGGTTAAATACTCTTCCTTTGAGAATAAGATAACCAATCATAATCAGTACCAGCCACAACAGCAGCATCGTGGAATAGAATTCTCCAATAAATAAAGCATAAGTAGAAAGGACACTTAAACCCTGCTTCGCAATAATCGCTGCCATCGCACCAAATACCGCAAAAGGGGCAAAATTCATCACGTATCCGGTTACTTTTAAGATTACATGCGCAACTGAATCGAAAAATTCAATGATAATTTTACCTTTTTCACCAATAGCAGCAGTTGCAACACCAAAGAACAAGGAGAAAGCCACAATCTGAAGGATTTCATTGGTTGCCATCGCTTCAGTCATACTTTTAGGAATGATGTGCGCAATAAAGTCTTTCATGGACAAAGCCACTTTATGAATTCCTGTATCTTCATGACTGCTTGGAAGTGGCAAATTCATCGCCTCACCAGGTCTGAATATATTTACCATGATCAATCCCAGGAATAATGATAATAAGGAAGCACTCATAAACCAAAGCATGGTTTTACCACCGATTCTTCCTACCGCTTTAATGTCCCCTACTTTAGCTACCCCAACTACCAGTGTGGTAAAAACCAGCGGAGCTACAATCATTTTAATTAATCTTAGAAAAATATCACTTAATAAAGTAAGTGGTTCCAGCTTTTTCTCTCTTTCAGTTTCGTTATCTCTTCTTATTTTAACGTGCTCTGCTCTTTGTGTCTTCAGTTGCAAGTACTGTACAGATGCTGTATCAGTTCTCTCACCCATCTTTATATCTAAAGTTTTAATTTGAGCATCTGCGTTGGTAATCTTATTGTTATAGGTATCAAATGAGTTTACATTTAATACATATCCTAAGATAACTCCTAGTACCAGTGCTAAAAATATAAAGAATGTTAATCTGTTGTTTTTTGACATTATATTTGGTTGAGTGTTTTTTCCGAGCGTAAAACTACAATAATAAACTTATTTTCAGAATCGGGTACTCCGTTTTTGTAGTATTGTGGAAATGTTATATTGCATTTAAAAACATTTTAGCCTTGTAACAATTTACTATTAACAGTGTCAAACAACAAAAATAACGACTCAATTGGATCAGAAAGACATCTTATTTAAGCAAATCTTCGATACTAACTCCAAGAAAATATTCCATTTGTGCTATGGCTATACAGGTGATGCTGAGTCTGCAAATGATCTGTTACAGGAGACTTTCCTTAAGGTTTGGCAAAATCTTGATAAATTCAGACAGAAATCACTAATTTCGACCTGGATTTACCGGATCGCAGTAAACACCTGTCTTACTTATCTCCGTTCGGAGAAAAGACAGGCAAAAGACGAGCTAACGGAAAATATTATTGAGAACAGAGTAGAAGAGTTCTCTGAAAAAAATGAGCAGGTGGCTCTTTTATATAAATCAATATCCAAATTAGAAGAAAACGACCGTTTAATTATTACTATGGTTCTTGATGAGCTTCCTTATCATGAGATAGCCGACATTTCAGGAATCAGCGAAGGAAATCTCAGGGTTAAGATTCACCGTATTAAACAAAAACTCACCGAATTATACAATCATCATGCAAGAATTTGAACATATACAGTCTCTTTGGCAATCTCATTCTGTGGAGGTAAAAATCACTTCAGAAGAGATGCTCGATCAGGCAAAAAAAGAGGTGAATTCCATTCGTACCAAATCACTCTTTAATATCGGAGGAATGGTTATTTCATTTCTCGCGATCAGCTCCTTACTGGTTTACTTTGATTTCAGCTCCTGGGCTACGTTCTTAGGAATCGGAATTATCGTACTGGCAGTAGCGATCTATACAATTTTATTATACAGAGAACACCGGTTAATTTCACGGAACGATTTCACGGAACATCCGGGAGCATTTCTGAAAAAACTTCATGAATACCAGCTGAGCCGTTTCAATTTGTACAATAAACTCTACTGGTTTTATGCTGCAGCAGTGTCAGTTGGTTTCATTCTTTTCTTCTTTGAAACGCTGAACCATCTGAATACCTGGATACAAATCGCAATCGTACTATTTACAGTGATCTGGATGGGCTTCTGTGCAACTATCCTGCGTAAGTCTTATATGAATAAAGAAAAAGAACGCATTGACCTTTTAATTGAGAAATTTGAAAGAATCAGCGCGCAGTTTAAAGAGTCCGTTTAAATTAGTTTAAAGAACAAGAGGATTACTCTTGTTCTTTAACTTCATCTGCAGAGAAATTGTTTCCTCTCAGGCTGTAATGCAGCATTTTTAGTGTACCATTCTTTTGTGTACTGTCAGAAGAATTAACAATTGGGAACGATCTGAACAACTCTCCGTTTTTCTGGATAAACTTATCGTCTCCACCATAAATCTTCTTCATTTTAGCACTTAAAGGCGGAAAGCTGATTTTATTAAAGCTGCCGTTATATTCATAAACGTTAAGATCTTTAACATTCTTTTTACTCAGCAATTCGATATACAATTCCGGATTACCATCATTGTCCATATCCATATTCCAGGCATCGGTAATTATACCATCGCGTTCTAAGGAGAAAGATTTATAATTATTTTTTGTTGAATCAGACATCAGGATCAGGTAACCACCAAGACTGTCTACTCCTCTCCCCCAGCTTAATATTTCAAAGTGAAGCCCTGGTTTGATCACGATATCCTTATGAAAAGGAAAAGTCCCGGCGGTATGCTTAGCCACAGTCTTCACGTCAGCTGCCGGAGAAATTTTAACTGGCTTATCTTGTTGACAAGCAAACAAAAATAACAATCCCACACAGAGTGCAGACTGCTGTAAAATATATAGTTTTCGTTTCATTTGGTTCATTTTATTTTAGCAATTTATACTAAAAAAGCGTTTTAACCAAATATAAAGCCTGTTTAAAATTCAAATGATGAATTTCAAACAGGCTTTATATTGCAAGGAATAAAAAAGAAATTACTTCGCTCCGTTATTTAAAGGGGTTTCCGAAATCACACTGCGTTTTCCTTTTGGCGTGATCACAATAGTCTTCAATAAAATTTTAGTGCCCTTAGGTACATTGACTTTTAAAGCAGAACGATACTGATTAGAAACATCGGATGGAGTGGTACCATCTAAAGTATAATAGATTTTAGCTCCCTGAACAGGCACTTTCAAATCCACAGTAACATCTTCCCCATCAATCTGTTTGTCAGACTGTCCCACCGGAACTGGAACCCAGTAATTTGTATTGGTTTTATCCAGACGGGCTAAATGTAATGGGATTCTTTCTTCAGAAAAGTTCTTGAAGTTCTTTTTGTCTAGTGGAGTCCAGGCAATTTCAGCTAAAGCGAACATTCTTGGTAAAATCATGTACTCTGCTTTCTCAGGGCTTTCAATGTATTCTGTCCATAAATTAGCCTGTACACCTTTGATGTATTTCTTTTGATCTGCCGATAAAACTTCCGGAACAGGATCATAGGCATAAGCTACCGAATAAGGTGAATTTCCACCGATATTAACAGGCTCGCCGCTTGATTTAGACTGTGCATGGTCAAAATATAAACCTTGATTTCCAGGAGTCATAATCACATCATGGTTCAGTTTTGCAGCAGCAATACCACCTTCAACACCACGCCATGACATTACTGTCGCATTTGGCGCTAATCCACCTTCTAAAATCTCATCCCATCCGATGATAGATCTTCCTTTAGAATTGATATATTTCTCTATACGCTGAATGAAATAACTTTGCAATTCATGCTCATCTTTCAACCCTTTTTCTTTAATCAACTGCTGGCAGAAAGGAGATTGTTTCCAATATTCTTTTGGACTTTCATCACCACCGATATGGATGTATTTCGAAGGAAACAGAACCATTACCTCATCTAAAACATCTTCTAAGAATTTAAAAGTATATTCAGTTGGTGCAAATACATCGTCAAAAACACCCCATTGCTGCTGTACCTGCTTACCTTTTCTTGAGCCTGCCCAAGGTGTTTTAGGATCAACAAAGGTATCTCTGTCTGGAAAACAGCTCAACTGAGGATAAGCCGCAATTGCTGCTGAACTGTGACCTGGTAATTCAATTTCAGGAATTACAGTCACAAACTTCCTTGTCGCATATGCAACCACTTCTTTCACTTCATTTTGCGTATAGAAACCTTTGTAAGGCGTGTTATCAGAAGTCACTCCAGGGTGGTGACCTACCACTGAACCGTTTCTTTCTGCTCCGACAGTCGTCAGCTTAGGATATTTTTTAATTTCTATTCTCCAGCCCTGATCTTCTGTTAAATGCCAATGGAAATTATTCAGTTTATAAGCTGCCATCAAGTCAATATACTTCTTGATGAAAGAGACAGGGAAAGTATGTCTCCCTACATCCAGGTGCATTCCTCTGTACTGGAACCTGGGATAATCTTTGATGATACTGGCAGGTACATCAATTTCCTGACCTTTTTTCTCAGGCATCATTTGCATCAGTGACTGCACACCGTAAAATAAGCCAGCGCCTTTTCCGGTAACCGTAATATTCCGGGCAGTAACCTGAAGCTCATAACCTTCAGCTGGCAATTTTTCAGCGCCAACAGAACTTAATACAATGGCGCGTTCATTGGTAGCTGCTGCTTTAGATGGTCTCAATGCGAAGCCGCCCTGACTGGCGATATAAGCATTCAAAACATCTGCTGTTGCCGCATTAGAGGTTTCATTGGAAACCAGTACCACAGTTTTGTCCAGTTTAAAAACACCGGCCTTTTTTTCTACCGATACCGGTGCAGGTATAATACCTAAGTTTTCATCCGTCTGTGCGCTAACACTCAGCGTGACACAGGCCAGAATAAGCCCTGAAATGATTTTCTTCATGATTTTGATTAAAGTTTATATTTGGTTCATTGTTGGTTAGCTCAATAAATGCGGGCGTGCTAAAAACACTTCCCATAAAAACTCGCCGAAGATTGTATTGGTCCAGGCAAACCATGGTCTTGTAAAGATTTCGGGATGATCCTTTTTAAAGGATTCATGCATAAAACCAGTACCAGCATGTGTTTTTTTCAAAGCGGCAATACATTGTTTAATCTCTTCGTCATCCGTACTGGTCAGTCCTCTGCAAATGATACTCAGCGGCCAGATCATGTCCTGCTGCTCTACATGCGGACCTCCAATTCCCTCTATATCCTTCCCTTTATAAAAATATGGATTATGTTCTGATAGCGCAAATTTCCGGGTATTCTGATAAATAGGATCTGTTACAGGCACCGCATTCAGGTAAGGAAGAGAAAGCAAGCTTGGCACATTCGAATCATCCATCAAGTTTACATTTCCAAATCCATCTACCTCAAAAGCATAGATTTTTCCATAAACCGGATGTTCAACTACTGCATATTTCTGGATTGCAGTCTCTACTTCTGTTGCCAAAGCACTTAGTTCAGCAGCAAAAGCTTCTTCTTTGAAAATTGCCCTGAACATTTCTGCCATTTGTTTCAAACTCACAACGGCGAAAAAGTTAGAAGGAATCAGGAAAGGGAAAATTGTGGCATCATCACTCGGTCTGAACATCGAACAAATCAATCCTACAGGTTTTACCGGGAAGCCGTAACCCGCCATCGGTAAGCTATCTGTTGGCTTAGCCGTATCACGTTGAAAATGATAAGGGCCTAAACCTGTTTTACGCTGCTGCTCTTTGAAAGTTTTCAGGATCGTATGGATAGATGTTTTCCATTCTTCATCAAATGGCGTAGCATCACCAGTCATTTTCCAGTAATTATAAGCCAGACGCATTGGGTAACAAAGCGAATCTATTTCCCATTTACGTTCATGAACACCAGGCTGCATATCGGTATGGTCACCTGCCCACTCACTTTTCTGTTCTCCATCCTTGTAAAATGCATTCGCATAAGGATCTTTAATTACATAATGTGCCTGGCGGTGGATAATTCCTGCAACTAACTGCTGTAGTTTTTTATCCTCTTTCATGAAAGCAAGATATGGCCAGACCTGCGCCGAACTATCTCTGAGCCACATTGCATCAATATCTCCGGTAATTACATAAGTATCAGGCTTGCCATCTTTCATTGCAAATGAAACTGTCGTATCCAGTGTATTCGGCAAACAGTTATTGAATAACCAGCCTAACTCTTTATCAGAGACCTTCTGCTGAAATTTAAGGATTGCTTTTTCTACCGCCGGGCTGCTGAATTTTCTTTTGTTCAACGGTACTCTTACATTTGGATAAGCCAACTCAAATGCGCTTAAATCCTTACTCAAAAACAAACCAGCAGTAAGCAAACTTGTACTGGTAATGAAATCTTTTCTGTTCATCTATATTTGGTGTTATTACGCCTGCCACAGGGGCAGGCGCTTATTATAATTTAATATGTTTTGCTCTTTACTTTATATCCTGCCGCTGCATAATAAAAGATAAACGCATAACAAGGGACCATGATCCAGTAAGCTTGCTGTGCATTCAACGCATCCACAAGCGCACCGTAACAAAGTGGAATGATTGCTCCCCCTGCGATACCCATAATTAACAAAGAAGAGGCTATTTTAGTAAATCTGCCTAATCCCGAAAGCGCCAGCGGCCAGATTGCCGGCCAGACCAGTGAATTTGCAAGCCCCAGCAAAGCGATAAATAAAACTGAAGTATAACCTGTGGTGAAAATCGCAATTACGGTTAATACAATACCCAATACCGCAAACCATTTCATCGCATTTTCCTGACTAATGTATTTCGGAATACAAATGATACCGATCAAATAACCGAGGATCATTCCCATTAAAGTAAAAGTGGTAAAAAACTTAGCTGTAGAAAGCGGGATACCCTGATAATGTGCATAACTGATAATCGTATCACCAGCCATTACTTCTACCCCTACATAAAGGAAAACAGTCAATACCCCCAATAACAAGTGAGGAAATTGCAGGATACTTGTTTTTCCGGCAGTAGCCTGCGAAACAGCTTCATCCTCCTGGTCTGTATCTATTTCCGGTAAAGTTGAGAAGTAGATCAGTACTGCTAAAATAATCAGTACAATAATAATGATCACATAAGGCAGAATCACTCTTGATGCCAATGCATTCAGTTCAGCGATTTTCTCTGCCGGGTTCATGGTCAGCAAGCGGTCATGAAAACCATCCGCATCTTTTAAAGCAATTGCACCCAAAACAATTGGTGCAATCGCACCAGCCACTTTATTACAAATCCCCATGATACTGATCCTTTTGGCTGCACTTTCAGCAGGCCCCAGGATCGTAATATAAGGATTAGAAGCCGTTTGCAATAAAGCAAGTCCTGTTCCCTGGATAAACAACCCCAGTAAAAACAAACCGTAAGTACGGGTCAATGCTGCCGGAATAAAAACCAATGCACCAATCCCCATTACAACAAGCCCCAAAGCCATTCCCTTTTTATAGCCCGTAACTTTAAGCACACTGGCAGATGGAATAGCCATGACGAGATAACTGATATAAAATGCGAACGCGACCAAATAAGACTCAAAATTATTAAGCTCACAGGCGAGTTTCAAATAAGGGATCAACACTGAATTTAACCAGGTTACAAATCCGAAAATAAAGAATAGGGCACCGATTATAATAATAGGTGGCATTCCTTTTTTAGCTGTTGTTGTCATTGACTATTAGGGTTTAGGTTTAAGCAATTAAAACTTCCACTTCACAAATGCTTCCATAGCTTCATATTCAGCTAGTCCAAGTTGATCATAAGCCCTGGCAGTTTCCTGCGTACGTGCCTCTGCCCTTACCCAGAATTCTCTTGAATCCTCTCCCGGAAAAACAGGCAGATCCTTTTGCGACTGATGTTTGAAGATTGCCAGTTTCTTTCTTTCCACTTCTTGTGGTGAAAGTGGTACAGCCATTTCAATTTCATGGGTTTCAAACTCATGCCATGCACCTCTGTATAACCATAACCAACAATCTTTTGTCCAGCTTTCAGTCTTTCTCAAACGGGTCATCGCTTCCACTAAAATATTGAAACATACTTTATGTGTACCATGCGGATCTGCAAAATCACCTGCAGCAAAAACCTGGTGCGGCTTTACTTCTTGTAACAATTCCATCGTTTGCAAGATATCATCCTCAAAACTCACATTTTTCTGGAACTTGCTTCTATCATAAAAAGGAAGATCCATAAAATGGATACGTTCATCGATTACACCCGCAAATCTTGCCCCTGCGATAGCTTCACCTTTACGGATCAGTTTTTTCACGGTGCGGATTTCTTCCGGATCAGTCTGGTTAGGCAATTTTGCACTGATAAAATTGCGCATGCTATCATAGGTATCTTTTAAATCTTTGGCGTCTTCACCCCTTGACTCTGCAAAATCTATATTGAACTCCATGAAACGCAATACATCATCATCCCAAACCGCGGTATTACCTGAGGTTTGATAAGCAACATGTACCTGATGTCCCTGATCTGCCAGACGGATAAATGTCCCCCCCATAGAAATCACATCGTCATCCGGATGCGGAGAGAAAACAATCACACGTTTCAATGCGGGCTCTGCACGTTCCGGACGCTGACTATCATCTGCATTCGGTTTACCACCCGGCCAGCCAGTAATAGTATGTTGTAATTTATTAAAAATATGAATATTGATCTGGTAAACCGGGCCGCGTAAAATAGCCAGCTGCGCCATACCATTATTGTTATAATTGTCTTCCGTTAATTTCAGGATAGGCTTGTTCAATGTTTTTGCCAGCCAGATAACGGCTTTAGTCACCTGTTCATCAGTCCAGGCGCAATCTTTAACTAACCATGGCGTATCAAAACGGGTCAGTGAAGAAGCTGCATCCTGATCCAGAATAAATTCTACATGAGGAGACAACTGTAAATAAGTAGCCGGTACATCAGCAGACATTTCACCTTCTACCGCTTTTTTCACGATCGATGCTTTCTTTTCATTCCAGGCCATCAGGATAATTTCCTTAGCCTTGAAAATAGTACCGATACCCATGGTAATCGCTTTGGTCGGTACATTCGCTACTCCACCAAAATCACGCGAAGCATCTCTTCTGGTCAGTTCATCCAGTGTGACTAATCTAGTTCCAGAATTAGGCGCAGATCCAGGCTCATTGAAACCAATGTGCCCCGTTCTTCCTATCCCAAGCACTTGTAAATCAATACCACCGAAACCACTGATTTTCTGCTCATACTTCAAACAGAAATCTTCGATGTCTTCTCTTTTCAATTCACCATCAGGGATATTGATATTTTCCTTTTTAATATCAATATGATCAAAAAGGTTTTCATTCATGAAACGAACATAACTTTGATTCGATCCAGGTTTCATCGGATAATATTCATCCAGATTAAAGGTCACCACATTGCTGAAGCTAAGACCTTCTTCTTTGTGCAAACGGATCAGCTCTTTATATACTTTCACAGGTGTGGCTCCGGTAGCCAGGCCTAAAACAGCCTGTTCTCCTTTTTCCTGTTTTGAAAGGATAAGAGATGAAATTCTTTTTGCGACTTCAATACTTGCAGTTTGTTCATCGGCGTAAACACTGACCGGCAATTTTTCGTATCTCGTCTCTTCTAATAAATTTAATCTTGACATGTTTATATTTGTGAGGTTTGGTTCTAAGGATTAATCTGGACGGTTTGTTCCTGCCCAACATAGTTGGTTAAAGTGATCACTGGCAGTGCAGCTCCTTTTTCGGGCTGATAATCGATAATGATCTTTTTGTCTGCCCCAGGAAGGATAGAGAAATAATTATCATCATAAAACACTGGTAAAACTCTTTTTTTAGTTTGCGCATTCACCAGGGAAACCCTGTTAAAGAAGCTGACAGGACCATTGGCCGGATTGCTTAGCGAAACTTCTATCTGCCCGCTTTTCAACTGTTTTGCAGTCATTTTAAGTGCAGAACCTTTCAGCGAGTTTAGTCCTGAATAACCGCCTTTACTATCAGCTAACCAGTATAAGTTATTACTCAATAAGTTTTTATTTTCATCCAGTAATTGTAAAGAAAGGAATGATCCTTTTTTAGCAGAAAGCTCGTCTACAATTTTTTTAACTGACATTACCTTTTTAGTACTTGCCGGATCAAGGAAACAAAATACTTTAGTTAAAGAAGTCTCTTTTCCGTCCATATCAAATACTCTGGCGTCCAGCATGATATTTTGTTTGCCTTTGAAGCCATTGTTTACGACCATCAGCA
This sequence comes from Pedobacter sp. UYP1, assembly GCF_040547305.1. Lineage (NCBI taxonomy): Bacteria > Pseudomonadati > Bacteroidota > Sphingobacteriia > Sphingobacteriales > Sphingobacteriaceae > Pedobacter > Pedobacter sp. UYP1. The sequence goes on along the minus strand of NZ_JBEPPL010000004.1, from coordinate 191,515 downwards.
TGCCATCTACAGGATTATACATCGCGTGTAAAGGCTCACTTCCAGAGCGCAAACCAAATAAACAAGCATTCGGATCCAGGTAATAATCATACATCTGTCCACGCATCGAAGTCCATGGATTCTGTGTTTTCCAGATAATTACTCCGGTATACCATTCCCACATATGTGCGCTGAAACCTTCCATCAATCCTCTGTACTGATCATAGTTGACCAATTGTGCTTTCTTTGCAAAATCAGCCACATCAGCTGGCTTGCCATAAGGCAGGATATGCTGCTCATAACCTACCCCCAGGTAATTGTGGTAATCCCATACAGAATCCACCTTTTCAGAAGGCCCCTTTGCTTCACGTTTTTCCGGAGCGACATAAACAGGGGCTATTAAATTAGCTTTAGGAATAAATCTTTCCAGAGATTCCAGATCTCCAACACCTACAGAGCCTACTTCAGAGTTAAAAGGAAAAGTCCGGTCTTTCCAGAAAGTACTTACATCCTGGATCGTATAAGGCCCGTCACCATTTCCGCCAATTGTATTCAGCGACATACTGTCCGAATTCGAATAATCAATAAACCAGCGTGTACCATCTAATTTTGGTAAAATTGAATCACGCAATGGAATCAGAATATCATCTGGTGGAGTAATCTCATTTCCTCCGCACCAGATAGCTAAAGAAGCATGGTTACGTACCATTTTAATCATATCCGTAGCCGATTCAAGGAACAAATGATGATCATCAGGGTATTTTCTGCGTTTCCACTGATCTTCCAGTTTCATCGGATCTTCCCATCTGCCGTTACAATCACCCGACATCCAGAAATCCTGTAAAACCAGCATTCCGTATTTATCACAAGCCTGGTAAAACTCAGGACGTTCAATTAAAGCACCACCCCAGATCCTGATCAGGTTCAGGTTCATATCACGGTGATACCTGATTTCAGTATCATACCTGGCATCCGTAAAACGAAGCATCGCATCAGAAATGATCCAGTTACCCCCTTTAATAAATATCTTCTGCCCGTTAACTAATATCTCTTTACTTTTAGTGGTCACATTCCATTCCGTCTGAATCTCTCTGATCCCTACATTGACAGTCTGACTATCACAAAGTTTGGTACCTTTTTCTAAAAAGCTGATTTTTAAAGCATATAAATCCTGTTTACCATAACCAGCAGGCCACCATAACTTAGGATTGGCGAAACTTAATTCAGGAAGATTGATTTCATTAGTACTGTTAGGTTTCAAGGTAACCGATTTGGTCACCTTCTGTCCACCCATGGTATAAACCAGGTTTCCTGTTACAGGTTTGCCGGTTGTATTTTTAAGTTCAGCAGAAACCTTAATAATTGCAGGCTGCTGCTGTCCTGAAGCTTCACGTTTTCCAGGTACCAGGGTAACCACATGTGGATTATCCAGGCTTACACCACCTGTTCTTTCAATATATACTTTATCCCAGATCCCGGTATTTCTATCTCTGATTGGACGGATCCAGTCCCATCCAGCGGTATATTGATGTGCTACACCTTTTGCAATCGTTCCATCACCACCTTGTCCGCCATTCGGATTACCTACTTCATCAGGAGGATAAACAATGACTGCTAACCTGTTCGTTCCACTTTTTGAAAGCAATGAAGTAATGTTAAATGTTTTCCTCAGGTACATTCCTTTGAAAGGCTTGTCATTTACTTTTTTACCATTCAGGAAGATATCACAACTGTAGTTAATCCCTCTGAACTTCAACCATACCTGGCCATCAGCTCCAGGAATTGCTTCCTTAAAATCTTTAGTAAACCAGTAAGTATAATAATCCCTTCCCGTATCATAAATATCCGGGATCAATTTATTATTCATTCCAAAAAAAGGATCAGGGACTTCTTTATTTTCCAGCATAGTCGTGAGTACAGTTCCAGGAACTATTGCTTTTTTCCAGCCTGACAAAGAGAAAGTAGCGTTAGAGATTTCAGTGCCTTTTGCTTTTACTTTAGTAGACGGCATACATAGCCAGCCCGAATTGAGTTCATATTGATCTTGAGCTGATGACTGATTGAATGTTGCAAGAACGATCAGTAAGGAAAACAGCATTTTGAGCAATCGGAATTTGGTGGTTTTAGACATTACGAATTTGTGTATTTATTTGGTTTTTAATATAATGGTATAAATATGTTCAAATTTTTCCATAGGATGAAGCATTGCTATCAAACAAGAAGTTCTGACAGCAGAAAGAACGTAACCAGGCAGAAGATCATTCAAAAAAATGAAGAAGCTGGTCTTTAAAAGAATTGCATTTTCATCAGTATATATATTGTTTTTTATCGGTAATGAAGCTATCATGTGCTATCTGGTTGCTATTTTTCACAAGTTCTTATTTTAAATTTGTGTTCAAGAGCTCGCAAAATCTCGGTTCATTTCGGTTTGTGTACTGATGCTCATGATGGTTTCATAATGATTTATATTAACAGTAAATTAAGTACTGTAATACCCTAAAATTATTTGAAAATCTAACAGCAAATACAATGTTAAATCGCTTTAGCTTATTAAATTGATGAAATTATAATAAAATACGGAGAATACAAAACACAATAAGCCATTTATTTGACTGTTCAAAAGATAAAACACTAAGGCAGTGTTTTTTACAGCTGACATTAAGCCTTGTAATATGATTATAACAATTTATCAACCCTATTTCTTAACACAAATTTAATTTTTAACGCAAAAAGGCCCGTCAGTAAAACTAACGGGCCCAATATCAATTAGATTATATACTGTTTAAGAAACAGCTTTTACTTCATGTTCTTTAGCAGCAAGATAACGTTCCGCGTCCAGCGCTGCCATACAGCCTGAACCCGCAGCCGTTACGGCCTGGCGATAGTAATGGTCTTGTACATCACCAGCAGCAAAAACACCTTCAATATTTGTTTTTGTTGTTCCGGGAATAGTTTTAAGATAACCTGTATCATCCATTTCCAACCAGCCTTTAAAGATGTCAGTATTTGGTTTATGACCAATAGCTACAAAGAATCCTTCTACTTCCAAATCTTTTTCTTCACCAGTCTTGTTATTTAAAATTTTCAGACCAGTTACGTTCTTACCATTTCCTAAAACTTCTTTGGCTTCAGAATTATAGATCACTTCAATATTTGGCGTATTTAATACACGGTGAACCATAGCTTTAGATGCTCTGAATTCATCACGACGTACTAACATATACACTTTCTTACATAATTTAGCCAGGTAAGTCGCCTCTTCGGCAGCAGTATCTCCTGCGCCTACAATAGCTACATCCTGATTTTTAAAGAAGAATCCATCACATACCGCACATGCAGAAACTCCAAAACCATTGTAATGCTGCTCACTAGGTAAACCTAACCATTTTGCAGTAGCACCAGTAGAGATGATCACTGTATCGGCAGTAATAGTTTTAATCTCATCTACCACAACTTTATGTGGTGTAGATGAAAAATCTACCGAACTTACATAACCAAAGCGGATATCTGCACCAAAACGTTCTGCTTGTTTTCGGAAATCTTCCATCATTTCGGGGCCCATGATTCCATTAGGGTAACCCGGGAAATTATCTACATCAGTAGTCTGCGTCAATTGTCCTCCAGCTTCCATTCCGGTATACAACACTGGTTTCAAATCTGCTCTGGCAGCATAAATTGCAGCAGTATAACCTGCTGGCCCTGAACCTATGATCAGACACTGAACGTGTTCTATTTCTTGAGAAGTATTCATCTATTTATTTATTAATATTATGATAGTTATACACCTATAAGTTTTTAAGTTTTACAGGTGATCTTATATTCTTTTAATGTACAAAATTAAGCTTTAAAGCGGGATGCGCAAAACCTAAAAGCGGTTAATTCGTCTTAGGGCGTTCTGCCTGCTTTTCGCGGAGTTTTTTACCTTTTAAGGTAGAAACCAGCTGATCGTTGACATACTCATTTTCCTGTTTACCACCATTAAGTGTCCAGGTACCTTCTTTTTTCCCGTTGGTGTATACACCAGATACCTGCTCCTCACCTCTGCTATCGAAAGCTTTAAAAGATCCATGGATAATTCCCTGCGAAAAAGTAATGATCTGCTTCATTTTACCGTCAGGATAAAAACTGATCCAGCGGCCATTACGCCTTCCATTTTGATAAGAACCAATCAGTTCAATATATCTTTCCTTTCCGTTGATCTCAAAGCCATCATTTCTGTTATTATTTTCGGGAGTGATCCAGTTATAATAAACAAATTTACCAACGGGGATTTCCATATTATCATCCCTGAAAGAACCAGAAGCCAACAATACACCGCTAAAATCATACTTTTTAAAAGTATAAACCGTATCTCCGGTAATTTTACCCAGCACAGCATAAGTTACTGCCTGAGTTGAATCCAGCGTAAGCTGATCTTTACCATCAAGCAAAATCGTTTTGATCTGGGCATAACTACTCAACCCAGCAAACAGAAGAAGAAAACAAACAAGTATCCGTTTCATTGTTGTACAAAGTTAGGGACTAGGTCTGGATAATTCCAACATTGAATTGTCTTTTTATCGGGGACTGATTTGCCGCTTCAATTCCCATAGAAATAACCTTACGGGTCTCCAGCGGATTAATAATTCCATCTACCCATAACCTGGAAGCTGCATAAAAAGGAGTCGTCTGGCTATCATAACGGTCGGTAATCTCTTTTAGCAATTCAGCTTCCTTCTCCGGGGTAATCGTTTCTCCTTTTGATTTAAGTGAAGCAGCCTGAATTTGTAACAAAGTCTTTGCAGCCTGAGAACCACCCATTACAGCAATTTTAGCGCTTGGCCAGGCATAAATCAAGCGTGGATCATAAGCCTTACCACACATGGCATAATTACCCGCACCATAAGAATTACCTATTACAATCGTGAATTTAGGGACTACTGAATTTGCCACGGCATTCACCATTTTTGCACCATCCTTAATAATTCCGCCTTGTTCCGATCTGCTACCTACCATGAAGCCTGTTACATCTTGTAAGAAAACCAAAGGGATTTTCTTCTGGTTACAATTCATGATGAAACGTGCCGATTTATCAGCACTGTCAGAATAAATTACACCGCCAAACTGCATTTCGCCTTTTTTAGATTTGACTACTTTTCGCTGATTCGCAACAATTCCGACAGCCCAGCCATCTATTCTGGCTAAACCACAGATAATACTCTGGCCATATTCCTTTTTGTATTCTTCAAAATCCGAATTATCTACCAGGCGGTAAATGATTTCGTGCATATCGTACTGCTTTTCCCTGTTTTCAGGTAGAATTCCAAATATATCTTCAGGATTTAATTTTGGTTCCTGAGACTTCACCCGGCTAAAACCAGCCGATTGAGGTTCCCCCAGCATACTCATGATATTCCTGATGCTATCCAGTGCGGCCTGGTCATTGGGTTGCTTGTAATCCGTAACACCAGATATTTCGCAATGCGTGGTTGCCCCACCCAGTGTTTCATTGTCAACATCTTCACCAATAGCAGACTTAACGAGGTAAGAACCCGCAAGAAAAACAGAACCTGTCCCTTCTACAATCATAGCCTCGTCACTCATGATTGGCAAATAGGCCCCACCAGCAACACAAGATCCCATAATTGCAGAAATTTGTACAATTCCATCCGCAGACATCATTGCATTGTTCCTGAACATTCTTCCAAAGTGTTCCTTATCAGGAAATATTTCATCCTGCATTGGCAGATAAACTCCGGCACTATCTACCAGATAAATTACCGGAAGTCTGTTTTCCATCGCAATTTCCTGCGCACGGAGATTTTTCTTGGCAGTCATTGGAAACCATGCTCCTGCTTTCACAGTAGCATCATTAGCCACGATCATACACTGACGTCCTGAGACATAACCAATCCCACAAATTACTCCGGCAGATGGACAGCCTCCTTGTTCTGCATACATACCGTCTGCAGCAAAGGCCCCTATCTCCAAAAATTCTGTTTCTTTATCGATCAGGTAAGCAACTCTTTCCCTGGCCAGCATTTTACCTTTTTCTTTTTGCTTCGCCGCACTCTTCTCTCCCCCTCCAGCAAATATTTTCTTCAGCCTTGTTTTAAGTTCATATACCAGCTGCTTATTAATATCTTCGTTTTTGTTGAATTCGATGTTCATTCGGGCAAGATAAGCCATTCTACCAAATTATAGAAAGAGAAATGCAAATTTTACAAGATAAAATCACTCTTATTGTCAATAAGACACATTATATATTGGGTGATTAACTCAAATTTCTATCCTCAAACCAAACGGAATCAGGTGCCGCTTTGAAATCCATCATTTTCTGTATTAACTCTACCGGCTCTGTGGCATCAATAACCAGCTTTCTGTTATTTGGCGTCAACAATTTATGCGCAACCATTACATCCAGCTGCGCGAATAAATGGTCATAAAAACCACCAACATTCAATACACCAATGGCTTTATTATGTAATCCTAACTGCAGCCAGGTCAACACTTCAAAAAACTCTTCCAAAGTACCAAAGCCACCAGGCAGAATAATAAAACCGTCCGAAAGATCAGCCATTTTCTGCTTACGCTGATGCATATTCCCGGTAACTATCAGTTCAGTAACCTCTAAATTTCCAACTTCTTTATCCAGTAAAAACTGGGGAATTACACCAGTGACCAATCCTTTGCGGTTCAATACTTCTTCGGAAATAATCCCCATTATACCCACACTGCCTCCACCGTAAATCAGGCGGATATTATGGTCTACAAATGCCTGCGCCAAATTTTCTACAGCTGCTCTTAAAATAGGGTCGCCGTTAAAATTAGCACCACAATAAACACAAATCGATTTCATTCAAAAAAATTATTTAGTATCAGTTTTAGGCTTTTTAGTATTTGCAATAAATGCATCTCTCAAATTCGCCAAATCAGCAACCAACTGTTCTTTAATAGCCTGGAAATCAAAATCCAAAGTATTAAAAGAGTAATTCTTAAACGTAAGTTTATAACTTAAAACCAGTGGTCCCAACTCATAAGCCGACTCTTTCACAGCCTCTTCCAGTTCCAGACCATTCTCAGTAAATGTGATATTTTCAATCAGGTTGTTCAAAATCTGTTTTTTATCTTCTCTATGTCCCTCACGGTCATAAACGAAAGTAAATAAAGCCTCAGCATAATTTCTGATCGAATCCATGATCGCCAGGTTCTCTGATATCGCTTTTTTCAATTCCTTTTTGATTTTAGCACGTATTTCATTACGTCCTTCAAATCCTGCAGCTTCATCCTCCACCAATAATTCTGACTGATAAACTTTTAAGGCTTCAATGCCAAGGAATGATAACTTCACACCGTCTTCCGATTCTTCCAAAAAAGCAGGAGCTGCTATTTGATCAAAATCAGCTATATAAACACCCGCAACAGGTACTTCAATTTCTATTCTCATCAGATTCTATAATATATTTTACAGTATAATAAAAAATCACCTCAGTTCTTTATGAAAAAGCACTGAAGTGATTTAAACAATTTTAAAGCGGAAGAATAATATCATTCCAGCTCTCAGACCGCAAATATACTGATATATTATTTTACAAAGACAGAAAGTGCAGTTGCTCCCCCATCCTCCTTATTAATTTCTTTAACATTGAACATATTTTTCCACGTTTTAGAAGTCAAGCCCTCATTAACGACTACATAAAGATCATCTTTATGTACAAATACAGAATTGGCATTAATAATTCCTGTTTTTTGATATAAACCAGAGCCCGCATTAACGACTATTTTATTTATCCATAAGATGGCCGTGCAAGTAGTATTGTCATTTTCGTATCCCGAAACATAAGTATCAATGCCATTCACAAACAGAGAGTTGCCAATGGCTTGTTTTGTGCCGTCGGTCAAGTTTTCAGTCACGCCATTTTTCCATATTTTAACCACAGATTTTATTGCAGGAGACGATCCGAAAGTTAAATATCCGGGCAATTGACTCACATCCGGATTAATATTCTCATTACTTAATACATAAACGTCGTTACCACTCACAAAAACAGCTTTAGCAACGGCATATTTTGATCCGTCGGTTAAACTGGTAGCAACTCCGTTTTTCCATAAGGTAGCAACAGTTCTATGGCCATCCGGATAGCTATACCCTGCTGCATAAACATCAGTACCACTCACAAAAACAGAATAAGCTACTGAAAAATATGGTCCGTCTGCCAATTTAACAACTACTCCATTTTTCCATATCGCAGCTTTCCTGTCAATAGCGCCAGCTACGTAAACATCACTACCACTTACAAAAACCGAATTGGCTACGGAACTTCCCCCCCACAATACTTTAGCAATACCATTTTTCCACAGTACGCTTTTCATACCATCTTCCCCTGCAACGTAAACATCATCAGTACTACTCACATAAATAGAATTAGCCCTTGCTAAATTAGTTGTTCCATCAGTCAGTTCAGTTTGCACTCCATTTTTCCAGAAGGCCGCCACCGGAGCCAGTTGACTATTATACTTCCACCCAGCTACATACACATCTGCAGTTTTTACAGGATCCGGCGGAATCACTACCGGCGGACGCGTTGGGGCAACCACTTCATCCTTTGATTTAGAGCAAGAGGTAATCAAGGCTAACAAGCCAATTGTTAATACTAATTTTATTTTTTTCATTTTCATATCGTTTCATGCTGAACAAGATAATCAGTTCACTAATATAAAAATTAATTAACACATAAGAATGGTCAACTTACACAAAATGAAATAACAATTCCGATACATTTACCATTTGAAACCTGAATAGTCTGATCAGCACAAAAAAAGCATGCTATGGATATACCAATAGCATGCTTTTTAATACTAAAACTCAGGGTCTTTTAATGGCCTAGCGTGAATAGTTTGGAGCTTCTTTAGTGATCGAAATATCATGCGGATGGCTTTCTCTCATTCCAGCAGCAGTTATCCTTACAAATTTGGCTTGTTGCAGCTCTTCAATAGTTGCAGCACCACAATAGTGCATTCCAGCTCTCAGGCCACCAACATACTGATAGATTACTTCAGCTAAAGTACCTTTATAAGGAACACGGCCTACAATACCTTCAGGAACAAGCTTAGTCACTACATCTTCCTCATCCTGGAAATAACGATCTTTAGAACCATGCTGCATTGCCTCTACAGAACCCATACCACGGTAAGACTTGAACTTACGTCCTTCATAGATGATAGTTTCACCTGGTGACTCCTCTACTCCTGCGAATAAAGAACCCGCCATGATTGAACTCGCACCAGCCGCAAGTGCTTTAACAATATCTCCGGTTTGTTTAATACCGCCATCAGCAATAACAGGGATCCCTGTGCCTTTTAAAGCTTGTGCACATTCATAAACTGCATATAACTGAGGTACTCCCACACCTGCTATGATTCTTGTTGTACAGATTGAACCCGGCCCTATACCAACTTTAACAGCATCAGCGCCAGCTTCAGCAAGGGCTAAAGCAGCAGCAGCAGTTGCTATATTACCAGCGATAACCTGTAAATCAGGGAAACGGGCTTTGATAGCTTTAACCATATCAATTACACCTTTTGAATGCCCGTGTGCAGTATCTACAGTTACGACATCTACACCAGCTTTGACCAGGGCAGCAACACGGTCAATATTATCAGATGCAACACCAACAGCAGCACCAACCCTAAGGCGGCCACGTTCATCTTTACAAGCTTTAGGATAGTTTTTATATTTCTGAATATCTTTGAAAGTGATTAAACCTGCAAGATGACCTTCTTTATTGATAACCGGTAATTTTTCGATTTTGTAATCCTGAAGGATTTCTTCCGCCTGGATCAGGGTAGTCCCTTCAGCAGCAGTGATCAGATTTTCAGAAGTCATCACCTCAGAAATCGGGCGCTGCATATCTTTCTGAAAACGAAGATCGCGATTGGTAATAATACCAACCAGTTTATTGTCATTGTCAATAATAGGTATACCGCCTATTTTATATTTAGTCATGATCTGGAATGCGTCTGCAACAATGGCATCAGCACGAAGCGTTACCGGATCTTGTATCATTCCACTTTCTGAACGTTTAACCTTGCTGACTTCTTCAGCCTGGCGTTCAATACTCATATTCTTGTGCAGCATGCCAATACCACCAGCCTGAGCAATTGCAATTGCAAGTCCTGATTCAGTAACGGTATCCATTGCTGCAGAAACTACAGGTACATTAATACGTATTTTTTTTGTTAAATAACTTCCGGTGTTGACATCACGGGGAAGGACTTCAGAGTAGGCTGGAACTAATAATACGTCATCGTATGTTAGTCCTTCGGCAATAAATTTTTGGGGATCGAGTTGCATGGCAAATAATTAGGAGTTATTACTTGCCGGGCAAATCTACATAAATTATTTGAAATCAGAAACATTTCTCTCCAATAAACGAGGATTGGAGAGAAATTGACAATTAAATTAGATCTCTGAACCTTCTTCAGGTTCACAATGTTGTCTCAGCTGCTTAGGTCCTTGTGGCCAGATATAAGAAGTTGTTTGTTTTTTCCAGCCCAGCTTCTGATAAAAATCACCTTTACCCGGAGCCGCTGTTAAATTAACAAAATGGTAATTATCAAGCTGTCCGTTCAGCATATTGATGATCTTTTTTCCTAAACCATTTCCCTGGAAATCAGGATCAACAACGATATCAGCCATCACAGCATAATAACGTCCATCACCTACTACCCTTCCAAAAGCAATAATCTGATCTTCATGGTAAACAAACAAAGTCCATGTGCTTTTTCTGAAGGCAGATTCTATCTCCGGCTCTATCCTTGTTCTCCAGTCAATCTTAGAGAAAAGCTCACAAACATAAGTCCAGTCAACCGTAGACAAATCATGATTTAGTTTATATACGAAACTGTTAATATCGATTTTTTTTAGCGTCATAAATGTATTTTTCAATCATCCCCAAAGGAAGAAATGATCTTTATCCGGCGCAAATATGAGCAAATATTTCAGGTAAAAAAATGGTCGAAAAGAAAAACCCGGCAAGGAAGTGAAAAATGCTTTTTCTGACCACTTTGCCGGGTTTATTGCGCTAAAAAATTACATTTTACTTATTTTTTACCAACCACAACTTTCGTAAAGTCTGCGGTATTTAAATATTTATTAGCCAACGCTTTTAGCTCTACAGCAGTAATTGATTTGACGGTATGGATGTAGTTATCATAATAGTCATAATCCAATCCTGAATAATAAATGTTTTTAAACTTATCGGCATGAGAGAACGCATTTTCTAAACTTCCCAGCATAGATCCCAGCATATAGCTGCGGACCAAACTTAACTCCTGCTCAGAAACTACTTCCGATTTCAATAAGTCGATCTCCTTCTCTATTTCATTTAATGCACTGGTACAAACATCAGCGCCAACTTCTGTAGCGATGAAAAAATAACCAGCATCTTTCAAAGAAACGATTGCAGAACCAATACCATAAGTATAGCCTTTATCTTCACGGATATTCGCCATTAACCTGGAACCAAAGTAACCGCCTAACAAGCAGTTCATCACCTGGAAACCTGCAAAATCCGGATGAGAACGATTAATACTTAAAGTCCCCATTCTGATGGCAGACTGTATCGCATCTGCTCTTTCAATAAAGATCTCACCTTTTGGTGCACCTTCAAAAGAGAATTGATTGATTGTAGAAGCAGCTTCATTATTCCAATCTTTACCAAAATTGGCATTCAACAGGTCGAATTCAGCAGCCTCAAATTTTCCGGCAACAAATATTGTACAGTTTTCAGGCTTGTAAGCAGCACTGAAATAAGCGACTAAATCGGATCTTTCTATAGCCTGATAATCTTCTACATCAATATCAGAACCATAGGTTGAAGTTCCGAAAATAGCATGTGCAAAATTCTTTCTGGCAATAAAATCATTTTTCTGCAAACTCACTTTCAGCGACTGCTGTTGATTTTGCTTAAAAATATCTAATTCCTGCTGAGGAAAAATACTCTCGTTTAATACGGACCACAAAATTGGCAGTACCGATCCAAGATGTTTATTCAGTGTATATATTTTGATACTCGATTGATCAGCACCATAATCAGTTTGCAAAAAGGCACCATAATAATCCACCTTATCGGCAATTTCCCTTGCAGTCAGCTTATCAGTTCCATTGTTAATCAAATGGTTTACCGCAATAGCCTGCAATGGCTTAGATTCATCCCAGTTTACATTTTCAAAAACGAATTCAATACGAACAAGCTCCTGTTTTCCGGCATTCACAGTAAATACCTTAATCCCGTTTGCTAATTCCTGTTTTTGAGGGGCAATAAAATTAATATCATTCACCTGTCTTGACTCAGGTATAAGGGTTCGGTTAAGCATTTTCGGAAGTTAAGTAGTATAAAGTAGAACATTGCTCTCTTACGAAAGTCTTTTTGGCAACTTCAAGAAGTTTTGCTGCATCAACAGCAAGATATTTCTGAATTTCGGTATTTAATCCTGCTGCGTCACCCAGTAACTCATAATAAGCAAGATTCATTGCTTTATCAAGCAGGCTCATTTCAGCAAATACCATGATAGATTCCGATTTGTTTTTCACTTTCGTCAATTCTATCTGGCTGACCTCTTCGGTTGCAATTTTATCCAGTTCAGCCCAAACAGCTTTTTCTGCTGCTTCCATTGTTACCCCTTCACTCAGTTTACCTTCTACAACGAATAAACCTTCATCCAGACTACTGGTGATATATGCATGAATATCACTAAATAACTGCTGATCTTTCAGTAAACTGTTATATAACCTGGAAGACTGTCCCTGAGAAAGTACATCAGATAAAAGATCATAAACCTGGTAATCTGCATCTCTGCGCGCGGCCATTTTGAAAGCCAGGTAAAATGCATTTAAAGGAACGTTTGCAGTCACAGTTTCCTTGCGCGCTTCAATTTGCGCAGGCTCCTGAACCAGGTCCCTCACATATTTATCTCCCGCAGGAATAGGACTGAACCATCTCTCTGCCAGCAATTTGATCTCTTCAGTTTTCACATTTCCGCCCACAACCATAATGGCATTCTGCGGATTATAATGTTTTTTAAAGAAGGCCTTTACATCTTCCATCGAAGCATTTTCGATTTGTGCAAGATCCTGTCCTATAGTTGCCCAGCGATAAGCATGCTTTTTATAAGCAAGCGGCCTTAACTTCAGCCATACATCACCATAAGGCTGATTTAAATATCTTTGTTTAAATTCTTCACAAACCACATTACGCTGTGTTTCCAGACTTTTCTCAGAAAACGCCAGGCTCAGCATACGATCACTCTCCAACCAGAAAGCGGTTTCAATATTCGTAGCCGGCAAAGTGATATAATAATTTGTAATGTCATTACTTGTGAAAGCATTGTTTTCCCCTCCTACTCTTTGCAGTGGTTCATCATAGACAGGTATATTAACAGAGCCTCCAAACATAAGGTGCTCAAAAAGATGTGCAAAACCGGTTTTACCCTCTTCCTCATCCCGCGCACCGACATCATAAAGGATGTTTAATACCGCCATAGGGGTTGTATCATCTTCGTGTACCAGAACACGTAAGCCATTAGCTAGTGTAAAACGATTAAAATCTACCATAAAATATATAATTGTGTCAAATATAGGAATAATGATTTAGGGTAAATGTGATAATCTCATGAAATAAAAACAGCAGAACAAATGGTATATTTGCTGTATGAATACTGCTGAATTATTACAAAGGGCTCTGCAATTCGACTTTTTAACTAAAGAAGAGGGTGTGTTTTTGTACCACAATGCTGCGACTGCCGATCTGGCCTTTGTTGCAAATGAGCTGAGAAAAAAACAAGTACCGAGCGGAAAAGTTACCTGGCAAATTGATAGAAACGTCAATACCACAAATGTGTGTATTGCGAACTGTAAATTTTGCAATTTCTTCAGAAGACCGGGCCATGACGAAAGCTATATCACAGACATAGAGACTTATAAAGTTAAAATAGAAGAGACATTCCGTCTGGGTGGTGATCAGTTACTTTTACAGGGCGGACATCATCCCGACCTTGGGCTTGAATTTTATACTGACCTGTTCAGAAAGTTAAAAGAACTTTATCCTGATCTTAAATTACACGCCTTAGGCCCGCCGGAAATTGCACACGTTGCAAAAATCGATAAACTTACCCATACAGAAGTTTTAAGTGCGCTGAAAGCAGCCGGTATGGATTCATTACCAGGTGCAGGCGCAGAAATACTGAATGACAGGGTGCGCAGGCTGATTTCTAAAGGAAAATGCGGCGGACAAGAATGGCTTGATGTCATGCGCGCAGCACATCAGCTGGATATCACAACCTCTGCAACGATGATGTTTGGTCATGTTGAAACTATAGACGAGCGCTTTGAGCATTTAGTGTGGATCAGAGAAGTTCAGAGTGAAAAACCAGCAGATGCTAAAGGATTTTTAGCCTTTATTCCATGGCCTTTCCAGGATGATGGTACTTTATTGAAGCGTTTAAGAGGAATTACGAACGATGTTTCAGGAGATGAATATGTAAGAATGCTTGCCTTGAGCAGAATTATGCTACCGAACATTAAAAATATACAAGCCTCCTGGCTGACTGTAGGTAAAAATGTAGCACAGTTATGTTTACATGCAGGTGCTAACGATTTTGGTTCTATTATGATTGAAGAAAATGTAGTTTCTGCTGCCGGAGCGCCACACCGTTTCACCGCAAAAGGAATACAGGATGCCATTAGAGAAGCTGGCTTTGACCCGCAATTAAGAGGTCAGCAGTATAATTACCGTGATCTGCCTGAACATTTAGAAGAACAAGTGATTAATTATTAATCATTTTTACTGTAAAAATAAAAAGGAAGAGAACTTAAATCCTCTTCCTTTTTCTCACCATATCTCCCCCTCGAAAAATTATTTGATAAACAGACTTGCAATCGCAAGTACCTGTGGCATAGTTAATGGTTCATCAAAAGCTTCTGTAGAAGCGTTCACTGAAAAACCAAGACTTGGAATATTAATATCTAACTGTGTTACGTTATCCTCACCAGCATAACTTGCCGCTGCTGCTGCAACACCACTATCATTAGCACCAGTAATCCATGGTTTTAAAGCAGTTACGCCTCCACCAGCCGGCGCCTTACGCATTTGGCGTATATGTGAAGCATGGCGCGCTTCAACCGAGTGAATCTGTAAAGCAGTTTGCAATACACTTGGACTACTCATTAAAGCACCAGCCTGACCTTTGTAAGCTCTTACGCCAGTATCTTCAAACACTTGTGCTACTGCAAGAAAAGTTGGATAATCAGAGAATACAGTTGGGAAATTTCCTTTTGCAGTAAAATCAAATGAAGCTGCAGTATAAGATACCGGAGTACCACCAGAAGCAGTAATTGCTCCTTTTAACAAATTAACGTGTGCTAATTCATGATCACGGATATTACCGATCGCAGCTACTGCCGGTGTACCCGCAGGAATTAATCCCGCAGTATTAATACCAGTCTGATAAAAATTATATTCAATATATTCTAAAGTTAAAGCAAAGTTTAACACATCAATCACGCTAGTTGTGGTTTGTCCATAAGCTTTTTTGAACATAGAACCTAAAGCCATTGGAAGTGCTGCTAAAGCTACCTTTGATCCAAAACCATAAAATGATTTCATTGCCTCTCTGCGTGGATTTAAGCGTTCATACACTTCCGCATCCACTTTTTCAATTTCTTCTAATATGTTAATGATATTCATGATTTCCCGGATTAAGAAGTAGGTAAATTAGACGCGTTAATTGCAGTTTTAAGGTAAGTTTTAGCTATGGTTAAAACCTGGATAGGTGTTCTGGCACCATCAAGTCCATTGGCATCAACAGCAGTTGAATCAGCAAAAGATCCATTTGAAATCAAGTCACGGATTAATGCAGCGTGACGCGCTTCTACAGAGACAATTTTCCCTGCAACCTCTAAGTATTTTGCTGTTTTTATTAATTTACCAGCTCCATTATAGGCTGTAACTCCTAAATCTTCAAACGCTTTAGCTGCATTCAGCACACTTGTTCTGTCAGCGAAATTGATCGATGAGAAATCTACCTGCAAACTTACGATCGCACTTGTAGACAATGCTTTTTTGAAAAATTCACGGTGAGCCAACTCATGATCTCTGATATCAGTTAGTAAAGCAAGCTCATTTGCAGGAATGTTAGCATAAGGGCTTTTTACCACTGCATCATAAAATGCACCTTCCAATTGTTCCAGCGCATAAGCATAATTTAAAATACCAATATCACCGGTACCTAAATCCACACCTGTATCCAACCCTGGAGTACTTTTATCTTTTTTACAACCAGCAGCAATTAAAGCCACTCCTGCAACCCCTGCTCCTGCATATTGCAGAAAAGATCTGCGTTGCAGTTTTGCAGTCAGGATACCGCTCTCCTGAAGCAGTATCTCTTTCTCTTCTTGTAAACTTTTCATAAGAAATGATTTAAATTATGGTTCAACTAAGTTGAGGGCCCCCATGATTATACCGTGACATACGGCATATAAATCGCTTTGGTTTTTGACTTTGTCAAAAAAATTCTTGACTCCCCTATTTTTTTGATAATTTCACCTTATAAAAATATCGGCTTGTGTTCAATGTGATAATAGTAGACGATGAAGAATTTGCGCGGTCTTCACTTTTTTTTCTCTTACAGGAAAATTGCGAAAATGTGCACATCAGTGGGATTGCAAAATCGGTAGATGAGGCACGTGAACTGCTCTCTTTACATGAGGTCGACCTGATCTTTCTGGATATCGCTATGCCCGGAAAAAATGGCTTTGAGCTTATTCCAGACGCGAAACTGCACAACACTCAGGTCGTTTTCACTACCGCTTATGACCAGTACGCTTTAAGAGCAATTAAGGCTAATGCACTGGACTATTTACTGAAGCCAATCGACATCGATGAGCTTAAAGAAACCGTAGAAAAAGCAACAAAATTAATCCGTATGATTGACCAGGAATCTGACCGGAATGAGCGCTTAAAAAATTTAGCAAATAATTTAGCAGATCGGTCAGAAATCAGGAAAATAAGTTTGCCGAACGGACAAGGATACACTCTGATTGACCTCAATGAAATTATTCATATAGAAGCAGATAGCAATTATTCCATCTTTCATCTCGATAACAGGGATAAAATTACCGTATCCAAAGTACTGAAAGATTACGAAGAGATTTTACCAGAAGATCAATTTATCCGGATTCATAAATCCAGTATTGTAAATTTAAATTATCTAAAAGAATATAACTCAAAAAACGGTCTGGAAGTTTTGTTAAAAAACGGAGAGAAAATAGCCGTATCAAGACGCAGAGCGAGTATTTTTGCAGAAAAAGTTAAACAATATACCAATTTCGCCAGTGATAAATAAAACAAGAGCTTTCTATAGCAAAGGACTCATCCTGTTACTCCTTTTAATAGTTTCAGGTATCTACAGCTATGGGCAGACTACTTTTATTAAACATTACGGTAGTAAAGACGGTTTGCCCAGCAACAGCTGCTACTTTATCCTTCAGGACAAAAAAGGATATATCTGGGTCGCTTCAGACGCAGGTGTAAGCCGCTTTGACGGAAAAGTATTTGAAAACTTCTCCATTGATGACGGTTTAGCCGACAACCAGATTATCCGGTTAAACGAAGACCGCTCAGGAAGAATCTGGTTTTTCTCTTTAAACGGCCAGCTCAGCTACTTTAAAAATGGTGTGATTTACAATGAAAGCAATGACAAATTACTTCAGCTTTTAAAATTTAATGGTGTTGTCACTTCCTTCTTTGAAGACAGCAAAGGGCACATCTGGTTTGGAACCAACAAAAACCTGCTGGCCAGGTGGGACGGGAAATTATTAAAAAAATACGCCTCTACTGATCCCGCCAATCAGTTTATCAATACTTTTATTTATGAAGACAAATCTGGCAGGATATGGGCATCAAGCGCACATTGTCTGCGCATTTTTGATGGGGAAACCTTTAATAAAACAACTGCTCAAATAAGCCCCTTATCTTACAAAACTGTTAAAAACCTGCCCGACCGGACCATGTATTTTCTGGATAAAAAGGGACTTAATTTCAAAAACGGAGTACAACAACAACTGACGATGAAGATCGACAGTACCTTACTTGCAGATAATCCAGGCTATTTTTATGCAGAAAATCAGAAGGATCTTTGGCTAACGACCAACTCAGGAGTGTACCATTTGGAAACAGATGGTACAAAAACACATTATCTGCATAACCTGACCACAAACCAGGTGATTAAAGACAATAGAGAAAACATGTGGTTTGCCACCACTAACGGTATCTATATGCTACCTAAAAAGCCTAAAAGAGTGTATATCAGGGATACTCGTCAGGGGTTGAGCAACAATACCGTCAGAAGTATTACTAAAGACCACTCGGGTAACCTCTGGCTTGGCCTGGACAATGGAAAAATCAATATCCTGAATAAATCAGCCAATCAAACGCAGACTATTGAGCTTCCTGATAAGAAAAAGTTCAACAGCATTAAGCAAATCAGTACGGATTCTGCCGGAAAAACAGTTTTTTTTAGCTCAGATTACGGATTAGGCATGCTATCCGCTCAAGACAAAAAGAATCAAGACATTAAATACCTGCAGGAAACGCACAGTTCAGGTTTTGTACTGAAAAGCTTTAGCGTCAGCAGTAAAAACCATCTCTCGTTAGCGCTATCCTCTGGTGTAGTGATGGTGAACGATCCTTTTCATAAATTATCATTTACTTCATCAAATTATAAAGAAGGAGAAAACTTCTTTAGCAACAGGGCCTACCGTGTCTACTATGACAAGGATGATAACTTGTGGTTTTCCAATGTGAATGGGCTGGCCGAGTTATCGGCAGGCAAACTCACCAGGCACTATCAGCGTCACCCGCTGTTAACCAAAAGGATTAATGACATTGCACAGTTACCAGACGGCACTATTGTGCTGGCTACCGATGGATATGGTTTGCTTTTCTTCAAAAACAACCTGCTGATCAGGCAAATCACCCGTGAAGACGGACTGGCAAACAACATCTGTAAAAAGCTATTTATCCAAAAAGACCACGTTTGGGTCGTGACTACCAATGGTGTAAACCGGATCTTTTTAAACGGCAAAAATCCTGTAGAATCATTTGAATACACTAATAACCTGCTAGACAATGATGTTAACGGCTTATATGTAGACCGTGACACTGCTTATTTCGCCACCAATCATGGCCTTGTTTTCTTTGCCAACACCCCATTTGACAGGAATAAGGAAATGCCTAAAGTATTAATCTCTGGAATTGTCAATAACAGAAAACCACTGAGTTTGAACACTGACTCCTTTAATCTGGCGCCAGCAGCAAACAATATTACATTTTATTACAGTGCCCTCGACTTTCAAAACAATTATATCTTATACCGTTACCGGTTAAAATCAACAAGTCCATGGACAGAAACAAAAAACAGGAGACTGGAATTCTCTTCTCTGGAACCCGGCAGTTATAAATTTGAACTCAGTGCAAAAACAAATAACAGCCAGTGGAGCAAACCCATAGCTGTAACTTTTATTTTAAACGCACATTTCTGGCAATCCTGGTGGTTTATATTCCTCATCCTTCTTTTAGCCAGTTTTAGCTTTTATAAGATCGCAGTGAGTGTTACCCAGCAGCAAAAAGATAAAGAACAACAAAGACTGCTGTTAAAAAACAAGATCCTGATGCTCGAACAACAGGCGTTGCAAGCGATGATGAACCCACATTTCGTGTTTAATGTTATGAACTCTATTCAGCATTACATCAATACTAAAGACACCTCCTCAGCCAACAAGATACTAACCGGTTTTGCCAGGCTGATCAGAAAAAACCTGGACATCTGTACAAAAAGCTTTATTTCTCTCGAAGAAGAAATCGAATACCTGACCCTTTACCTGACTCTGGAAAAGAAAAGATTTGGAGAGAAGTTTAATTATACCATTCACATTGCCTCAGATATCGATCAGGACGAGACGATGATTCCCTCCATGATTTTACAGCCTTATATAGAAAATGCCATCTGGCATGGACTGATGCCTAAAGAAGAGGGCGGGAAAATCTCCATTGTAATTCAGCAGGAAAATGCGGATTACTTATTGATTCAAATTATAGATGATGGTGTAGGAATAGACAACTCATTACAGGTCAAAAGAGAGAAACATGAAAGTAAAGGCATGAGCCTTACCCAGGAAAGAATTAACCTGATCAACCAGATTGAAGCAAATCCGATACAAATCAGTATTAAACAGAACGGTAATTCGGGTACAACTATCTCGATTTTAGTCCCAAACAAGTAGATTTTACCGTTTACTCGACGATACCTACCACTTACTAAGTATTATTCGTTTGAAATGAAAATAGCATTAAACTTGTTATAGATATTAAAACAAACAAAGTTTGTAAAACGCGTTCTTATAGAATTGGCAAAAGATATTTTTAACCTAACCTAAAACTTATCTCAATTCAGGTTTCATTTGTGTGTTAAAAGTGGTAAAGTTAAAGCTTTACCACTTTTTTTTTGTCCTGAATTACGATCAATTATTCATCTGATCAGCAAGCTCTTGAAAAAGTTCCGCTGAAATTTGAAAAAAGTTCTTTTTTTGAAAAGCTTTTTATGTTAAATTTGATTGAGCAAAAAATCTTTTAAAATAGCATCGAAGCTGCTTTTGATGATTTTTTGTAAATTTAACGTATCAACAACTCTGGTAATTTTATTTAAGACAAATGACAACTCCAAAAAAATCTGTTAAGAAAAGTTCATTAGATGATCAGGCACAGGACAAAGAGATGAATGATGAGAATTCTTATGACTCTATTGAGAAAAAGAAAACTTACGACGATGACGACGATGATTTTGATCTTCCATTAGATGATCTGGATACCTTCGACGACTTTGATTCAGACGATGATGATGACACTTATTAAGTAATTCTGTCAAATTATATAGAGCATCTTTTTTATAGGATGCTTTTTTTTTATCAGTACTTTAACCCCAAATGAATAAATGCAGTTAATTTCCGTTTCCAGTTCACAGACAAAAAAAGAATTTTTACAGGTTCCGCATACCATTTATCAAAATGATCAGAACTGGATTTGTCCGCTCGATCAGGATGTAGAGAAAACATTTGACCCGGAGAAGAATATATTCTTTCAACACGGAGAATGTACGCGCTGGATCTTAAAAGATGAACAGGGAAAAACAATTGGAAGGATTGCTGCTTTCATCAATAACAAAAAAGCATTTAACTACGAGCAGCCAACAGGCGGTGCAGGCTTCTTTGAATGCATTGATAATCAGGATGCTGCCTTTAAGCTATTTGATGTTGCACAAGCCTGGCTAAAAGAAAGAGGAATGGCAGCGATGGACGGACCGATCAATTTCGGTGAAAATGACACCTTCTGGGGTTTACTCGTCGAAGGCTTCACTCCCCCATCTTACGGCATGAATTATAATCCTGCTTATTACCAGGCCTTTTTTGAAAATTACGGATTCGTCACTTCTTACCAGCAAATCACCAACCATCTTGCGGTCAGAAATCCTTTTCCCGAACGCTTTACAAAAATTGCGACCTGGGTAGCGAATAAACCGGGCTATACCTTTGAGCACTTTTCCAAAAAGAATGCGGAGAAATATGTGCAGGATCTAATGGAAATTTATAATGACGGCTGGAAAGACTTTGAAAACTTTGTTCCGATCAAGAAAGAAACCCTTCAGGAGAGTTTCAAACAGATGGAGGCCATCATGGATGAAAAACTTATTTGGTTCGCTTACCTCAACGGAGAACCTGCTTCTTTCGTAGTTATTATCCCTGATGCTAATCAAATGATTAAAGGTTTTAACGGAAAATTAGGTTTGATAGAAAAACTGAAATTTGTTTACCGCAGATGGAAGGGCGTAAACAGGATGAGAGCTATTGTGATGGGTACAAAAACTGCCTATCAAAAACACGGGCTTGAATCTGCCTTATTTATTAAACTAAAAGAATATGTTTTGCCTTTGGATCAGTATGATGAACTGGAATTATCCTGGGTAGGCGACTTCAATGATAAAATGCTTTCTATTCATGAAGCAACCGGCGCTGTTTTCGGCAAGCGTCACCTGACTATGAGAAAAGTCTTTTCTGCCCTTTAATTTAAAAGCCTGTTTAGAATAACTAAACAGGCTTTTAAAATCTTACTATTTTTCTCTGATTTCTTCGTAAAGATCAATAACCTTCTTTTGAAGTTTAATGATCTCTTCTTCTCTCAGTGATAGTTTCGCCTTCAGATTATTGATCTCTTCAAAATTTACAGATTGAGGATTTTCTCCTTCTTTAGAGATGATGTCCATTGTTGAGACTTCAAAAAGATTAGCGATCTGAGCCAGCCTTGAGATGTTGATATCTGTAATCCCAGTTTCAATTTTTGAAAATGCAGGAATAGAGATGTTTAATCTTTTAGCTACTTCGCCCTGACTCCATCCATTTTTTTGACGGAGCTGTCTGATGTTCTTACCGATGATGTTCATTGTTATAAATTTAGGTGTGTTTTGTTCTTTAAGTATTCAACTCACGTGCCAGTTTGGCTAGATCCATCCCGCCAAAGTTACCCGAGCTCATCAGCAAAAGGTTTGTCTGGCGAAAATCTAACCCTCTTAAGTATTGCTCAAGAGTAGAGGCATTGTCAAAAAAAGTAAGCTTATCGTTATTAAATGCTGTTTGAACATCTATTTCCGTGAAAGGCTTAATTTTTTTTTGTTGAAATGTTTTTATATCTATATATACGATAGGATTCTCTGCACGGATCATCGTATCTGCATATTGTAGTAAAAAATTTTTATTTAAACTACTAAATGTGTGTAATTCTATACAAGCTACTAATTTTCTTTCCTCAAATTGCGACTTTACTGCCTCAATAGTAGCTTTTAATTTTGAAGGGGAATGTGCGAAATCCTTATAGACATTTGTATTTTTCTCTGCATTTAACAACTCCAACCTTTTTGACGCCCCTTTAAATGAGGTAATTGCCAGATTAAAATCATTTTCACTGATACCAATTTCTTTACAAACCAATTTCGCTGCGCTTAAATTCATAAGGTTATGATCACCAAAAACTTTCAGTGGCAGATTTTCAGGTAGTAAATAAGTTATACCATTGCTAACGCGGTGTGCAGGGATTTCGTATCCTATTTTAACAATTTCTTTACGATTACTTTCAACAAGGGTGTGTAAATCTTTGTCAGTCGCAGCATAAAACAATTTGCCCCCAGGCATGATTGTATTAATAAAAAGGTCGAATTGGTGTAAGTAATTTTCAAATGTAGGAAATACATTCACATGATCCCAGGCCACCCCGCTGATCACTGCAATATTTGCTTTATAAATGTGGAATTTTGGTCTTCTGTCAATCGGGGAAGCTAAATATTCATCTCCTTCGATAATAATTATAGGCGCCGCCTCAGTAAGGCGTACCATCGTATCGAATCCCTCCAGCTGAGCACCAACCAGATAATCGAAATCTTTTTTGTAATAGTTAAGTACATGCAGAATCATGGAAGTAATTGTCGTTTTACCGTGACTACCACCAATAACTACTCTCAGCTTATCTTTGGTCTGCTCATAGATATATTCAGGATAAGAATAAACCTTCAATCCAAGCGCTTGTGCCCTGAGTAATTCAGGATTATCAATAAGGGCATGCATTCCTAAAATAACCGCATCAAGATCAGCCGTGATTGACTCCTCATGCCAACCCAGTTTTTCAGGTAAAATCCCATGTCTGGAAAGTCTGCTTGCCGATGGCTCAAAAATTAAATCATCTGAACCACTTACAATAAAACCTTTCTGATGCAAAGCTATTGCCAGGTTGTGCATTGCACTTCCCCCAATAGCTATAAAATGTATTCGCATTCTCAAATATTAAAAAAAATAAAGCAATTAAATACTTTTATTTATTAAACCTTTTTAAAACGGGAGGCTACCCATTCCCCAATCTTCTTATGA
Organism: Pedobacter sp. UYP1; assembly: GCF_040547305.1. NCBI lineage: Bacteria > Pseudomonadati > Bacteroidota > Sphingobacteriia > Sphingobacteriales > Sphingobacteriaceae > Pedobacter > Pedobacter sp. UYP1. The sequence continues at coordinate 167,532 of NZ_JBEPPL010000004.1, read as the reverse complement.
TTCAGATAATTCATGCCAAATTCAGCACAAGCGTCCTTAATCATCTGAAGATCCGGATCTTCATAAAATCCACTAAAAAATATTTCACCACCGCTTTTTAAAACGCTGGCGTATACAGGAATCTGATCCAGTAAAATATTACGATTTATGTTTGCCAGTATAATATCATACTGCTCAGCAGGGATAACTTCTTTTCCGCCGCATAAAGCAGTAATATTAGTAATGTTATTCAGTGCAGCATTCTCCTTAGCACTCAGATAACAAACCTCATCGTTATCAATAGCCACTAAATCTTTAGCCCCCTTTTTAGCGGCAAGAATAGCTAATATGGCTGTTCCGCAGCCCATATCAAGGATGTTTTTTCCTGCAACATCACTCTCCAGGATGTACTGCATCATCATGGTTGTAGTTTGATGATGCCCAGTTCCGAAAGCCATTTTCGGGTCAATAACGATCTCGTATTTATATTGAGGCTGAACAGGGTGAAAAGTAGCTCTTACATAGCAGGTTTCATCGATAATAAGTGGTTCGAAATTCTTCTCCCATTCCTCATTCCAATTTTCTGCTGCAATTTCTGTTACTGTATAATTATACTCGAACTCTCCTTCAAACTGAAGAAGAGATCCGGTTAAGTTTTCTTTACTATAGCTATCGAAATCAATAAAGGCAGAGAAACCATTTTCGGTATCTTCGAACGTATTGAATCCAATTTCAGCAAGCTCACTGATTAATAAATCCTGTTGATATTCCTGGATAAGCTTAAAGCTGAAGGTGACTTGTATATACTGCATTAAGAATTAAATGTTTTAACGATATCTGCAAAATCACGGGATTTAAGAGAAGCGCCGCCGATTAATCCACCATCAATATCTTTCTGAGCGAATAGTTCAGGTGCATTTTTAGGTGTACAGCTACCTCCATATAAAATTGAAGTTTCTTCAGCAGCAGCTTCACCATATTTACCAGCAACTTCTGCACGGATAAATTCATGTACTTCCTGTGCTTGTGCTGCAGTAGCAGTTAATCCGGTACCAATTGCCCAAACTGGTTCATAAGCAATAACCACTTTTGCAAAATCTTCAGGACTCAGGTGAAAAAGGCCATTTTCTAATTGTCCCTTAAGGATTTCAAAGAAATTACCATTGTTTCTTTCATCTAAAGTTTCACCGATACAAAAAATAGGTGTTAATCCATTTGCTAAAGCAATATTAGTTTTATCAGCAAGTAAAGCATCGCTTTCAGCAAAATACTGACGACGTTCTGAATGCCCGACAATTACATATTCACAACCAATTGATTTGATCATTTTGGCTGAAATTTCTCCAGTGAAAGCACCGCTTTCTTTTTGGTGGCAATTCTGAGCACCAATTTTAACGACATCACCTCCTAATTTTGATAAGCTGTTTAAGTGAATAAACGGAGCACATATGATAGCAATCTGATCGCCTTTTTTTTCATCTCTTACGATGTTAACGATTTCTGAAAATAATGAAATACCTTCTGCATAGTCCGTATTCATTTTCCAATTTCCTGCTACTATTTTCTTTCTCATAATTAAATCTAATATTATTTTAACTGTAATCCTATTTCATTGCTGCTTAGCCCAAATTTTGACGCTCAAATTAAGTTACTATACCTCAACTACACATATAGCTGATAAAAATACACAAACTCTCTTAAAAAGATCTATAAATTGAAGTTAAATCAAAAATCGATGACAATATATCTTTTTCTATCTGATTAAACTCAACATTTTTGCGTTCATATACTTTTTCTGCTGTTTCGAACATTTTTTCAAGGCTATAAACAGCCAGATTATCAGAACCACCCCAGGCAAAATCGGGAATAAAGTTCTTTGGATACCCCGAACCGAACACATTTGCACTTACACCAACCACAGTACCGGTATTAAACATCGTATTGATACCACATTTAACATGATCTGCCATAATTAAGCCGCAAAATTGAAGTCCAGTCTGTCTGAAGGCTGTTCTTTCATAATCCCATAATTTAACAGCTGCATAGTTATTTTTCAAATTGGAATTATTGGTATCAGCTCCGATATTGCACCATTGGCCCAGCACCGAATTACCCAGATAACCTTCATGCCCTTTCGCAGAATATCCCCAGATCACAGCATTGTTGATCTCACCGCCCACCGTACTAAAAGGGCCTATTGTTGTTTGTCCGTAAATCTTGGTTCCCATCTTTACCCTGGAGCCTTCGCCCAAAGCAAAAGACCCTCTGATATGTGTACCTTCCCAGATCTGCGTATTTTTACCCAGATAAACCGGCCCCGTTAAGGTATTAAATGTAGCACATTCTGCTTCTACTCCCTCTTCGATAAAAATCCGGTCGCCCAGAACTGTATTGGTGGCACTTAGCTTTGCTGAAACCCTTCCTTTAGTTAAAAGGTCAAAGTCAGCCCTGAGCTGAATGTCATTATTTCTAAAAATATCTTCAGGAAATACGATACGCGTAAAAATACCACTATAAGACACAGGGCGCAATAAAGCTCCTGCGGATAAACTAACGATTTCACCCGGATTAACCTTATAAGCTAAGATAAGCTCACCCTGAACGAGCACTTCACCACTATGCAAAGCAGCAATCGCAGCAAAAAGACTTTCATTCGGACAAACAGAACCATTCACATAGGTATCTGCATCGTTGCGGGTTTTATATTTTGCACTAAGATAGACTGAGGTACAGAACCCTGCACCAGTTGATGCATACTTTTCCCATTTTTCAGCTATGGTTAATATTCCGATCCTCAGATCGGCCACAGGGCGGGTAAAAGTGAGTGGCCTTAAAGTTAAAGCAGTCTGATCATCAAATAAATTAATGTTCATTTGAGTTGTTATTGTTGTTCACAGAATTTGCAGAGCGCAAACTCCTATTATATAATATAAGCAAAAATAAAAAAAGTCCCGAAGCTTAGCATCGGGACTTTATAATAATTTCTTATAACTGTAGAATTATTTCTTAGCGTAACGAGTTTTAAATTTATCGATACGACCAGCTGTATCTACCAGTTTCATTTTACCAGTATAGAAAGGGTGAGAGGTGTGTGAGATCTCTAATTTATAAAGAGGGTACTCGTTACCATCTTCCCAAGTCACAGATTCTTTAGTATCAACGCAAGATTTAGTTAAGAAAGAGTATTCGTTAGACATATCTTTAAATACTACGAATCTATAGTTTGATGGGTGAAGATCTTTTTTCATAATGAATATATACTTATTTGTACTTATTTGTCGCTTATTTTGAAGGTTGCAAATATCCTAATTATATTTTTTATTTACAAGCATTATTAAAAAATTATGTACTATACTTTTTTCTGGTTTCAATTTTCTGTAGCTGTCTGCTAATATATTCATCTGCAATCACTTCTGCCGAAGGTAGTTGTGAGCTGCTGATCAGCAAAGATTTTAATCTTTCTTCATTCACATCCGTGCGATATAATATATTCATCATTTTAGAGATATCATTATCCAGCAACCAAGAGAAAGCATACACCATTTTTGCTCTCAATTGCTCCGCGGACAATTCATCTTCCAGTTCAAAATCATTCCCTATAATCCTGCAGAGCACTTTCAAATCATCCATTCCGTTATTTTTTTATTTCCTGACACAACTCGATCAGTACACCATTTGTCCCCTTAGGATGTACAAAACAGATCAGCTTACTGTCGGCCCCAAATTTAGGTTCTTCATTCAACAGTACAAAGCCTTCGTTTTTCAGTCTTTTCATTTCCGCGTAAATATCATCCACATCAAACGCAATGTGATGTATTCCCTCTCCTCTTTTCTCTATAAACGAAGCGATCGGACTAGTTGCCGCAGTCGCAGCCAGCAATTCAATTTTATTCTCACCAGTCCTGAAAAATGCGGTATCAACGCCTTCAGAAAATACTGATTCCTGTTTATAAGCAGCTATACCCAGTAACTTTTCATATAGCCGGCAAGATGCATCAAGGTCTTTTACTGCGATGCCAATATGTTCAATTTTATTCATTGTCTATGTAAACGTTAAGCGAATGTAAAAATGCATGTTTCCAACCGATGTTCATAGCTACATCTTACATTCTTTGGCAATCTTTTTTTGTACATTTGTATATTAAAAGAATAAATTACATACAATGGAACTTCCTATCTATCTAGATAATAACGCGACAACCCCGCTTGACCCAAGAGTGCTTGAAGCAATGCTGCCTTACTTCACCACTAAATTTGGTAATGCTGCAAGCCGTAACCACGCCTTTGGCTGGGTTGCAGAAGAAGGTGTTGATTATGCACGTGAGCAAGCTGCCAAACTGATTGGCTGTACTGAAAAGGAAATTATTTTCACTTCAGGTGCTACAGAAGCAGACAACCTTGGTATTAAAGGTGTGTTCGAAATGTATCAGGATAAAGGTAATCATATCATTACTGCAACTACTGAACACAAAGCAGTATTGGATACTTGCAAACACCTGGAGAAATTAGGTGCAAAAGTTACTTACCTGTCAGTAAAAGAAGACGGCTTAATCGATCTTGCTGAATTAGAAGCAGCAATGACTGAACAAACTATCCTGGTTACGATCATGTATGGTAACAATGAGATCGGTGTTGTTCAGCCTATCAAAGAAATTTCTGCAATCGCACATAAATTCGGCGCATTGTTCATGACTGACGCCACTCAGGCTGTAGGTAAAATACCTGTAGATGTAAATGCAGACGGAATTGACCTGCTTGCATTCAGTGCACACAAAATGTACGGCCCTAAAGGAGTTGGAGTATTATATGTACGCCGTAAAAACCCAAGGGTTAAAGTAACCGCACAAATGGACGGTGGTGGTCACGAACGCGGCATGCGTTCAGGAACATTAAACGTACCTGGGATTGTTGGTTTAGGTAAAGCCTGTGAATTATGCCGTTTAGAAATGGATTCAGAAGCAGCACGCCTTTCCGCACTGAGAGATAAATTAGAAAGCGCACTGACAGTAATGGAAGAAAGTTACGTGAACGGAAATACACAACACCGTTTACCACATGTAGCCAATATATCTTTCAAATATGTAGAAGGTGAAGGATTAATGATGGCGATGAAAGACCTGGCTGTTTCTTCAGGTTCTGCCTGTACTTCAGCTTCACTGGAGCCTTCTTACGTATTAAAAAGCTTAGGTCTTTCTGATGACCTTGCACACTCTTCTATCCGTTTCGGTTTAGGCCGTTTCACTACCGAAGAAGAAATTGATTACGCGATTGAAAACACTAAAAAAGCAGTGAACCACTTAAGAGATCTTTCACCACTTTGGGAGATGTTTAAGGAAGGAATTGATTTAAGCAAAATTGAATGGGCGGAGCACTAGTCTTCAGGCTGGTTCATCTATAAATAAAATATTTAAAAAACAATCCTCTTTAACAAGAGGTTTAGAGGAAAACAAAATGGCATACTCAGAAAAAGTAATGGAACACTATACCAACCCCCGTAACGTTGGTACATTAGATAAAAACAGTAAATCAGTGGGTACAGGTTTAGTTGGCGCACCAGAATGCGGTGACGTGATGCGTCTTCAAATTGAAGTGGATGAAAACAATGTAATCACTGATGCTAAATTTAAAACATTCGGCTGTGGTTCTGCAATTGCTTCTTCATCTTTAGCAACAGAATGGCTGAAAGGCAAAACTGTTGACGAAGCGATGACGATTGACAATATGGATATCGTAGAAGAATTAGCATTGCCACCAGTAAAAATTCACTGTTCAGTATTAGCAGAGGATGCGATTAAGTCAGCAATCAATGATTACCGTGTTAAAAATGGCATGGAACCAATTGCATTGCCTAAATCACACCACTAAATAATACCGGGCCTTATTTAAACAATTAAGCATATGATCACGATCACAGATAAAGCTAAAACCAAGATTGATAACTTAATGCAGGAATCTCAGATGGATACGACTTACTTTTTACGTGTTTCAGTAAAAGGTGGTGGTTGTTCAGGCTTATCCTACAATTTAGATTTTGATAACGAGGAAAAAACAGGAGATCAGTTTTTTGAAGACAGAGGGATCCGTATAGCACTGGATATGAAATCATTTTTATATCTGGCCGGTACAGAACTTGATTTCACAGACGGAATAAACGGAAAAGGATTCAACTTCAATAACCCAAATGCAAGCCGCACTTGTGGTTGCGGAGAAAGTTTCTCAGTTTAACCTGATATAATATATTAAAAGGGCACTTTATAGTGCCCTTTTTTGATTTAAGCTAATTTTACCGTTATTTTTATAAAAACACCTATTGTGTTTTTATAAAAATACTTTATTATTGCCCTCGCAAAAAAACAAATATGGTATCATTTAACGAGTTTTCTACGGTTCCAAGCTTATTAAGAAACGTAGTAGAAAACATTCACAAGCCTGAAGAAACATTCTTAATCCATAAAAAGAATAATGAATGGGAAAATATCTCATTTAAGCAGACTTTAGACACAGCCGATGCGGTAGCTGCATTTTTTTTATCAAAAGGAGTAGCTAAAGGTGACAGGATGGGACTGATGATTGAGAATGGCCCTGATTATGTATACTATGATCAGGGGATTCAGCAAATCGGTGCCATCAATGTATCCATTTATCCTACCCTCTCCGAACAGGAAGTTGAATATATTATTAACGACTCCGGCATAAAATCCATCCTGATCGGTAATCCATTTCTTTACAAAAAAATATTAAAGATCGCAGACAACTGCAGACACTTAAATTATATCATTCCTGCTTTTGCAGAATATACTAAAACTACTGTCCCCGAAGGACTGGATAAAACCATCATCAGTTTTGAAGAACTGATCAAACAAGGTAAAGAACTCGTTTCTACCTATCAGGTTAAGATTAAAGAAACAAGGGCTATTCTGCGTCCTTCAGACACCTCTTCTTTAATCTATACTTCAGGTACAACTGGCACCCCGAAAGGTGTGATGCTTTCTCACAGCAATTTCGTGGAGAACGTAAAGGTTTGTCTGCAGCAAATCCCGATCATTGACCAGACAGATGTATTCTTATCATTTCTTCCTTTGTCCCATGTCTTTGAAAGGACAGCAACCTACCATGTATGCTGCGCACAAGGCTGTAAAATTGCGTATGCACAAAGCCTGGAATTACTGGCCAAAAACATGGCAGAGATCAAACCAACTGTCATGAGTTGTGTGCCCCGTTTATTAGAGCGCATCCATGATAAAGCCATTAAAAGCGGCACAGCAGAAGGTGGCCTGAAAGCTAAAATATTCTTATGGGCATTGGAAACAGGGCAAAACTATCGTCATAAAATCGAAGCTGGCAAAACACCGGGCATCGTATTGTCCGTAGAAAAGAGAATTGCGGAGAAACTGGTATTCAGCAAAATAAAAGAGAAAACCGGTGGAAGATTAAAATTCATGATTTCGGGCGGTGCGGCGCTTCCTAAAAATGTTGGTGAATTTTTCGGTAACCTGGGTATTAAAATACTGGAAGGCTTTGGCTTGACTGAAACCTCTCCGGTAATGTCAGTTACGGAATATGACAGACAGGTTTATGGAACCGTAGGCCGGATTATTCCAGGCATAGAGGTTGCTATCCAGAACATTGAGACTAAAGAAATGATCAGCATCCAAACCCATGAATCTTTTGCGGTAGATTTCGAATGTGCTGAAGGTGAAATTATAGTGCGTGGCCATTGTGTAATGCAAGGCTATTTCAATAAACCAGCAGAAACTGCTGAAGCCATTGATAAAAACAACTGGTTCCACACAGGTGACATTGGCCGTTTTTATAAAGGTAACCTTCAGATTACTGACCGTTTAAAAAACATGATCGTCAATGCTTACGGAAAGAATGTTTATCCTACACCAGTAGAAAACATCTATCTGAAAAGTCTTAAAATAGATTCCTTATTTTTAATTGGCGATAAAAGAGAATACCTGACCGCGATCATTATCCCGAACAGAGAAAGCCTGCAGGAAAAATTTAACTTACCAGACTCGTACTTCCTACAACCGGACATCTTTATCAATGAGCCGGAAATTATAGACTGGATTGGACAGGATATCAGGAAATTATCCAATGAGTTATCCAAGTTTGAGCGGATCAAGAACTTCAGAATCAAAAGAAACCCTTTCAGCATTGAAGAAGGTGAGATCACACCTACCATGAAAATAAAGCGTAAGGTGGTTGAAAAGATCTACGCTGAAGCGATCAATGAGCTCTATACTGAAGCCGTTGATGCGGATTAAAAATTCTAAAAAAAAACAGCCTCTAATTTAGTATTTTTGCAGCTGCCTGAACATAGCGTTCAAGCAGCGATAAATTAGAGCTTATCCGGTGAAAGCCGAATATATAACATATTATGAGTACAGGATTATCAGAATTAGAAATACTGCGCAGAAATGCGCTTACTCAGTTACGTGAACTGGGCATTGATCCATATCCACCTGAAGGATATGAAATCAATACAAACGCAGCCGATATACTGGCTAATTACGAAAATAATAAGGAGGCTTATCAAAAGGTAAGTTTTGCAGGCAGAATCATGACCCGTCGTATTATGGGAAGTGCAGCTTTTGTAGAGATACAAGATTCTACCGGCCGTATCCAGGTTTATTTAAAGAGAGACGAACTTTGTCCTGAGGAGGATAAAACACTTTACAATACAGTTTTCAAGAAATTACTGGATCTTGGTGATTTCATTGGAATTAAAGGCTATGTCTTTACCACGCAAACTGGTGAGATCTCTGTACACGTAACTGAATTCAAATTACTGGCTAAATCATTGAAACCCCTTCCAATCGTTAAACGTGACGAAGACGGAAACATTTTTGATGGTTTTACTGATCCTGAACTAAGATACAGACAACGTTATGTAGATCTGACCGTAAATCCGGACTTTAAACAGATCTTTATCACCCGTTCTAAGGTAATCAATACCATGAGAGCTTACTTCGATGAGCAGGGCTGGATGGAAGTGGAAACACCTATCCTGCAAGCCATCCATGGTGGAGCAGCAGCACGTCCTTTTAATACGCATCACAATACACTGGATATGCCTTTATATCTGAGAATTGCAAATGAGTTATATTTAAAAAGACTGATCGTTGCTGGTTTTGACGGTGTATATGAGTTCGGAAAAATGTTCAGAAATGAAGGAATGGACCGTACGCATAACCCAGAGTTCACATCGATGGAAATCTATGTAGCTTACAAAGATTATATTTGGATGATGGGCATGGTAGAAGCCTGTCTGGAGAAAGTAGCACGAGCTACACATGGTTCACCTATCGTTAAAGTTGGCGAACATGAAATTAATTTTGCTGGGCCTTACGAGAAATTGACGATGTATGAGTCTATTCAGAAATATACAGGAATCGATGTTTCGGCCATGACCGAAGAACAGCTTAAAGAGACTTGTAAAAGTCTGAATATAGAGGTTGATCCTTCAATGGGCCGTGGAAAACTGGTTGATGAATTATTCAGTGAGAAAGTAGAAGCTAATTTAATCCAGCCTACATACATTACTGATTACCCGATAGAAATGACTCCGCTGGCTAAAAAGCACCGTAGTTCAGCAGGTTTGGTAGAGCGTTTCGAGCTTTTTGTAATGGGTAAAGAAATCGGTAATGCCTATACGGAGCTGAATGATCCTATTGATCAGAAAGAACGTTTTGAAGACCAGTTAAAACTGGCTGCAAGAGGTGATGATGAAGCGATGGCGATGGATGACGATTTTATCCGTGCATTAGAATATGGTATGCCTCCAACTTCAGGTTTAGGCATTGGTATTGACCGTTTGGTGATGCTGATGACTAACCAGTCTACCATTCAGGAAGTACTTTTCTTCCCGCAGATGAGACCGGAGAAAAAAGCCAAAATCACTACTGACGAAGATTTCGTAAATGCTGGTATCCCGGCAGAATGGGTTCAGGTGATCCGTAAAATGGGCTTTAACACTGTAGAAGATTTAGCAGGAGCCAATGCAAATAAAGTGTTTAATGATTTGGGCGGTATGCGCAAAAAGTTAAAACTTGAATTAACTATGCCTTCGAAAGAAGACGTAACCGCCTGGTTCTCTTAACATAATCATAACAAAAACTTAAAGGCCTGCTATATTGATATATAGCAGGCCTTTTCTATTTTTAGCAAACAATAAAATTGAATGTTATGAATAATTCAAGTCTGGAGATAACTGAAAACGAATACTGCATAAAATTAAGTAAAGATGCCTTTGATCTGTCCCTGATCCGTCAGCTTATCAAAAGAATTCAATCTGAACAATTGTTTTTTAGCAGAAAAAAAGAATGCATGGAAGATGATATCATCAGCCGTGGCGCAAGGGAAACTATTGACACTTTCGACAATCTGAGTGATAAATAAAAAAAGCCACATGATGTGGCTTTTTTTATTTTGCTATGTTAATTCCTGATGAACTATCTATATCTTACTTGTTGTTGCTTATCCAGCATCGCTAACTGATCTTTCATTTGTTTGATCTGATCTGCCAGTAATTTGTTCTTATCTGCTTTCTTAGCTTCTGTCAGGTAAATCTGCGCCTCTCTTTTATTACGTTTACCCATGGCAATACCAGCTAAGCTCAATTTAGCAAGGGCAATGTTATGATCCATCTGCATTCCTAATGCTAAAGCTTTCTTGAAATATTTCTCAGACTGCATTGGTGCTTTTCTTGATTCAATCAAACCAATCAGCAATTGATAATAACCATGCTGAGGTCTGATCAATTGTGTTTCATAATTTGTTATTCTATTTAAAAAGCGTTCCGCTTTAGGCATATCATCTTTACGTAAAAACCATTGTGCAAGCAGCATGTTTTCGTTGTAGAAAAAAGTAGCCACGATTAGTATACTAATCAATACCGCTAAAACTCCCCAACCCCAAAAACCGAAAATCATAAGTGCTACCGCACCCCCCAGTATCACAAAAGCTGCGATAAGTCTTACTATGTTTGGCATATCTATTTTTAATTATTTCGTGCAAATATCGTGTTTATATACCAAAAATCAGATTTAAATTTAAAACAGATTCTAAAAATGTTTATCTCATTTTGATCCTTATCTTTGCTAAAACCTGACCAGAATCATTCTTCAGCTATGAATAATGATTCTGGTCAGGTTTTAACACCAAAATTAAAGGCGAAATAAAATATGCTAAATACAGCTGCCAGGGAGAAACTATTTGAATCTCCGGAAATGAAAGCACAATACGCTATAGAATATCCTGATTACACGCCCGATCCTGAGGCTGTACAAAAGCTAAAATCATTGCTTCAGCAGCAACAAGTTATAATCGTACTGGGTACTTGGTGCGGAGACTGCAGACGACAAGTACCCCGCCTGTATAAAGTTCTGGATCAGGCCGGTTTTTTAGCAGAACAAATCACAATGATCTTTGTTGATGAATCAAAAAAGGCAACTAATGGATTAACCGATCACCTGAATATAGACAAGGTTCCCACTTTCATTTTTACCGAAAATGAACAAGAGATCGGCAGAATTACAGAATCGCCTTTAGTTACGCTGGAAAGCGATATGATTGAAATACTTACTAAATAAAATAAAAATGTCAGCAGCATTAGAACCAGGCTGGTTAAAAGTACTGGAACCTGAATTTGAAAAAGAATACATGAAAAACCTGAAGGCTTTTCTTTTACAAGAAAAAGAGACAGGAAAAACAGTGTATCCTAAAGGCGCAGATATTTTCGCCGCCTTTAACCATACCCCTTTTGATCAAGTAGAAGTAGTGATCTTAGGTCAGGACCCCTATCACGGAGACGGACAGGCACATGGTCTTTCTTTTTCCGTACAAAAAGGAGTAACTACTCCGCCATCTTTAAAAAACATTTATAAAGAACTGGAAACAGATATAGAAGGGTTCAAAACACCAAATCATGGTAACCTGACCCAATGGGCTGATGAAGGCGTATTATTACTGAACGCATCGCTTACGGTTAGAGCACATGAACCAGGTTCTCATCAGGGTAAAGGCTGGGAAGCATTTACAGACCAGGCTATCAGCCAGCTTTCTGATAAAAAAACAGGATTGGTATTTTTATTATGGGGTAAGTTTGCACAACAGAAAGCTGCACTGATTGATGAAACGAAACATACAGTTTTAAAATCTGCACACCCATCGCCCTTTTCTGCTTACACCGGATTTTTCGGCAGTAAACATTTCTCGAAAACAAATGAAATTCTGGTTGCTAAAGGAAAGAAGCCAATTAACTGGCAGATCAGCTCATCTTAAAAGCAGATCATGCAGTGATAAATTGGCAATATACTGGCGACATAACATTGGCGCTACATTGGCACCATACATAGACACCATACATTTGTGAAGAAACAGTTTACAGCTTATTTTTAAGCGAAACGATGAAAATTAGTTTCTGGTAGCCTTTCTACCAGAAACTAATTTGAAGAAGTTGCAGCTAAAAAGAAGCTGTAAACTAGTATTCCAGGGGAACAATCGGCTCTTTCTTAGTAGTAGACATAATCATCATCGTCTGAAAGGTCTTCACTACGCTGATTTTACTGATTTTGTCCATAATTAAACGCTCATAAGCTTTAATGTCACTTACATAGACTTTCAACAGGAAATCTGCCTGTCCTGTCACATGGTGACACTCAGTTATTTCTTTAATCTGGTTGACCTCATCCAAAAATATCTGGATCGTGTTGTTCTTGTGGAAATCCAGTTGCACCTGAATAAACGTTTTAATGCCTAAACCCAGTTTCTCTTCATCCACTAATGCATGGTAACTCTTAATGAAACCGGACATCTCCAGTTTTCTTACTCTTTCTAAAGTAGGTGCTGGTGATAACCCAATTTCCTGCGATAAAAGCAAATTGGTTATTCTTCCGTTTTCTTGTAAAAGTTTAAGTATTTTAAAATCTATCTTATCTAGTTCTGCTGCCATTTTTCCGATCTTGAACCCAAAGGTAGAATAAGAACACCTTATTTACCAAATTTAATTCTAAAAATAAACATAAAAATTATGCTTTATTTTATCCAATAATTTTTAGATTTACCTAAAACTATTATTAGGCTAATACAATGCATTCATTTACTGAAGAGAATTACCTCAAAGTCATTTATCACATCTCCCAAACAGAGCCGGGTACGGTACAAACCAACGCAATTGCCAATGGATTGAACACCAAAGCCGCCTCTGTAACAGACATGCTTAAAAAGCTGTCAGATAAGCAATTAATTGATTATATTAAGTATCAGGGAGTCACATTAACTGAAAAAGGGAAAGCCGCCGCAATCAAAGTCATCAGAAAACACCGGCTATGGGAAGTCTTTTTAGTAGACAAACTGAAATTCCGGTGGGATGAAGTCCATGATATTGCAGAAGAACTCGAACACATCAACTCTTCGATATTAGTAGAGCGGTTAGACGATTTTCTTGGTTTTCCGAAAAGAGACCCCCACGGTGATCCGATTCCCGATCAGCATGGAAACTTTGAACCCTCTGCACATATACACCTCCATGAAATTGCCAAAGGAAAAACTGGCATCATCATCGGGGTCAGTGAACATTCTTCTCCATTTTTAATCCATCTGGAAAAGTTGGGTTTAACCATAGGTGTAGCGATAGCTATCCATGGAATTACCGCCTATGATGGTTCCGTAGAACTCATGGTCAATGCCCAAAAGATAAATGTCAGTCGCAAAGTAGCGCAGCACATCCTGGTTAAATTAGAAGAAACTGAATAATATTAGAAGAAGCTGTTACTAATTAAAAGAATTTTTAGCTGATGAAACAAACAGAATCATTAAGTGAAGTACATCAAAGTGTAGACACCGGCAAACGTACCGGATGGAGAAGGATATTATCTTTTATTGGCCCGGCTTACCTGGTTAGTGTAGGTTATATGGATCCTGGAAACTGGGCGACCGATCTTGCGGGAGGTAGTAAATTCGGTTATCAACTCATCTGGGTATTGCTGATGTCAAACTTAATCGCCTTATTATTACAATCATTGAGTGCAAGATTAGGTATTGTAAGAGGTCTTGATTTAGCACAGGCTTCCAGAAATGCATATCCTAAATGGGTAAATATCCCCTTATTTGGTTTAGCACAAACCGCAATTGTGGCCTGTGACCTTGCCGAAATCATTGGTATGGCCATTGGTCTAAATCTCCTTTTCGGCCTTCCGCTGATCTGGGGTATCAGTATTACTATTTTTGACACTGTTTTACTTTTATTCCTGATGAATAAGGGAATGCGGAAAATGGAAGTTTTTATTGTTTCCATGGTTTTCATTGTAGGGATCTCATTTTTAGTAGAGATGTTCATCGTGGAGCCATCCTTAAAAGAAATCGTCAAAGGATTGGAACCTTCTGTACTTTCCGGACAAGCGCTTTATATTGCTATCGGTATTATCGGTGCAACCGTGATGCCGCATAACTTGTACCTCCATTCCTCCCTGGTTCAGACCAGGAAATTTGAGCGCGATGATAAAGGAATTAAAGAAGCCATCAAATTCAACTTTATAGATACCGCTGTTGCACTTAACCTGGCCTTTTTTGTAAACGCAGCGATTCTGATCCTGGCTGCAGCTGCCTTTTATAAAAATGGCATGCACGAAGTTGCAGAAATACAAGATGCCTATAAGCTGCTTGGACATATTTTTGGCGGAGTTGCACCAAGTCTTTTCGCAATCGCGCTGATTGCAGCAGGACAAAGTTCTACCATTACCGGTACACTGGCAGGACAGATTGTGATGGAAGGTCACCTGAACCTTAGAATACAACCTTGGTTACGCCGCCTGATCACGCGCTTGCTAGCCATTATTCCTGCCTTTTTCACTATCCTTTATTTCGGAAATGACGCACTGAGCGGTCTATTGATTTTGAGCCAGGTTGTATTGAGTTTACAACTCGGTTTTGCAGTGATCCCATTGATTCACTTCACTTCCGATAAAAAAGAAATGAAAGGTTTTGCTATCAAACTCTGGGTCAAAATACTGGCATGGATCAGTGCTGCTGTTATTGTTGCCCTGAATATTAAACTCGTTATAGAAGAGATCTCAGGGTGGGCAACAACCACGCATGGATGGTATATTTATGGATTAATTATTCCGGTTGCTGTCCTGATTGGATTGCTTTTAATGTATGTTTTCGTCTATCCGATGCTTAATTCCAACACTACACAGCAGAAAAACATTCCCCACGGAAATGCAATGGCAATTGATCCGGTAGACCAGATCCATTATACCAGGATTGGTATCACCGTCGACTTCTCTAAAAATGACCTGAACACGATCCGCCACGCACTTATTCAAGGTGGAAAGAAAGCAGATTATCATTTAATCCATATCGTTGAAACCGCCGGCGCCCAGTATCATGGGAAAGCTGCACTCGATCATGAAACATTGAGTGATTCAGAAAACCTGAAGAAATATGGTCAGAATCTGGCCGATCTGGGTTATCATGGCATTCCCCACATCGGTTTTGGAGGAGCAGCACGTGCGATTGCAGAAATCACTAAAACCAATGATTTACAGTTACTCGTGATGGGTGCACATGGACATAAAGGCCTGAAGGACTTGATTTTCGGAACTACTGTAGATGCAGTAAGACACAAAATAACAATACCAGTATTGGTAGTCAGGTAACCTGGCACAATCCTATATCCATTGTAAAATTCAGAAAGAATTGCCGTAAATCGGCAATTCTTTCTGATATTAGCTGATTCTATGGCGACTGACATTCAAATAAAAAATAAAAGAGCATACTTCGATTACCATGTTGTTGATAAATACAACGCCGGTCTGGCTTTGCTTGGAACTGAGATTAAGGCGATCAGACAAGGTAAAGCCAATATGACCGATGCTTTCTGCATGTTCATTGGTAATGTACTTTATGTAAGAAATCTTCATATCTCAGAATATAGCCACAGTTCATTCCATCACCATGATATTAAACGTGACCGGATCTTACTGCTGCAAAAAAAGGAATTGAAAAAACTAAAATTCAGAAGTGAAGAAAAAGGATATACTATTGTTCCGCTTCGCATTTTTACCAATGAAAGAGGTTTTGCAAAAATAGAAATCGCGTTAGCACAAGGAAAGAAAGACTTTGACAAAAGAGACAGTATCAAAGACCGCGAATCTAAACGTGAAATGGACCGGGCAATGAAAGGCTAAATTACCAGGCCTGGTCCCCTACCAGTGGTACAAATCTAAAAGTATCCAGTTCAAACTTCTCATAGTCAGTTTCACTGACACGGATCACTGTAACCATCGTCTGGGAATGCTCATCACCTACCGGGATCACCAGCATACCACCAATTTTTAATTGTTTCAATAAGATTTCAGGCACAAACGGCGCACCGGCAGTCACAATAATTTTGTGGTAAGGTGCATGTGCTGCGATCCCCATTGAACCATCACCAAAAAAGAAGTTCGCACTATACCCCATTCCCGGTAATACTTTCAATGTATGTTTGTAAATACTTTCTTGTCTTTCGATCGTAAAAACTTCTGCTCCCAGTTCCATTAAAATACAAGTCT
The DNA here is from genome assembly GCF_040547305.1 of Pedobacter sp. UYP1. Lineage (NCBI taxonomy): Bacteria > Pseudomonadati > Bacteroidota > Sphingobacteriia > Sphingobacteriales > Sphingobacteriaceae > Pedobacter > Pedobacter sp. UYP1. The sequence goes on along the minus strand of NZ_JBEPPL010000004.1, from coordinate 150,988 downwards.
GATAACCAGAACCGGTACCTATTTCCAGTACTTTATCGCCTTTATTGATATGCAGTAACTCACTTTGGTAAGCTACCGTATAAGGCTGAGAAATCGTTTGTCCATCACCAATCGGAAAAGCAATATCTTTATAAGCCTGGTTCCAGAAGGTTTCATCAAAGAAAAAATGTCTTGGTACTTTTCCAATTGCACTCAGTACCCGTTCATCTGTGATGCCTCTTGATTTAAGATGCTCCACCAATTTCTTCCTTGCTCCTCTTTCCCGGTAATTATCTACAAACTTATACGCCATTGATTTCAAAAATACTTCTTTGAAATCGATTTTTAAGGTTTTAATTGGATGAATTTAACCTCAAAGCTGTAAAGACCAACAGATCAAATCATAAAGCGCAAACCTGCCTGTTAATGAAAAGAATAAATCTTTCACTTATTCAAGATAAAAGGGTAATTTTTTTTCAGTAAAAACCGGAATATTACTTATGAATACAAATAAAAAAAATCTGAAGCAGATTTTAACCCGTCCAGTAAAATATTATATATTTTTATATATCTAAATGAAACATAACACTTTATGAAACAGGGATTGCTCTTACTTTTACTCGTTTCTCTTTTTACCTTGAATGCCCGCTCACAGTCTAACAGTACTTACAGTGTTGGATTTAATGCATTCAGTTACCTGCAGCTGCCAAGGATAGCAGATCAGGATCCGCTAAAATATCTAACGTCCAAATTTAGTGGCGGGATATTTAAAATTGATGATCGCCAGATCAATTACCGCTTAAGCGGAAGATTTATCAATCAGGCATTGGATTTTAAAAGTGATTGTACAAACTGTAACCTGGTCAATGGAAAAGTAACCGACTACGCGATTAAACTTGGGTTTGAGAAAAACCTGAGCTATTCCAAAGTACAGCCTTATTTTGCTTTTGATATCGGGTATCGCTATAACCGTTTTAAAGGATTAAGGAACTTCGTAGATCTCCAGAGAACAACAGCATTAACAGACCAGGTGGAAGCTATAAAAAACGGCCTTACTTTAGGCCCCACTCTGGGGCTCCGGATAACCCCTATCGAGCAAATTTCCATTTTTGCAGAGGGCAGTCTTGAATTGTACCTTTCTCATTTAAGGACACAAACTGTTGCACAAAACACTGCCGCCCAAAGCATAGAAACTGCCGAAAATAAAAAAGAATTCCTTTTTACTCCCGTAACCGTGGGTTTACAAATTCATTTGGGAAGCAGGAATTAGTTTTCGGTTTCCCTAGTAAGGATCTACATCTACCTGTATAATTACACCTTTAAAGGTATTCTCCCCGTTAAAGTCTGCTATAGTTTGTTTAAGTGCGGCCTTGACTTTATGAATAGCCGTTGATTTATCTGATTTAATAATCAGCTGTTTAATGTAATAATTCCTGATCCTGGAAACCAAAGGCTGTTCAGGCCCCAGTACCCTCGTTCCGAGTTGCGCCCTTAACAGCGTAGCAAAACGTGCAGACGCGGCATTGAGCAGATTTGAATCTTTATGTTTTACATTGATAAAAATCAGCCTGGTAAAAGGCGGATAATGAAATTGTCTGCGCTCAGCAATTTCATCGTTATACATCTCCAGGTAATTATTATCCACTACCTGTTTGATAATTCTATGGTCGGCATCATAGGCCTGAATACATACTTTCCCCTGCTTATCTCTTCTGCCCGCACGGCCTGCAACCTGTGCTAACAACTGAAAACTGCGCTCAAAAGCTCTGAAATCCGGGTAATTCAATAAAGTATCTGCATTGATTACACCAATCAGTGTTACATTATCAAAATCAAGGCCTTTAGCCACCATTTGTGTACCAATCAGGATATCTGTTTTCTTTTCCTGAAAATCACTTATAATCTTCTGAAGACTATTTTTTGTTCTTGTACTGTCTACATCAAGCCTTGCAATTTTCACTTCCGGAAAGATCAGGCTTAATTCCTCTTCTATTCTTTCAGTTCCAAACCCTTTTTGTTCAATATGTACAGAACCACAGGCAGGACAAATATTCATACTGCTTTCATGGTATCCGCAATAATGACAATGCAGCTTACCACTGCTTTTGTGGAAAGTAAGGCTCACGTCACAGTTCACACACTTAGGCGCGAAACCACATGTTTTACAAATCAGGATAGTTGCATAACCCCTGCGGTTCTGGAAAAGGATCACTTGTTCTTTTCTTTCCAGCGTTGCAGTGATGTCATCAATTAATACACTGGAGAAATAAGAAACCATTTTCTTCTTCTTGGTTTCCTCAGCAATCCCCACCACTTCCTGTATAGGGAGCTCAACCCCTCCAAAACGTTCGTTTAGGGTAACAAGGCCATATTTTTGATGCAATGCATTGTAATAACTTTCTATAGAAGGCGTTGCCGAACCCAATATGATTTTTGACTGATGCAGATGCGCCAGGTAAACAGCAGCATCCCTGGCCTGATATCTTGGAGCAGGTTCATTTTGCTTGTACGATGATTCATGTTCCTCATCGACCACGATCAATTTTAAATCTTTGAAAGGTAAAAACACTGCTGAACGTGCGCCAAGAACAATTTTATATTTACCATTCATGACGCTGTTCCAGATCTCTACCCTTTCGTTGTCATTGAATTTGGAATGATATACCCCGATCGCATCGCCAAAATAGCGCTTAATCCGTTCAACGATCTGTGTAGTCAACGCAATTTCTGGCAAAAGGAACAAAACCTGCCCACCTTTTTCAATTGCCTGCTCAATTAGTTTGATATAGACCTGAGTTTTACCAGAAGCAGTTATTCCATGTAATAAAACAACATCTTTGGTCTGGAATTCTGTTTCTATTTTTTCTAAAGCTGTATTTTGTGCCGGGCTGAGTTTAAAATTAAGGATCATATCATCCGACTCGTCGTTTAACCGGCTCACTACTTTCTTTTTAAGGAAGAAGACTTCCTTATCCAGTAAGGCTTTCAAAGCCGCCTGGCCACAACTGCTGTCTTCCAGCAATTGCTGTCTGGAGATTTCAATCCCCGATTTGGAAAGTTTAATATACATCAGCAGGGCATCCAGTTGTTTCGGCGCCCTTTCCAGCACTTCAAAAAGATGCTTGAAATTCCCTTCCTCGCTGTAGAAAGGGTTCAGGGTAATGTATGATTTTAATAAAGGTTTATATTTTTCAACGACCTCTTCTGCAAGATGAACTACCCCTTTATCCAAAAGAGAACGGATCAGTGGAAATACTGTTTTCTGTCCTAATAGCTTAGAAATCTGATCTACCGTCAGGCGTTTCTGTTTTTCCAGTGCAGTAATCAGTATATTCTCCTTATCAGTCAATTCAAGCTCTTCTAAAGACACTTCTTCCCGAAGTATGATAATGGTCTCGCTCGCTAGTTTTAATCCTGCCGGAAGCGCTGCAGACATCACATCGCCTTCATTGCAGAGATAGTAGGCAATCATCCAATCCCAGAACTGCAATTGCAGGGTATTTACAACCGGATGTTCATCGATAACATCAATAATATATTTAGCCTGGTATAAAGCCGGTGCGGTCTGGCTGATACTTTTAATCAGCGCTGTATAGATTTTATTTTTCCCAAACTGAACGATTACCCTTTTACCAACAGCGGTATGCTCATTTAAGTCAAATGGAACACGATAGATATAGTTTTTTGAAAGAGAAAGCGGTAAAATTACTTCTATAAACAAGGTATCCCTCTCTGAAAAATCAATATCATTTAATTCCTGCATCTATCTGTTTTTTAAAGCGGCGAAGAAAAGAAAAATCCAGCCGGTAATTAATAATAATCCTCCTAAAGGAGTAATCGGGCCTACAATATTTACCCAGCTTAACTGTAATACTTCACGTGTAGCCAGCAGGTAAAGTGATCCTGAAAAGAAAATGATCCCTATGGTGAAACAGTAATAAGCAAAATCAACCAGTTTATTCCTGAACCTGGCGAAGGTGGATAGAAAAAGCAAGGCAAAAGTATGATAAAACTGATATTCAACTCCCTTGCTCCAGATAGCCAGCTGATCAGCAGCAATTACATTTTTCAGGCCATGCGCACCAAAGGCACCTAGTACTACCGCCACTGCTCCAAAGAAAGAGGCAGTCAAAATTATTTTTCTATTCATTCAATTCGTCTTAATTCCAGCCCGGTAAAATTACGCAACCTAAATGCATTTTCGTTAACCCTATTTGCAAATTATTTATTTAAGCCACCTATAGGTGCTTAAATGAAGGGATTGCTGACAACGTTCAACCACCTCCATCCCCAAAGATTAACAGCAATTTACCTTAAAAAACAAAGGCTTTTTGCCGTTTGGAAAAAATGACTTTTCAATTGAATATAAAACGTGGCCTTGGCGTACAGAACAGGTGTTGAAAAGGGGTTAAATAGTGCCTTGGAATGACCTTGGGATGAGGTTGGAATGAGGTTGGAATGACCTTGCAATGACCACAGTCATTCCAACCTCATCCCAAGGTCGTTTAAAAGTCGTTCTAATACACTACAGGGGTACTATTCAACTAGAACACAACCAGTATCCGACCAGTTTCGCTTACACTTCTGACAACAATACATCAGAATCAGCAAGTTCTTCTCTCCAATCCTGTAAAACATCGGAAGAAAGCCCGTTTTAACAATAAAATATCACCTAATGCCCAACAATTACCTTAAATTTGTTAGACGCAAATGAAAAAGATATACTTCACCCTCTTTACGCTATTCGCAGCCATTGTGGGTATGGCCTACTTATATTTTTCTAAACTGAACAAGGAAACCTCCTATAAGGAAACTAGTTTGTACGCGGCAACAGCAAACTCTGGTCTTGTTTTCTGCATTCAAAACGATAAAAGCATATTTGACATTCTGAAAGGACAGGATTTTTTTGAGAAGCTGCTTGGACAGGAGAAATTCAATCAGCTTAGTCTACTGAAGAGTACGCTGGTCACCAATCCGGCAATCAATAGCCTGGTAGGTAACAAGAATATTTTCATCAGTTTCTCTGCTGGAAAAAATAAAGAGATAGACTACCTGATCAGTACCCAGTTAAATGACGAACTGGATAAGCCAAAACTTTACAGCGCCATGCAATCCAATGGCATCAAGGTGACAACTGATAGTGGGATGATGAAACTCGTCTTAAATGATAGTACTACTTTTTATCTGAATATCGAGAAAAATCTCATCCTGCTTTCCAATAGTCCTGCACCCGTAAAGGCAGCAGCTAAAGCCGCTTCAAATGAAGAAAATAATCAGTTTGTTGCTTATATAAAAGCTAGTAATAAGTTCAAAAGAAACAGTTTAGGTAATTTATATATCGATTTCAATAAAATTCCTGCTTTATTAAAGTCAATGCTCCCTGGTCAGTTAAATGGGGGTATGTCTGTGCTTAACAGGCAAAATTCATTTGCTGCTCTGAATTATAACTTTAGTAAAGAGCGGTTATTTTTTAATGGAAGTTCAGCTCTCAATGACCAGAGAAACTACCTGGCCCTTTTTGCAGCGCTGGCTCCGCAAAAAAACGATATTGATAACTTGTTACCAGAAAATACAGCTAACTTTAAATTGTATGCCCTGACCGATTATAAAAGCTGGAAAAAAGGGCTCGACAACTGGTTTTTAGTAAATAAGGAGGCTCAGAAGATCAAGAACACGATCAAGAGCTTTAACAATGAATATCATTTAGACGCAGAAAAAATATTCCCGGTATACTTTCAAAATCAGCTGATTTCTTTTCAGCTTAAATCATCCGAAAATATAGCGGCGATTAACCTGACCAATGGCGATAAAGTGAAACAACTGTTATTGGATATGAGCGATGATTACAATACAGATATCAAAAGATTCAAAAAATCAGGGCTTCTATATTGTTATTTTGGAGAGCCTTTCAGACCGTTCAGCAGACCGTATTATACTATCATTGATAATTACATGGTATTTTCAAACCAGCCTGGTGCCTTGCAGTCTTTTTTGAATGATTATCACCAGAACAAATTGCTGATTAACACCCCTGATTATATCAATGTATACAGTCAGTTGTCAAAAACATCAAATGTTACTTTTTATGTAAACCGTAAGAACTCCACCGATCTGGTGAGAAGAGCGATTTATACGCCTTATTATAACCATATGATCAAAAAAGAGGGGTTAGAAAAGTTCAGTTCTATGATTTATCAGCTTAATGGAGATAAAGGTGCTTTTCAAACCAATTTATTATTAAATACAATACCAGAGGTAGTAACCGATACCCTTCAAAATTTAACAAATTAATAATCAGAATCTATATTTTAAATTACCATATTTAAACTTCGCTTTCAACTTATGGCAAAAAGATACTTTATACTGAGCCTTTTTTTAATTCTGTCTACACAAATTAAGGCACAACAATACGGGCTATTCAATACAAAAACATTATTTGATGCTTTTGAAAACCCTGCTCAGAAAGCTTTTGTACTTGATTCTTCCCGTCAATATGCTTCGAACTTCCTGCTTCCTTATTTTGGATTAAATGCAGCCAATAAAGGAGCTTCCAATTTTGCACTCCGGACATTGATTAATGGTGATAAGTATACCACGACAGGTATCCCTGTAGATAATGGAAGAAATCAGGCTTATCAGACTTCTAATATTTATTTGTTCACTTTCAGGATTTTCAAATCTTATAAAGATCACCAGGAGTTAGGTTTTTCGTGGCAGATGAGGTCAGATGCTTTTGCAGATTATACAAATGCGACGCTGGTTGCTTTTGATGATTTTAAAAAATTTAAAGACAATATATCATCCCCTTTCAATGGCAATGGCTATGGTCAGTCTTACCACCAGTTCAGTATGAACTATAGAGAAAACGTATCTAAACAACTCGCTTTCGGTGTGAAATTGAGTTTATTAAGCGGAATAACTTATAATAAAATAGATATCACGAGCTCTGATATTCAGTTCAATCAAGCTGCACAACAACTGACAGTTAATGTTGGCGGAACTTATCAATCCAACTTTCTCCGTGCAAAAGAGTTAAATACAAATACACTGATCCCTGATTTTAAAAATCCAGGGCTTTCGATGGGCTTTGGTACTACTTATACCTCTAAGACAGGCTACTTTTTAATGGGAAGTGTAAAGGACCTGGGCTTTATCAGGTGGAATAAAAATTCGCACTCTATTGCTGTTCCTGAAGGCCAGGATATAGTCATACATGAAGGTGAAAATGGCAACACTTTACAAAGAAGACTGGAGGACCTCTTTATCAGTAACGACCAGCGAAAAGGTTTCTACACTGCGACTAACGCTAAACTTGACTTACTGGTCTCTAAAAGATTTGACTTCTATACGCCAAATTTCATCGTATCTAAAAACATCTGGAACAAGGGCGGAGATATCGCTTTAGTCAATAACTTCGCCTACAATGAATTTTCGGTCAGCCTTTCCCCTATTTACAACTTAAACGGCTTCATGATGTTAGGTACACAAGCCAAATATCAAACTCCGAACTTCGAGTTTTTTCTGGGCAGTGACAACGTCTTAAAATCAGCAGCCTATAAACAGCAGCCAGACCTGACGAATAACAGTTATGCCGGCGCTTCAGTTTATATGGGAGTTGGTATCAAATTCGGTTATACAGTAGAGCACCCTCAAAACAGCAGTTATATGCCGGGAGTTGGTGATGATCTGGATAAGAAAGGATTCTTTGCGAAATTATTCGGGATGTTTAAAAAGAAAAAATAGTTAAACTTTCTTTTTAGCCTGGGTAACTACAAAATCTTTCAAATAGTAAGGCTCAAAATAAGCTACATCCTCAAAATGACCAGCTGTGAACGCATTATATGCCAACAAGCTCATATTTGCCGCAGAATTAAAATTGAGGTCAGAGAAAGCCGCATTTGAAGAGATGATAGCGTCACTGCATTTCATTGCGCCGTCACCAATAAAAGTGATCTGCTGCTCATGTAATTGCTGCTGGTATGCAGTCTCCTCAATTATTTTTGCCTCCACAGGTAGTACTTCATTCAGTTTATGATCGTATAATCCAGTAAAGACTTCCATTCTTCTGGCGTCAATCATTGGACAAACCAAACCTGTATAGGAATCCGCAGTTCTCAAAAACCCCTGTGCCATCATTCTGAGCGTCTCCACACCGATCAGTGGTTTATCTAAAGCAAAACAAAGGCCTTTAGCTGTTGATACGCCAATTCTTAACCCGGTATAGGATCCCGGCCCTTTACTTACTGCTATTGCATCCAGCTCCGCATAAGTTAATCCTGCTGTTGCCATGACATCCTGGATAAACAAGGTCAGGCTTCCTGCATGAATATTCTGTGCAGCAAGTTCTTTTAATGCGATTGTCTCTCCGTTGACAGCTATTGCCGCGGAGCATACTTGTGTAGCTGTTTCTAGTTGAAGTATTGTAGCCATAACAATTATATAGTGGATTTAAAATTTAGACAGGCCCGATTGACTAAGGAACAGGATCATGCCCATGTTTCCCCCAGGGATGACAGCGTCCTATCCGTTTAAGTGTTAACCAGCCACCTTTAAAAGGCCCGTGCTTTTTAATTGCCTCTACGCCATATTGAGAGCAGGTTGGCGTGAAACGACAGCTTGCACCCAGTAAAGGAGATAAGAACAACTGATAAAACCTGATCAGTGCCAAAAAGAACCAGCCGATGATTTGCTTAATCAGTTTCATCTTTTGGAGTTAAAGGTACTGGTTTTTCAGTTGGCGCAGCAACTATAACTTTAACAGGAGGGTCAACAGTCAGAATCAGTCTTTTTAAAGCATTTGCCAGTTTCTTTTCAAAAAAAGCATAATCATAATGTTCCTTTCCAACAAATTGAAGGGAGAGCAGTAACAATTGATCAGGATGATTTAATAAGGGATAAAGAGCTGATGATTTTAGTAAACGGTAAGCCTCCCTCGTTCTGCGTTTGATCAGGTTTCTGTCATGCGCACGCTTGAATCGCTTTTTCGATACATTAACCACTACCTGTACAGGAAAAGCATTTTTCTCCGGTATAAACAGATAGGAAACCCGAAAGGGATATACTAAAAAAGAAGAACCGTTCTTAAATAGCAGGTCTAATAATTTCCTGCTGCATAACCGTTCTTCTTTGGTAAAATTTTTCATGTTTTTGATCGCAGATTTGCAGACTAAATGATCTGCCAGCACCAGAGGTGCTGCAATCAAAATTATGCTTTGTGACGACGTTCGTCAGAAACTGATAATTTTCTTCTTCCTTTTGCACGACGAGAAGCTAATACTCTTCTACCGTTTGCTGTAGCCATTCTTTCGCGGAAGCCGTGTTTGTTTCTTCTCTTTCTTTGCGAAGGTTGGAATGTTCTTTTCATAACTGTATGATATCTTAACTATTATTTTTTAATTGAGAGGTGCAAATATAATGCGATTTTTTCTTAAATGCAAATACATGCAGCCTATGTTTTCATTTTTATTTGTGATCGCTGTGTTAAAGCTGTTTAAATTTCTATAAACCCAGGGCAGCCTTTAGCTTAACATAGCCCGTTTTACTGACAGGCAGCCAGATATCAGATTTCAAAAGTACGATATAACTATCTTTTTCTTTCAATTCAATTTTAGTTACCTGGGCCAGATTAATCAGGTAAGAGCGGTGAATCCGTATAAATTGTTCACTATCCAGTGTTTTTTCAAAGAAACTCATTGTCTTATTCTTATAAAAAATCCCTTCCGTAGTACTTAATTTCACATGGTCATCATCTGCTTCCAGGTAATTGATATCTGTTACTGCAATAATTTTGATCACCCCATTATTTTTAACCACTACCCTATGGTGCTGCAAAGGGCTTAATGAGGCCGTCTCCAGTAAATCCTGGGTAAGTTCCGGTTGCTTTAGTTTTGCAGGAAGCCTTTGCATGGCTTGCACGAACCGCTCCTGCTCAATTGGTTTTAGCAAATAATCAACAGCATTCACCTCAAAAGCTTTAATAGCAAATTCGTCAAATGCAGTTGTAAAGATTACTGCTGGTGGATTCTCTACCAGCTCCAGCATCTCAAAACCATTGATTTTAGGCATTTGTATATCCAGAAAGATAAAGTCGGGACGGAAAGCTGCAATGGCCTTCAACCCTTCAAAACCGTCATTGCATTCTGCAACAATTTCTATCTCAGGAAAATCTGACAAGTAATGCTTTACAATATCCCTGGCTAGCGGCTCATCATCAATCAGTATTGTTGTGATCATAGTTTTTGTGGTATTTTAAGCGTAGTAATATATTTATTATCCTCGGTTGAGGAAGTTTGCAGCAAATTATTATCTGCAAAAAGCAAGTAAAGTCTGCGCCGGATCGCAGTGAGTCCAAAACCTGTACCTCCGGAAGCTTTCGTTTCCGGATCATAAGGATTTTCAACACTCACCATCAGCATATTCCCTTCTACCCTCACCAAAACAGAAATCAGAATTGCCGCAGAGGTATTGTATAGTCCGAATTTAATCGCATTTTCCACGATAGGCTGCAATAATGTCCCTGGTAAACATAACTTTAAAGTATTTTCATCAATCTGGATATCAAGATTTAAACGATGGCTGAACCTCACCTTTTCAATATCCAGGTATAACTGGATATATTCCATTTCTTCGGCCACACTCACCCAGACTTCATCATCTCTTTTCAAAGTACCTCTTAAAAAAGAAGCTAGTTTTGTAATCATTGTCCCCGCTTCTTTTGGATTAACGATAGTCAATGCATAAACGGAATTTAAACTATTAAACAAAAAGTGAGGTTGCAATTGATGCCTCAGTTTGTTCAATTCTGCCTCTTTAGCTAAATTCTGAGCTGTATAAAGGCGTTCCTGCATTTCTGATTGTTCCTCTAACCGGTACCACAATACGTTTACAAATGCACACCAGGCCAGAAAAACAAAGATGACAATGAACCTGAATACCAGCGATAAGTTCAGGAAATTCACGTAAGTATGGTCCTGCGAAAAAACACCAGTTAATAAGCAACGGCAACTCCAGGTAATCAATCCAGAAAGCGCAATAGCCAGTACAATGACAAACAGGACGATTTCATCTTTGGGCTGATAAAATCTCAGTACCATACTAATCACGACACAACAAAGCGCTAAAAGTATGTTGGTAATTAAACTGTCTGCAATTGACACTACCCAGCTGAAATTAAGCGTATAAAAAAACAGCAGGACAAACGCAGTTGTCCAGGCCAGAAACAGTATAGCTGCCGTTTTTTGTGCTTTTCTTGTTAACAGTGGGTTACTCGTCAAAACATTTGGTTTAAAAATTACTGATACTCACTCCACCAAATAAAACTACTCCTTTTATTGTAATTATTTTAAGTGGTTCGCTATTTACCGGATTAATTGTGCGGCTATCGTCCAGTCCGCCGAATATCGGGCTCACTTGTGATTCCACTACCCATGTTGGGGGAATGATTAATTTAACTCCTCCAAAAATGGCTACAACTTCAATGGTTACCTGATCGGCAAAATCAGCTTGTGTCAGGTCCAGTTCGCAGCCTCCAAAAACAGAAACAACATCTCCGCCTTTAAAATTCTTGGAATAGATTTGTTGTTTACCACCGCTAAATACATTTACAGAGTCTAGATAGTCACTGTCAGTAGTTTGGGTTCTGGCATAAGGTTCAGAAGTCTGATTGTTCAGCGGATCGGCCTCAGGACCAGCTGAATTCTCTGAGGGATTATCAGCATTAGTTTGCCCGGCCGATGGATTATTCCACGAACCTGCTGGTGCATTTCTATAATCTTTCCATTTAAATTCTTCAAACTTCCTCTCCCATTGATTTTTACATGGTTTTTTGGGTTTAAAGATGACAAATAAGCCTAAAATTATAAAGGCAGCTCCAACGTAGTATTGCGTCAGGTTAAAATCAAATAGGTTCTGCACATTAAAGTAACCGCCTATTAAAACCATCATTAGCCATCCCCCGCCATGAAATCTGCGTTTAAAACCAATGACCAGGCCTATTAAAATGAGCAGTGTAGGCCAGCTGAATATCCAGTCAGGAATAAAAATCCCAAAATTCCGAAGTAAAAATACGCTACCGATGATCAAAAGGATCAAACCACTCCATATCCTGTTAGAACGATTTTTATATTTATAGTTTTCCATAACCTTGATGTCATTTATTGAAACCAAAACTAAGGAGTAAATATACATTGTTAAACAGAGATCATCTATATGGGTGTAAAACCCCGGTGAACATCATTTTTTAGCCGGTGAACAGGAAGACTGTTTTAAACAGAATCTAATTATGCGTTACTTTGAGAAATACTATATGCGTTATTTGAAAATACTAAAAGATATGAAAAAGAAATTCCTTCTCTTTGCGTGGGTCTTGATCCCTACAGCCTTATTTGCCCAGAATAATGATCAGTCTTACAAAATATTCGAAACAAAAACCAGGAAAACTGTCAGTTTAGAAGAACTGGTTAAAAATATGAAGAAAGTTGATGTGCTTTTCTTTGGTGAAGAACATAATGATTCAATCGGACATGTATTGGAAGCACAAATATTCGGTAAAATGATCCAGAGTTATCCGGGTACAGCACTCTCTTTAGAAATGTTTCCAACCGATGTACAGCCTATATTGAATGAATATCTTGCTCAAGTAATTTCTGAGAAGAATTTTATCAAAGAAGCCCGTGCCTGGAACAATTACAAGGATTACAAGCCCTTAATTGAGCTGGCCAAAGAAAATAAAGCAGACGTGATCGGAGCCAATGCAGCGACCAGATACAGCAATGCAGTTACCTTCTCCGGATTAAACAAGCTGAACGATTTCCCTCTTGCTTCTAAAGAGTTTTTACCACCATTGCCTGTTGATACAGCGACAGGCAGATATTATGATAAATTCGTAGAAACACTAGGCGGACATGATATGGGTGGAATGAAAATCTTCCAGACACAAAATTTATGGGATGCTTCGATGGCCTGGTCTATTGCAAAATACAACAAGTTAAACCCGAAGAAAAAAATATTACAGGTTAACGGAAGGTTCCACAGCGATGAAAAGCTAGGGACTTTTGCCCAGCTTCGAAAATATGCACCGAAACTGAACCTGGTCAACATTTCGTGTTTTGCAGCAAAAGACAGTATGGAACCAGACTGGACAAAACAGGCTGAACTGGGAGATTATATCATTCTTACTGGTAAGTAACGAAATAAATACGTTTGCAGCTGAAGCAAAAAAAGGCCAGCCCGTAATCTTTACAGGATGGCCTTTTCCTTATAAAAATATTAAATATTCTTAGCTTTCAGTAAGTCTCTGATTTCGCCCAACAGCACTTCTTCTTTTGTTGGAACTGGCTCAGCAACAACAACTTCTTCTTGCTTACGTTTCAATTGATTGATCGCTTTTACCATTAAGAAAATAATGAAAGCCAGGATAACAAAGTTAATCACCTCTGTAGCGAAATTACCCCATGCAAACACAGGTCCCGCTTTTCTTGCATCTTCCAGAGAAGCAGTAGGGTTAGCGGCAACGAAAGCTCTCACTTTATCGCTTAAAGGGATATAATAATTTACAAAACCCTTATCGCCAATCAATAAGCTGATAGGAGGCATAATTAAATCATTAACCATTGAGGTCACAATCTTACCGAATGCTCCTCCAATAATCACACCGACTGCCAGATCGACTACATTTCCTTTGATGGCAAATTCCTTAAATTCTTTTACAAAACTCATAGTATTTAATTTTTCATGGTGTTCAAGTATCAATAAAAATATAAACTTTATTACGAAAACAAAGCTTTTTTATTGGAAAAACACATCTAAACGCAATATTCGTTCCACAATATGGTTGATATATAAACCAAATGCTTATTTTTGAAACGGGTCATAATACCTTTTCTACAAAACATGCTTAAACAACATTTACAACAAAAGTTACTTCAAAAGTTATCGCCTCAGCAAATTCAGTTCATTAAACTGCTGCAGGTACCTACTGTTTCCCTTGATACCAGAATAAAAGAAGAGTTAGAAGAAAATCCGGCGCTCGAAGACCCAAGTTTAATGATCGCGGAAGAACCTAAAAGTGAATATGATGATCTGAATGACTCTCCTGATGATTTTGATGGAGGTTCAAAGGAAGAAAGTACTGATGAATTTAATGTTGATGATTACCTGCAGGATGATGGTGGAAATGATTACAGCACCTCCTATAACAACAATGATGACGACGAGGAAAAGAAAGAAACTCCGATAGCTATTGAGAGCACTTTCTTCGAAAGCCTCCAGGAACAACTTGATTTGGTTCCTTTATCAGATCAGGACTTTATTATTGGTAAACAGATTATCGGCAGTTTAGACGATGACGGTTACCTGCGCAGACCAATCACTTCGATGATTGATGATCTTGCTTTTTCACAAAATGCTATGGTCGAAGAAGAAGATGTACTGGAAATGCTGAAAGTGATTCAAAGTTTCGATCCTCCGGGAATTGCAGCCAGAGATCTTCAGGAATGCCTGACTTTACAGTTGCGCAGAAAAGACCCGCACAATCTGATCATCCAGAAAGCGATCATGATCGTAGAAAATTACCTGGATGAGTTTACAAGAAAACATTACGACAAACTTGAAAAGTCACTTGGCTTAAACAGTGAAGACTTAAAGGAAATCATTGCAGAAATCCTCCGGTTAAATCCAAAGCCAGGAGATTCAAACCAGGTAACAACCAAGCAATTACAGGTTATCCCTGATTTTCACATCTCTAATAATGATTCTGTTCTGATTTTGACTTTAAACTCGAAGAATGCACCAGAGTTAAGAGTGAGCCGTTCTTATATAGACATGTTCCAGCATTATGATAAAGCTGCACAGAAAGACAAAAAGCTAAAAGAAGCTGTACAATTTGTGAAGCAGAAACTGGATTCAGCCAAATGGTTTATTGATGCGATTAAACAACGTCAGCAAACCTTGTTAAAGACCATGAATGCAATTATGCAATATCAGTACGAGTATTTGCTGACAGGCGATGAACGTAAAATGCGCCCAATGATCCTGAAAGACATTGCTGATAAAATTGATATGGATATTTCTACCGTATCAAGGGTAGCCAACTCTAAATACGTACAGACAGAATTCGGGACTTTCTTATTGAAATCTTTTTTCTCAGAAGCTATTCAAACTGAAAGTGGCGAAGAAGTATCCAATAAAGAGGTAAAGAAGATCCTGGAAGACTGTATTGGTAACGAAGATAAACGCAAGCCACTGGCAGATGAGAAACTGACAGAAATCTTAAAAGAACAAGGTTATAATATTGCCCGCAGAACGGTTGCGAAATACAGAGAACAAATGAATATTCCGGTAGCCAGGCTGAGAAAAGAGCTTTAAGCTACGCGCTGGTAAATTCAATAAAAGAAAAAGGGGTGTGCAGCTGCACACCCCTTTTTCTTTTATCAGATACTTAAGAAAGCAAGTTCTGTCTGAGCAGGAATTCCAGTTGTTTATTGGCAACCAGTAAAGCTTCAGTCAGCTCTTTATTTTCTTTTCTCAGCGCATAAATCTCATATGCTTTTTCGATGTTGATCCTCAGATCTTCATCCATCCATGGTTTTTGAATATATTTATAAACCTGACCTTTGTTGATGGCATCGATAACGGCGTTGATATCCGCATAACCGGTCAGCAATATTCGGATCGGATCAGGAAAATCAGGAATTATGGATTCCAGAAATTCGATACCAGTAGTAACCGGCATGCGTTGATCGGTGATGATTACATGAATAAGTTCAGTTTCTAATACTTTCCGTCCCTCTACCGCAGATTCTGCCGTAAAAATGTTGAATTTCCTTCTAAAGCCAGCTTTAAAAGAGTTAAGATTATGAACTTCATCATCCACATAAAGCACATTAATTGGGGCGTCGGAATTCATTGTTATTTATTGGATTTTTTTGTTAAATATATTGCTTTTATAAATTCTAAAAAACTAATTTCGGATAAAAATTATTTCTAAATAATAATTGATCAATTTTACACAAAAGCTCACACAATACAGCAAAAATGGATAAGATTAATTCTAGTGTTAATGCTCCCGACCATTCAATGATATACCGTCCCGTTTATTTCAGATTAATCAATCCGGAGGAAGGAGAAAAGCTAAAAGCTTTAATCAGCAGTAACCCTAATCTGCTCATTTATAATACCATTTTAAGCCAGCTTGGGGAACTCATTAAACTGAATAATCCACAGCAAAAGTTAACTCCGGAAGAATCGGCTGCATTAGTTGCAGCACACCTTAAAACTGATGCAGATGCTTATGGTGTCTGGATATATTATCCCTGGTCAAATAAGTTAGTACACACGCTTGATGAGCAGGAATTTGCGCAGGTAAGAACAAGCAGAAATGTCTATAAAGTTACCCCTGAAGAGATCAATATCCTGAAGCAGAAAAAGATAGGGATTATTGGTTTATCCGTAGGGCAGAGCATTGCTTTAACGCTGGCTATGGAACGCACCTGCGGAGAGCTTCGCCTGGCCGATTTCGATGAAATTGAGCTGAGCAATATGAACAGGATCAAGGTAAACGTACAAGACCTTGGTTTAAATAAATCCATTGTAGCGGCAAGGCAGATTGCTGAACTCGATCCTTTTATCAATGTGATCTGCTTTACTGAAGGTATTACCCTGGGTACAATTGACGAGTTTTTTACTGGAAATGGCAAGTTGGATATCCTGGTAGAAGAATGTGATGGGATTGATATAAAAATTCTTGCCCGTATCAAGGCCAAAGCATTAGGTATCCCTGTAGTGATGGATACCAATGACAAAGGAATGCTGGATGTAGAACGTTTCGACCTGGAGCCTGAAAGAGCTATTTTCCACGGAAAGGTAGCAGAACTGGAGGCATTAAGTGCAGACCAGCTTACAGAAACTTTAAACAAACTGACTATTCCTGAAAAAATAGGCTACCTCGGAAAAATCATAGGCTTTGAGAATTTGTCTCCCGCCATGATGAAATCTGTGAGTGAAATGAATAAAACTATTGTCGGCTGGCCTCAGCTCGCTTCGGCAGTCACTTTAGGCGGGGCTATGATTACAGATATCAGCCGCCGTATACTACTTAAACAATTTAGCAAATCAGGAAGATATTTCGTTGATTTCGACGAGCTGTTTAAAGATGAGTTTAACACAATTACTAATATAAACGGAGACAATGATACACATTAGAACATTCAGAGCTCCGGATGATCCGGAAGCCTGCTCAAAATTTATTGTCGGCCACAAACGATTACTTGAACTTTATGGCATCACCCAGATTACTTCAAACAAACAGGATTGGGTAGAAGACCCGAAGACCATGGTGATTTTGGTGGAAGACAAAGAAACTAAATTTGTCTACGGTGGTGCAAGGATCCAGATTAAAACTGATCAGTATGAATTGCCTATTGCTTCTGCAATTGGTAAATACGATTCGAAAATATATGACATGATCAACGCTGATGAAGAGCGTGGTGGAACCTGCGAATTATGTGGGCTATGGAACTCAAGAGAGGTTGCGGGTATGGGTATTGGGAGTCACGTACTGGCCAGGGTTGGCTCTGTGCTTGCAGCGAAATTACCCATTGTAAGTTTATTTGTATTGTGTGCCCCTGTTACGGTTAGAATGGGAAAAAGAGTGGGCTGCGTGATCGAAACCTCACTGGGTAACAATGGTTTATTTTACTACCCTAAAGATGACCTTGTAGCCACTGCAATGCGGTTAAGAAATCCTTTTGATTTGAGTAATGCTGATGATTCAGAGCGTGAAAAAATCCTTTCTCTGCGTGACAATCCACATCAGCTATTTGAAGAAAGAGGTCCAAAAGGTATGTACCAGTTAGAATATAATTTAGACATCCCAAATCTGCATGACCCTGTTTAAAAAAATACTTTTTTTATTAATAGCGCTCATGTTCAACAGTGCGCTCACCTATTCAGCGACACAGGACAGTACGCTTGTCTTTAAAAACGAAAACAATATTTTAAAGATTGAAAATGGTATATCCATTTTCAGAGATCCTGCAAAATCATTAAATATCCATGAGGTAATCAGTCGTAAATTCGAGTATCTCAATCAGAAAGTCCCTAATCTGGGCATCACTTCAGATAAGATATGGATAAAATTTACAGTAGATAACCAAAGCGCTGCGGAGAATTTAATGCTTGTTGTGGCACAGCCCGCAATTGACAGTATTACCTTGTACAGACTGGATAATCACAAACTTTATGCCTCCTCAAAATTAGGAAAGTTTAAAGCCTTTCATGCCAGATTAGTCAATAATCCCAATTATATATTCCCGGTAAATATCGGCAGGAACAAAAAGGAAACCTTTTACATTAGTATCAGTTCTACAGATCAGATTCAGTTACCTATCTCTTTAGGAACGCCTAAAGTAGTTCTGGTCAATGATAACAGTAAGAATATACTCTTCGGAATTTATGCCGGAATTATCATTATCATGATTTTGTATAACCTGTTTATATCATTCACGGTAAAAGATCCAAGTTATATTTATTACATCGTTTACATCTTTTTTGTTGGCTTAACGCAGGCCACTTTTCAGGGTTACGCCTTCAAATTTTTATGGCCGGATAGCCCCTGGTTAGCCATAAACAGTTCTTTTCTGGTTCCTTTTTTCTCAGGTATCACGACCGCATTGTTCTTAAAAAGATTTTTACAAACAAAAGTACATACCCCAAAACTGCATATCGGAATAGACTTATTTGTTCTATTCTATTTTATAGCGCTTGGTGCATGGATTTCAGGCGCGCATACCACAAGTATAAAATGCCTGCAAACACTGGCTTTATTTGGTTCACTTTATTTCTTGTATGTGGCCAACGTGATCCGCAGAAAAGGTTCCCGCCCTGCCCTGTTCTTTTTGGTTGCTTATACTATATTTTTGCTATGTGTTGTCATCTTTGTTTTAAGGAATTTCAACTTAATTGAGTATAATCTTTTTACTTCTTATATTTTAGAAATTGGCTCTGTTATACAAATCACCTTACTTTCTTTCGCACTGGCAGATAAAATCAACGTCTACCGGAAAGACAAAGAACAATCTCAGGAACAAGCACTGAAAATCTCCAAAGAGAACGAAAGACTGATCCGGGAACAAAATATTGAACTGGAAATCCAGGTGAATAAACGTACAGAGGAATTACAGAATTCGAATCTTACTTTAAACCTGACATTGAAAGAGTTAAAAGAGGCGCAATCGCAATTGGTTGATGCCGAAAAGATGGCTGGCCTGGGTCAGCTGACTGCCGGCATTGCACATGAGATTAATAATCCTATTAATTTCGTAACTTCCAATATCAAACCGCTCGGATTGGATATTAACGATCTGTACGATGTGATCCAGAAATATGAAGAACTGGACCCTGATCAGGATGTCAGGGCGCAGATTTTAGAAATAGACAGGTTCAAAAAACAAATTGACATTGATTTTATCAAAACAGAGATTAATTCTTTACTTTCAGGAATTGGAGAAGGTGCTAAAAGGACAGCGGAAATTATCAGAAGTCTTAAAAATTTCAGCAGGCTCGATGAGAGCGATACCAAACCAGTAGACTTAAATGAAGGGTTGGAATCTACCTTGGTTTTACTCCGGAGCACGGTTCCCCCTTATATAAAAATCATTAAGGATCTGCAGCCTATTCCATTGGTAGAATGTTTGCCTGGTAAAATTAACCAGGTTTTTATGAACCTGATTACTAATGCCCTGCATGCGTTGAAGGTTAAAGAAAATCCGCAGGAGGAAGAATATATTTATATCTCCACCTCTTCGGTAAATGAACATGTAATCATCAGTATTAAAGATACGGGATCGGGAATGACTGATGAGATTAAACAGAAGATATTTGAACCTTTCTTCACCACAAAACAAGTTGGCGAAGGAACAGGTTTAGGCCTTTCAATTGTTTTTAGTATCATAGAAAAACATAAAGGCCATATTGATGTTGTTACAAAAGTGAATCTAGGTACAGAATTTATTATTACCTTGCCTCTAAACATACAATAATATGACTCGCTCGCCTGTTAAAGTTTTATATATTGACGATGAAGAGAACAACCTCCTCGCATTCAAAGCAAGTTTTAGGAGACAATATGAGATTTACACAGCGATTTCCGCAGCCGAAGGTTTAAAGGTATTAGAGAACCTTCCGGTAGAGGTGATTATTGCTGATCAAAAGATGCCTGAAACTACAGGTGTAGAATTCTTTAAGAGTATTGCACATACCTATCCGGATCCTATCCGCATACTTTTGACTGGTTATACAGATATTGCGGCACTGGCTGACGCAATTAATCATGGTGATATTTACAGATATATCACTAAACCATGGAATGATCTGGAATTACATAATTCTATCAAAAATGCCCATGATGCTTACAAGTCTAAAATTGATCTGAGAAATAAGGTTAAAGAACTGGAAAAGACAAATGATGAACTGAACCGGTTTATTTATAGCATTTCTCATGAATTAAGGGCCCCGCTGGTTTCAGTGATTGGTATTGTAAACCTGGTCAAAATGGAGGGGCTTTACAATTCAAGTGGTGAATACTGGGAACTGATAGAATCCTGCTCTAATAAGCTGGACTATTATATCCAGAAGACACTTCAATACTACAAAAACAATAAGAACATTTCTGAAAATTCAGATATCAACTTTAAGACACTGGTAGATGAAATGATCGATTTATATGCCTATAGTGACCGCGATACACAGTTCAATCTGAATATCAATCAGACGCATCCATTTATGGGGGATTCGTTCAGAATTGAAGTCATATTGGGTAATCTGATTTCCAATGCTATCAAATACCAGAAGGAAAGCGGGCACCATAAGGTGGTAGATATTTCCATAGAAGCTAATCTGTTATCTGCTGAAATATCGATTACTGATAATGGACTGGGAATTCTCAACGAGCATCTTGAAAAGATATTTACGCAGTTCTTTAAAGCAAAAAACAACAAAGGAAGTGGTTTGGGGTTGTTTATAGTGAAAGAAGCTTTAAACAAGATTGATGGAAAAATATCTGTCAGCTCTTCTCTGAACCAGGGTACTACGTTTAAAATTACTATTCCCAATGCCAAATAAACTCCAGAGCTCCATAAAAGTGATGCTGATCGATGATAACATCATTGACCTGAAGATTAATTCAAAGATCATTTTTATCTCTAAATTATTCGATGAAATCATTCAGTGCCAATCTGGAGAAGAGGCGCTCAGCTATTTCAATACCCATTCCAATCAACTGGATAAACTACCAAACCTTATCCTTTTGGATATCCAGATGCCTGAAATGGATGGTTTCGAATTCCTGGAAAACTACAAGCGCTTCCCTCCTGAGCTTAAAGATAATTGTGTGGTCGCCATGCTTTCTTCTACACTTGATTTTGGTGATATCCGTAAAGCAGAAGCAAATCCTTATGTAATTAAACTCCTTAAAAAACCGCTTTATCCTGCACACCTGGAAGAGCTATACAAGGCGAATTTTCCTGTCGTAAAATAAATTCTGTTTATGGCATTATTAATGCCTGTTATGGTTATGAACAGGTTAAAAATCATCGTTACATTTTTCTGTCTTTCTCTTGCTTTTACAAGCTGTAAAAAAGATTCGGGTCTTGATCCATTGTCTAATGTACTGTTTGCTAAAGACGGTGTAATCAGAGTAGAGTGTGCAGATTGTATGCTGAATTACACGGTTATTAATGATAACTATGCTGTTGGCATTAAGAACAGTGAAGATGTTAAATTTAGCTATGTATCTGATTTTGAACTAAAAACAACCATACAATCTCCAAAAAAACAGTTGATCAGATTGATCGTAATGGACTCTTACGGAAGAACAGTTTCGAATGAACTGACTGCGATTGATCCGGGAGCACCTAAAACTGACAGTTTTAAAATTAAAATTCAATAATCCAGCTGCAATCATAATATAACATATAATATAACAGAAAATCCCGGAGTCTTTATGGTCCGGGATTTTTTTATTTGTAAAAATTGTGGAATAAAGAATTCACATTGAGGAATATCATCCACAACTCCTTGTTTACTCAAAAACAACCACTTACGATTTAAAATCTCCTTTTCTTGCCTCGTGATTAGCCTTAGCCAGTTCAAGAAAAGAATCCTGAGCTGCCTTTACATTTTCAGTTTTACCTTTCCAGATTTCCAAAGCAGGCTGATGCAAAGCTCTGGAGAAAGAATAAGTAACCGGCCAGGGTAAAATTTCTTTGTAAGCAGCGTTAATTGCATTAAGATTTTGTGAAGCAGTCACAGGATCCTGACCACCAGAAAGAAAGGCAATTCCGGCAACTGTAGCTGGAACGGAATTGCGCAAGCAATTCACAGTTAATTTCGCCACTAAAGCTGCATCTGCTTTTTCAGGGGCATCTTTACCTGCAAGAATCATATTAGGTTTCAAAATTAGTCCGCCCAGCTCAACTTTAAGCAAATACAATTCTTCAAATAAAGAGCGCAATACTTTCTCAGTAACCTCCGCACAGCGTTCAATAGTATGGTTACCATCCATAATCACCTCTGGTTCTACAATAGGTACGATCCCTGCACGCTGACAGGCAGCAGCATAACGAGCAAGCGCATGCGTATTGCTGACAATACAAGCCTGAGAAGGTAATTCCCCATCGATCAGGATTACCCCTCTCCATTTTGCAAACTTTAATCCCTGTGTAGCATAAGCAGTCAGTCTTTCTTGTAAATCATCCAGTCCTTTGGTTACTTTTTCTTTAGGGAAACCTGCCAGGTCTTCAGTTCCTTCGTCCAACTTGATACCTGGAATAACTCCGGCCTCTTTCAGTGCTTCCAGAAATGGAACACCTGATAAGGTTTGCTGATGAACAGTTTCATCAAATAATATCGCTCCGTTAATATAATCTCCTATTCCTGGCGTAGTAATTAAAACTTCGCGGTAGGCTCTTCTATATTCTTCAGTCTGCGGAATACCTGCAAGTTCAAAACGTTTGTTGAGTGTGGCGACACTTTCATCTATAGCAACGAGGCCTTTGAAACTGGCTACCATAGCTTTTGCGGTGCTGATCAATTGTTTGGTTATATTCTCCATAATTATTGCTGCGGGTCCTGATCTGATCAGGCTCAACCAAAGAACAATTTGACAAATACAATTGTTTGCACTAATAGTGCTTACCTGGCCTGGTGACACAAAAACCTTTACCGGCTATTTCTTTGAGAAATTTCCGGGGTGTTGTTCCTAAAAAATGATTAAAATCTTTAATCAAATGACTCTGATCATGATAACCATGTGTTTCAATCAGTTCAAAGAGATCAATTTCATTCTCTTTTTGATTGATAAGCTGAGTGATTACTTCTTTGAAACGCATAAATCGGAGAATTTCTTTCGGGGAATAACCTGTAAACTTCTGAAAGCGCTGCTGTATAGTTCTCACTGATAAATCAGCATTTGCAGCTATAGCTTTAACAGGTTGTATAGCCGGATTCTTGAAATAAGACAACCCATTCAATAAAGGGATAGCAAAAGGTTCATTCTCGAACGTAAAAGAAGCCGCATAAGCTTCAATCCGCCGAATTCTCTGAGAAGTAGACTTCAATGCTGCTAGTTGTTCCCAGAGCTCTGCAAAACAAGTCTTATCAATTAATATATCCGGGTCAATCATCTCATCGGGTGACAACTCATTCACAGGAATTTTAAACAACCGGTAAAAACCATTCAATGTGAAATTTACAATAATCACATCTGTCGAAGGCTGTAATTCATAATTCAGCATCTTCTTGAGCGGCCCTATCACAGCTACCCTTTCAATTGGAGTCGCATTTAATGCCGCATCATTAAATGAATAACGCACAGGTGAACCAAAATTGAAAAGCATTAACATGTCAAAATTGGGAGAAAGATGTTTTAAAACCACATCTGCCGTTGCCGGGGTATGCAAATGATAAAAATGACTCACCACATCAATTAAAGGTGCCTGAACCTCATAAAATTCTCCGTCCATTATTGAGTCTTCCATAGTTTTGTTGTTTAGGCTTCCATAGTTTTTTCGTTTTCTTACAATCTTAAGAACGTTGGCCTGGCTAAGTTTGTCTTAACAAATTTAAAGAAATCAGGAATAACCAGCTTATTTATTATCTCTAGAAACAATGAATAATAAAACGTTTGAATTTCGCAATTATCGGTTTGATTCTCGCAGTCCTGGTGCACAAGATCTCCTTAAATTTACATTCAGAAATAAATGTAAACCCACCATTTAAAGATTACCTTATGAAAACTCAAAACAACTACATTTCATCTACCCTGCCAACACATCAAATTTCTTGTACACGCCTTACTGATCAGACTATTGTGTGCAAATCTCCCGATAAAATGAAGGAGATTTATACTGCGCTTGGTGAAGAACGTGAGCTGGCTCTTTTATTTCTTGATATCCGTAATTTCACGGCTGCTATGGAGATCAGATCTTCGTATGAAGTCATTTATATGATCAGAAAACTGTTTGTTTTATTTAACCGTTCTATTACTGCAGCTGGCGGCCGGATTATTGAGACCAACGGAGATAGTATATATGCAGTTTTTGGATTAGATACAAATTTAAGAAAAGCAGCGCAGTCTTCGGTTGATGCCGCTTATGCTTTACTACGTGATGTTGATGTTTTTAATGCTTCCTATGCGCAACCTTATTTTAACCTGAGTTATGAGGTGGGTATTGGGGTACATCATGGCAAAGTTGTAGTGGGTCAGTATGATCTGGCCAATAAAGAACAGATGACTGTGATGGGCCTGCCTGTAAATATTGCTTCACGCTTGCAAGGCGAAACGAAAGGACTGAACAACAACCTGATCATTTCTGAAAGCACATACGATTTACTGACTAATCCTAAAGATGCGGAAATCAGAGCTGTGCAACTAAAGGGAATATCTGCCGCAATGAACGTGATGTTAATGGGGAACAGTTTTCACCCTAAAAACCATATTGATGATATGGATCTGAATTATTACCTTGGAATATCCGGTTAATTAAATCCTTTTGCCTGAGCTTTTCAACAATTAAAGTTTGAGCTTTTCAACAAATTTAGTGAGCCTTTTTATGTTCAGATTTGTTATATATAAAAAAGATCATGAATAAAGTGGTATTAATTACCGGAGCATCAGCCGGGATGGGCAAAGAGACTGTAAAACTACTCTTGCAAAAGGGATATACTGTTTACGGTGCAGCGCGCAGAATAGAAAATATGCAGGATATAGCCAGCCTGGGCGCCAGGATTCTCCAAATGGATGTAACCGATGAGGAGTCTATGGTGAAGGGTGTGAATGAGATCATCAACACTGAGGGCAGAATTGATATCCTGATTAACAATGCTGGTTTTGGCTCTTATGGTGCTGTAGAAGATGTTCCGATTCAGGATGCGAGATACCAGATGGAGGTCAACGTATTTGGCGTAGCCAGATTAAGCCAGTTGGTGATCCCTTTTATGCGGGAAAACCAATATGGAAAAATACTGAATATCTCTTCTATTGGTGGAAAGTTCGCTTTACCGCTTGGGGGTTGGTACCATGCCAGTAAATTTGCCTTAGAAGGTTTAAGTGACAGTATGCGCAATGAATTGAAACCTTTTGGAATTGATGTGATTGTAATTGAACCAGGCGGTGTAAAATCGGAATGGGCCGGGGTAGCAATGGCTAATTTAATGAAAATATCAGGTCAGGATCTTTATCGGCCCATGGCTCAGAAATTCGTTAATCTCAGTGTAAAGCTGGAACCTAAATCTGCCGGGCCTATAGTGATTGCCGAATTGATGCTGAAAGCAATTGAGGCTAAAAAACCTAAATTCAGATATGTTGGCGGATATCTCGCCACGCCAACTGTGCTGCTGAGAAAGTTATTGCCAGATCGTATATTTGATCAGCTTACAATGAGTCAGATCAAATAACCAGATGGAAAATCAAGATCACATACTGCTGAACAACCTGGTTTATGCTTGTGTAGACAGTACGCAAAGAGGTCATGAACAATTTGTTCATGAACATGCTTTAGGTTATATTATTGCTGGTGAGAGCCACTTGCTAACTCATCAGGGTATCCGGGTTTTTAAGGCAGGAACCGTAGCATTGGTTCGCAGAAATCAGTTGATTAAATCGTTGAAAGTACCTCCGCCGGATGGTGAATTTAAAGCTATCAATATATTCCTTAATCAGTCTTTTCTACGTAAGTATAGTGCTGAAAATAAAATAGAAACACCTGCTAAATACCAGGGTGATCCGATCAGCGTACTGCCTCCTGATCCATTTATGAAAGGATATTTTGATTCCTTATTGCCCTATTTCAACCGGGTTCTACCATTTAAAGAAGCAATGGCAGAGCTAAAGACCAGAGAAGCAGTTGAGCTATTATTACATCAGAATCCAGCACTTAATGAATTCTTGTTCGATTTTAGTGAGCCTTATAAAATAGATCTGGAGGCCTATATGAACAACAATTATAAGTTCAATGTGCCTATTGATCAGTTCGCGAAACTGACAGGCAGAAGCCTTGCTGGTTTTAAAAGAGACTTTTCCCGGATTTTTAATACTTCACCGGGAAACTGGTTACAACAGAAACGCCTTTCTGAAGCTTATTACCTGATTCAGAAAAAAGGCAAAAAACCTGCAGAGATTTATCTTGACATTGGTTTTGAAAACCTGTCTCATTTTTATTTTGCCTTTAAAAAGACTTTTGGGATTACACCTTCCGGAGTGGTTTAGTTACTGGCGGATGCCATATTGATTCTGGCCGATACAAATTAAACCATTGTTCTGCCACTATCCTGAATAGCCCATTCGGCCATCATATTCATTAAAGGCACCAATTCTTTACCCGAAGGGCTCAAAGTATAAGTAACAAAAGGAGGAACTACTGGTTCGGCTTTCCGGATCACCAGGTTATCGGCTTCCAATTGTTTTAAACTCTGAATCAGCATCTTTTCAGTAATGATAGGAATAGCCCTTCTTAACTCACTGTAACGTTTGGATTCTTCTCTGAGCTGATAAATAATAATCGATTTCCAGTGACCGCCAATCTTATTCATCACATAAGTAACCGGGCAAGTCAGTTCCGCTAATCCTTTATTTAAGTTGATACTTGAATTCTCTTTAATCGTCGTCATGGTACACACTTTGGGGTAAGTACTTGTATAAAAGTAAGTACAAATATACCTTTGTCCTGTCAATAATTAATAATTAATATGAAAATTACAATCACAGGTTCTTTAGGAAATATAAGTAAGCCATTAGCACAAACTTTAGTGGATGCTGGTCACCAGGTAACAGTTATCAGCAGCAGTGCCGATAAAGTAAAAGCAATTGAAGATTCAGGTGCTATAGCGGCAATTGGCTCAGTTAACGACCTTGACTTTTTAACAAAAGTCTTTACAGGTGCAGATGCAGTTTATACAATGTGTCCTCCAAATTATGCCGCTGCTGATTTCAGGAGTTTCATGAATACAGTTGGTCAGAATTATGCCGCAGCAATTCGTGCATCTGGTGTGAAGCAAGTAGTTAATCTAAGCAGTATTGGTGCACATTTAACTAACGGTACAGGCCCGATTAAAGGCTTGCATGATGTAGAGCAGATATTTAATGAACTGGAAGGTGTTTCGATCATGCACATGCGTCCTGCATATTTTTATGTCAACTTATATGGCAGTGCCGATATGATCAGACATGGCGGTATTATTGGGGGTAATTATGGAGAAACTGCTGAATTAGTGTTGGTTCATCCAAAAGATATTGCCTTAGCCATAGCGGAAGAAATACAACAGCCGTTCACAGGAAAAAGTATTCGTTATGTGACTAGTGATGTACGTACCCCTGCAGATGTAGCCACTGCATTAGGTACAGCGATAGGAAAACCTGATTTGAAATGGGTTGAATTTACAGATGAACAAGCTTATGATGGAATGATCCAGGCCGGTTTACCTGTAGAATTAGCTAAGAATTTTGTAGAAATGGGCACTGCGATCAGAAGTGGTGTTTTATGGGAAGATTTTAAGGACAATCAACCAGAATTTTCAGCCACTAAACTGGAAGACTTTGCAAAAGAATTTGCAGCAGCCTTCTAATAGTCAATTATTTTAGTCCGCTATAGTATGGATTTGTTTTAATCGTCTATAGTATGGATTTGGTAAGCAATAGTGCAACGGCAAAGGTATTACAGCACCTTTGCCATTTATCACCATTAAGACCTCAACGCTGGTTCTAACTCTGTAGTGATCCCAATTCTGTTCCATGCATTAATGGTAATGATCGCGAGGATGATTTCAGCCAGGTAACCTTGATCAAAAACACCTGCCGCATTCTGATAAGTTTCATCAGATACATGGTTACTGATTAAAGTAACTTCTTCTGTCAAAGCTAATAATGCGCGTTCCTGTTCATCAAAGAAAGGTGTATCACGCCATGCAGAAAGTGCATAAATCCTTTGTTCAGTCTCCCCCGCCTTACGTGCATCCAGTGTGTGCATGTCGATGCAGAAAGCACATCCGTTAATTTGAGAAGCCCGGATTTTGATCAGGTCTTTGTGTATAGTAGTCAGGCTGGTACTTTCAATGTATTTTTCAAGGGCTAGTATAGCCCGATATCCTGCTGGTTGTACTTCGTTGATTTTAATTCTGTTGCTCATGTCTTTATTTTTTAGCTGATCCTTTTTGATAACTGATTGATAGTTAAAAAGGTTAAAACAAATATCAGAAATACACAAGCTCAAAAAAATGAACTGTAGTTAAGAAATTACAAATCCTTTTTAGCGCGTAACCGGCTTAAAAACTGGGGTGTAAAACCAAGATAAGAAGCCAGCATATATTGTGGAACACGCTGAACGAAACCTGGAAAGAGTTTAGAGAAATGCCGGTAACGCTCTTCTTCGGTCTGGTTAAAGATGAATCCTATTCTGCGCTGAGAAGCGACAAATGATTTCTGCATCATCATCCTGAAATAGGTTTCTAAAAGCGGGATTTCTTTAGCCAGACTAATCCGGTCTTTCTCGCGGATTAAAAGTAAATCAGTTTCTTCTATAGCCTGGATATAACAGGCAGAAGGTTGGTTATTCAGCAGGCTGTCCTGATCTGCAATCCACCAATGTTCAATACCAAAATGGATAATTTGTTCGTTGAGTTTCTGATTGATCAGAAATTGACGTACACAGCCTTTAGTAATAAAATAATTCCCCTTGCATAGTTTGCCTGGTTCCAGCAAAAACGCTTTCTTTTTCAGTTTGACGCACTCCAGTTTTTCACAGAATTGCTGCTGCTGCCTGGGATCTAGCTGTACGTACTTTTTGATATGGTCTAAAAGCTCCTGATACATGGTAATGCAATGATAATAATTAAACAATGATTTTTGTGCAACATATCAGATCTGCTGGAGTCTAACGGTATAAAAGACCTATATTTTCTCCATAAAAACCTAAATCAAATGAGAACAAATCTTTTAACCACAAAAATCTTAGTGCTTGCAGTAAGCATTGGTTTCACTTTCACGAGCTGCAAAAACTCTGGCAACAGCCGGTCAGTAGTTGTTAAAGAAACAAATGATCAGTATTACTTAGCAATTGATTACAATAAAATTAAAACGGATTCTGTAGAGCACTATCTTACCCGCTTTATTGGACAGGATAATATTTTCAAAGCTGCGCATCCTTCGGAAATCCAGGTAACTATGGCTGATAAAACTACGTTTGCTATCAAATCCACACCTGGAGATCTCAGTTTAACTTTTGATAAATCCAAAAATAGCAGAACTGCCCTTGACCGTGTTAAAAAGATCAATGAAGAGCTGAAAACTATTCTTAATTGATTACAATGCTTTTGGATTTCTATGTTTCCCTCTCCAGAATTTATACCAGTTTCTATTGGCAGGATACCTGCGGTGCGGCGTGGCATTGTTACAGATTACGGCAACAATGAACAGAATCATTACACCTGTAAATATTGGGCTTAACACGTAGAAATAGCCTAATGCGTTGATTTTAGCGGTTCCTGTAGTCGCGATCAATGCTGTCGCTCCACCAGGAGGATGAAGTGTTTTAGTGATCTGCATAACTACTATAGAGAGTGAAACTGCAAGCGCGGAGCTCAACCAGACTTCTCCGGGAATTAGCTTGTGCATGGTAACGCCTACAATTGCGCTGAGCACATGTCCACCTATTAAATTGCGGGGTTGTGCCAAAGGACTATTAATGATCCCATAAATCAGGACGGAAGAAGCACCAAAAGAACCGATCATGAAAAGGTTTTCGTAGGCTGTGAAATATTTACTGTTGATAAATCCAATGATTCCTATGCCCAAAAATGCACCGATAAAAGTCCATAAGTGTTCTCTGAAATCGACTAGTGTTTCCTTATAAAAGATATATTTCGCTTTCCTGACGTGCCTTCTTATTTTATGTCTCATATGATCTGCGGCAAAAATAAACCTTTTGACACGAAATGTTTTGATTATAAAATAATAGCGGAGTCAGAAACCCCGCTATTATTTTAAGGCGTCAAAGAAGATGGCTATTTAAGGCGTTAACGAAAATGGCAGATCCGCAGCAGCAAGTCCACGGCTTAACGCAGGCTGATTAGTCATTTCCAATTTCAATGTACCTCCATTAATGAGGTCGCTGTGCCTGATAAAATTGGCTGTATAAGTTTTACCGTTTAAGGTAGCAGATTTAATATATAAATTTTCGTGACTATTCGCCGCCGCATCTATGGTAAACTTTTTACCGTTCTCTAAATTCAAGGTGATCTTTTTGAACATCGGGCTGCCCAGTACATACTGATCTGTACCCGGAGTTACGCTGTAAATACCCATAGCACTGAGTACAAACCACGAAGAAGTTTGTCCCTGATCTTCATCTCCGGGATAACCATTTTCTGTAGAATTGTACAGTTTATACATAATATTACGTGTATGAAACTGTGATTTCCAGGGCTGCCCTGCGTAATTATATAGGTAAGGCATATGTTGTATAGGTTGGTTACCATGTGCATACTGCCCCATATTCGCCATCACCATTTCTGTCATTTCATGGATCATCCCACCATAAGTTCCTGTATTTACCCGGTTAGGTACGGAAAATACAGAATCCAGCTTTTTGGTAAAGTTCTCCTGGCCTCCAGTCAACTTAATCAGGCCGTTGATATCCTGAAAAACAGACCATTCCCAATGCCAGGCATTTCCTTCGGTAAAAGGACCACCCCATTCTGCGGGATCAAAGTTAGCATTCCATTTTCCATACTGATCTTTTCCACGCATAAAGCCTGATTCTTGGTCATATACGTTTTTATAGTTGAACATCTGTCTTTCAAATATCCCCGCATAAAAGTCATTGCCCGTCATTTTTGCCAGGTTATAACCACAGAAATCATCATAAGCATATTCCAGTGTTTTTGCAGTGGCTTCCCTGTATTGCGGATAAGGTACATAACCCAGTTGATAGTATTCTTTCCAGCCATCTCTTCCATTGGCAGGCCCCCAAGGCCCCTTTTGAGTCGCTTCATGTAAGTAAGCCTTCAAGGCTGTTGCAGGGTCAAAAGTCCGGATTCCTTTGGCCCATGCATCTGTCAACAGGGAAATAGCATGATTACCAATCATAGAACCTGCTTCACTTGGAAAAGACCAGGAAGGCAACCAGCCGCATTGTTCCCACGAAGAAAGCAATGATTGCATATACCGTCCATGCATTTGTGGATGAAGCAAAGTATTTAAGGGAAATTGTGCTCTGAAGGTATCCCAGAAACCGGTATCTGTAAAGAGATAACCTGAGTGCACCTTCCCATCGTAAGGACTAAAGTAATAAGGCTGACCTGCTTTGTCCAGTTCATAAAACTTTCTGGAGAACAAGCTCGCTCTGAACAAACAGGAATAAAAAGTAGCTTTATCTTCTTCTGATCCACCTTCTACAATCACTTTCCCTAACGTTTCATTCCAAATCTTAGCAGCTTTAGCTTTAGTTTGTTCCAGTGTTTGATCTGCTCCGAGCTCTGTGTACAAATTAAGTTCTGCTTGTTCCTGGCTGATATAGGAAGAGGCTGTTTTCAACTGCACTTTTACCCCTGCATTAAATTCAAGATAAGCACCTTTGCCTTCGCCAGTTGCGGTTTCTGCACCAGCTTGTAAGCTATTGTGCTTATTTTCCCAGGTTCCATGCGCTTTAAAAGGCTGATCAAATTGCAGGACAAAAAAG
The DNA here is from genome assembly GCF_040547305.1 of Pedobacter sp. UYP1. Classification (NCBI taxonomy): domain Bacteria; kingdom Pseudomonadati; phylum Bacteroidota; class Sphingobacteriia; order Sphingobacteriales; family Sphingobacteriaceae; genus Pedobacter; species Pedobacter sp. UYP1. The sequence continues at coordinate 118,784 of NZ_JBEPPL010000004.1, read as the reverse complement.
CTTTTGAATCCTTCTTTAAAGCCTTCTCCATTGTTCACATAGCCTGTTATTTTCCTTTCCTTAGGGAAGATCTGGATACTGCTGATATGGGTATAGCCGTCCAAAACCAAATAGCTTTTCTTGTTTTTAGGATAGCTGAACCTCAAATGTGCACCACGTTCAGTAGGAGAGATTTCGGTGGTGATCTTATTCTCAAAGCTCACTTTGTAGTAATTCGGTTTCGCTATTTCGTTGGCATGACTAAATTGAGCCTCTCTTTTATTTTCATCTACAATCAATTCATCAGTTACAGGCATCAAAGAGAAAACTGCATAGTCTTTTGACCAGGAGCTGCATTGATGGGCCTGCTGAAATCCCCTGATCTTATCTTTCTGGTACTGGTATTTCCATCCATCTCCGTTTTTACCTGTTTGCGGGGTCCAGGTATGCATGCCAAATGGCAATGCTGTGGTTGGATAAGTATTTCCTCTGGTCAGTTCATGGCTTGAATTTGTACCTTGTAAGGTATTGACATACCGGACCAGATTTACCTCCTGTGCATAAGTTGAGCTGCACAGGAAGCAAAGTAAGCTTGTAAATAATTTAAGTTTCATCTTTTTTGATTTTACCATCCAGGGTTCTGTACCAGGTTTGCATCAACATTTACATCATTCGAAGGAATAGGGAACAGATAATGTCTTTTGTTAAATACCCTGCTTTCAAAAGTAACAACCTGTAAGAAATCAGGTAAGTTCTTACTGATATTCAAGCCATACATCGGGCCATTATCTGTGGTCTCTGCGATTTTCCATCTTCTGGTATCAAAAAACCTGACGTTTTCAAAAGCAAGTTCTACCCTTCTTTCTTTCCGCAGGGCTGCAGACATTTCGGTTGGTCCGGCAGGAACTAGTAATTCAGCAGATCCATAAAGTGGAACTCCTGCCCTTTCTCGAATTAAGTTCAGGTATTTCAGAATATCAGGATCACCCGGACTGGCTTCATTTAAAGCCTCTGCATAATCCATAAAAACATTGGCCAGCCGGTATAAGATCACCGGTCTTCTGTCAATATTCCAGTTCCCTAATCCCATCGCTTTCCGGACTACATAACCCGTGGTACTGTAGTCATTACCCCCCGTTTCTTTACCCGAATTACCGGTATTGTACAATTCTGTAGTGATTAATCCATCATTTGTGTTTAACCAGGTACTTCCATTATAGGTAATATTGACATAAAAACGTGGTTCACGGTTCACCCAGGGGTTATAAATCCCCGCTTTGGTATACTTTGTAGCTGTAGCAGCAAATCCGGAGTTCACATACCCTGAACCTGGATCATTGATACTTTTACCATTTTGCATAAAAAATGCATCTACCTGGTTTTGGGTTGCACCGAGCGCTCCGCCACCTCTGGATGCAGAATTTGCACCGCGGTGATAGGGGGTCATTTCATATTGTCTGGCAGATAAAGAAGATTCTGGTCTTGCTAAAATAACCTCTTTGTTCCAATCGGTTAAGAAGACATCCCTGCAAGACAGGTAAGGATCAAAATTACCGCTGGCATCCGTTTTCTTAAATAAATCATAAGTTCCAGGTACAAATTGAGTAATAAAAGATTTATAGGCATCGGCTGCGGTTCTCCATTTATTCACATCAAAACTCTGGCTCACCAGGGCTTTACCATCTTTGTTCTTCAAAGAAGATAAATCATTGTTTCCATTATACAACGGACTTGCGGCTAAAAACAAAGTTTGTGCTTTGAATGCGAGCGCAATTCCTTTGGTTATCCTGCCATAACTATCATCATTTGCAGGAGTAACGGGCAAATCTTTAGCTGCAGCATCCAGTTCTGTAGTAATATAAGCGACACATTCATCCATTGAACTTCTTGGCAACTGAACTTCTGAACTCGGTACATCCGGTGCCACAACATTGTCGCCCAAAAGGATCACAGGTCCGTATAAACGCAGGAGGTAGAAATAATACATTGCTCTTAAAGCTCTGGCTTCTGCCCGGTACTGCGTCATCAGCTGAGGAGAAAGGTCATTTTTTACTTTTTCAATATTTGCCATAAAGAAAGTAGCAGAACGTATCCCTCTGTAATAGTTGTTCCAATAGGCATAAACAAAACCGGAATTGGCATCCCAGTTTCCAATATTTATAGCATTGCTCGTCACACCACCCCAGGTAAATTCTGCTTCATCAGATCCCCCGGTCCATAAGCCCGCATTGGAACTTCCGGGATTTCGCTGTCCGAATTCATCGGGTACACTACTGTAAATATTATTTAAGAATTTCTCGGCTGTCAGTCTGTTGGAAAAGGTTTCATCCAGGGTTAACCTGTCATTGGGTACCTGATCCAAAAATCCTTTTTTACAAGAAAAGGTAAACAGAGCGACAAGACTTAATATACATATATATTTTTTCATGATATCCGGTTTTTAAAATTTAACATTTAATCCCACTGACAAATTAGCGGTCAGCGGATACTTAGTTCCGTTCCCGGTAAGCAATTCCGGATCCCATAGTTTGAATTTACTGAAGGTCAAAAGGTTGGTTCCTATCAGATAAACTGACATATTTTTAAGATGTAATTTGGCAGCAGCTTCTTTAGAAAAGTTATAACTCAACTGTGCACTTTTCAAGCGGACAAAACTGTTGTCTTTAACCCACCAGGAGCTAGGCTGTGTATTGTTAAAATTCTGATCTTCTCCATAGGCTAAACGCGGATAGAAAGCATCCTGTCTTGGATTTTCAGGTGTCCAGCGGTCTGTGACATTGCTAAAGGCATTACTCAATCCACCGCCTCCGTTAAACGGATAAATAGCAGATCCGCCCAGCATTACATCTGAGTTTTGTAAGGCTTGAAAAAGTGTACTGAGTGCAAAACCTTTATAGGCTACACTAAAGCCAAAACCCATCACCAGGTTAGGTACATCTCCCCTGCCAATCCTGGTTTTATCATAGTCATTGATCAGTCCATCACCATTCAGATCTTTGTATTTAATATCGCCAGGCTTCAGTAATTTCTTTGATCCGGGAGCCGCACTTGCATCAATCTCTGCTTGGTTATCAAATAGTTTTTCGGCTATATAGCCATATCTCGACAAGATATTATCGCCAATATGGCTCATCCATGGGTATTTTTGAGCAGGACGATCGTCATTAACCAATACGTCTTTATTATAAGTCAGGTTACCTCTTAAACCGACATCCACCTGCCCTATTTTCATATTATATTCCAGTGTCGCATCAATCCCTTTATTGTCCACAATACCCAGGTTACCGTAAGGTGAATTGACTAAACCAATAAATCCGGGTACAGATTGCCTTTGTAGAAAGATTCCGGTACGTTTTTCCCGGAACAGATCTACCATTAAACTCAGCTTGTCATTCAAGGTCCTTATTTCCATTCCCAAATCCTGTTTCTTAGATTCAGCCCACCGGATATCTACGCCGTAATCGGTTACGTTAATTCCTCCTGTATTGGTGAAGTTTTTACCTAGCTGATAACCAGCCGCTCCATCTGTTACGAGCGTTAAATAAGCAAAACGTCGTCCTACCAGGTTTTCATTTGAAATCTTTCCGATCCCTGTTGTCCCTACAGAATATCTGAATTTCAGAAACGAAATTGCATTTTTTAAAGGCGCAAAGAATTTCTCGTTCGAAGGAATCCAGCCAAAGCCAATTGCCGGAAATGATCCATATCTGTTTGCAGGAGCAAATAATTCTGATCCATTGTATCCATAGTTAAACTCTCCAAAATAACGGTCGTCATAAGAATAAGTAGCCCTTGCTGCGATTCCTACAAATCTTTCCGGAATAGAAGAAGTAAAGTCACCAGCAAAAGGATTGGTATAATCCTGGGTATAACCTAAGATCAGACCACCTAACCGGTGTTTTCCAAATGCACGATCATAGTTGATGGCCGCTTCGTTATACAATTTTCTGTTTCCACCTCTGTTTGGTTCATAACTCAGGTAGTTACCTGAACTGTTGAAAGTTTTAATCAGGTTTAACGTTCCGTCTTCGTTATAAGGTTTGCTGGAATCGGGAAAATAGGTGCTCTCTCTTTTAGAACGTTTTGCACTGCTGGTATTTTTGGTATCAAAAGCAATCATCACTGTGGCTGTTAATCCATCAGTTAAGCCTTTCAGATCTTGTGTCACCCTTAAATTCGTATACAATTGATTTTCGAATTCAGTCCGGTAACCGCGTCTTGTTAAATCAGCATAAGGATTTCTGAAACCACCATTAGAAGCTTTACCAGGTATAAAGTTCCCTGGATACATCACCGGATATTCAACGGGAGAAATATCCATGGCTGATCCAAAAATACTTTCTGTATTTTCACCCGGATAATTACCTGTAGACACATATCCTTGTATCCCCAGATCCATTTTTGTAGTTCCTGTCAATTTCATGTTCAGGTTAGAAGTGAAATTATACCGTTTAAAATCAAGGGAGGAATTATATTGAGAGAGCTGATCAGTTTTTAGAAAACCAGTTTCATTGTAATAAGCCAGAGACACGTAATATTGTGCATTGTCTGTACCTCCGCTTGCATTCAGGTTTGCCCTGCGGTTACGGCTGTACTTATTGAATATTTCGTTCATCCAGTTTACATTTGGATACAGCAGCGGATCAACTCCAGAGGCTGTTTTATCAATATAATCCTTACTGTATTTTTCTCCTAAGCCTCTTCCGATACTTGCTTCGTTGGCCATATTCATGAAAGTAATTCCATCTGCCATTTCAGGTCTCCTGGTAAAGGTGCTTACCCCTTCATTGTAATCCAGGAAAATCGAGGTTTTACCAGCTTTACCGGTTTTGGTCTTTACCAGGATTACCCCGTTTGCACCCCTTACACCATATACAGCAGTACCAGAGGCATCTTTAAGTACAGTGAAAGATTCGACGTCTTCAGCGTCCAGGTTATCTATAGAACGCTCTACACCATCTACTAAAACCAGTGGAGCACTGGAGTTTCCGCCAAAAGTAGAAATACCCCTGATCCAGATATCGGCTGTACTTCTGCCGGGTTCTCCGCTGCGCTGAACACCTACTACACCAGCGATTCTGCCCGAAAGTGACTGCGTGATACTATTAACAGGCTGTTTGAGCTCTTTGGAACTGAGGGTAGATTGTGCACCAATCAAAGAAACTTTACGTTGTGTACCAAAGCCTACAACTGCAACTTCTTCCAGCGCATTATCACTTGGTAGAAGACTTATTTTTAGGTTTCTCTGACTTTTTACCGTAACTTCCTGTGGTTGATAGCCTACGTAACTTATAATCAGAACGGCTTCAGCAGAAGGTACATTAATACTAAAACTTCCGTTGACATCTGTAGAAGTGGAAACCAGGCTTCCTTTAACTTTAACACCCGCTCCGGGGATTCCCAATCCCTTCTCATCAGTCACAATTCCACGGATCACAATTGGGTCTGCCTTTGCTGACGAAACCTCCTTTTTAGACAATAAAATCGTTTTATCAACTATATTATAAAAAATAGAAAGCTTGTTTAAAGAAGATTTTAATGCTTCTTCAATTGTTGCATCCTGCAAGTTAACTGTTACCATTTCTTTGGCAGGGTCAAAGTTATTACTCAGGAATACATAGCCAGTTTGCTCTTTTATTGCCTTTAAGACAGTAGAGAGCGGTTTATTTTTTTGATGGAGATTAATTTTCTGCGCCGAAACGCTGGCACTTGCCTGTACAAGGGCTATCATGAGGATGAAAGTGGTTAATTTCATTATCAATAGCAGTTTAGGGCATATCCTGCGAAAGGACATACCGGGGTTAAAAGCATTTATTTTCATACTTTTGATTGGGTTTGAGTAATACAGAAATTGGTTCAGATTAATTTTTCCGATAAAATCGGATGGGTAGGCTCAAATCTTCTGCCGGGCAATGGGTCCAATCATTGTCCGGCTTCATTAGTCGGCCACCCTGGTAGCGTAGCTACGTCAAGGTAGGTGTTTCATCATGCTCATAAGTTTAATTTGGTTAGGTAAAAAGATTGTTCTATTGCTGCTGGCGGTTCAGGCCAGCAGGTGGTTCAGGCTAATTAGAAGTGATTACTATTTTTTTTCTGGCGTAAGGCTGATCGGGGGTTTCTACACGGAACTTTATTTTTGCATAACTCAAAATCCGGAGTGCTTTGGAAGCATCCATATTCCGGTACACTTCTCCCGTAAATTTATTATCAGGTATTTTCCCTTCATAACCGACATCCACATTATACCATCTTGAAAACTGTTTCATGATGGTATAGATATTTGCATTCTCAAATTTAAAAAGTCCGTTTTTCCAGGCTATGGCAGTCAGCGGATCAACCTTCAGTACTTGAAGATCCTGCCCTGCTAAAGCCTGCTCACCAGGAGAAAGAATTTGTTCAAATACAGCCGGACGGCTTACTTTTACACTCCCTTCTAATAAAGTGGTCGCACAAACACCCTCATCTTCATAACTGTTGATGTTAAAATGTGTTCCCAATACTTCTACCTCCTGACTTCTGCTGGCAACGATGAATGGAATATGTGCAGCTTGAATATTTAATTTAGCCACTTCAAAATAAGCCTCTCCTTTCAACTCGACCCTACGCTGCTTGAACGCGGCAAAAGATGCCGGATATCTTAAGGAAGATGCAGCATTCAGCCAGACATGGGTTCCGTCTGGTAAAATCAACTGATACTGGCCGCCTGCAGGAGTTGAAATGGTATTGTAAAGTAAGTTTGGTTTTGTTTGCTGATTAGCTGTTATTTCTTTGAGTTCATAAAGCAATTGTCCGTCTGCAGTTTTTCGGATACTGACTCCTGCTTGTTCGGCAACCTTTCCATTTGCAGCATCTGTTAAGGATAACTTTGTACCATCGGCCAGGGTCAGCGTGGCCTTATTGCCCCCTGGAACCAATTCCCCATTATATTGACTGTAGACAATGGATTTATCCTGGTTTTTAATAAAATAAGTGGCAACTGATAACATCACAAGCAGCAGCGCGGCCGCCAATATTTTTGTCCATAAAGGAAATATTTCTTTTGTTGCCGCAGGTTGAAAAATAGTTTGGAGAATATTTGTTTTCTGCACTGTCGACAGGCCCTGTGAAAAGGTTTCATCTTCCAGGTAACTATCCATTAAATCAAGTAGCGTTTCTTTTTGCGCTTCACTGTTCACCATGCGCATAAACTCCTGTTCTTGCTTTGCAGAAGCTGAACCGTTCATGTACTGATTGAATAAAATTTTTAATCTTGCTTCCGCAATTGCCATAAATTAAGCTGTCTTTTGTTCTATTGACTCACCGGAATCACGGGCGGGGTAATCAATTTGAGAATAAATTATTTTTAACTGGAATGAAACTTATTTTTTCATCAGCATCAGGACGAGCAAAAGGGCATCCATGTATTTAAAATGCGCTCTTATAGCCCTTAGTGCCAACTTCATGTGCGTATGAACAGTGCCCGGCGATATATTTAATTTCGCTGCTGCTTCTTCATATTTAAGTCCCTGTTCATGGCATAATTCATAGACTAATTTACGTTGCGGGGGGAGCGCATCAACGGCTGCCTTTAATATTTTAGTGGAATCATTGTATAAAAGTAAGTGTTCAGCATCAGTTCCGCCGGTAATAACTTGTTCCGTAAGTTCTACTTCGCGAAGTGACTGCGCTGCTAGTTTCTTTAAGGCAGTATAACTATGATTTCTGGTGGCTCGGTTTAGGTAAGCACCGAAATTTTCAATATTTACCAGGTGAGCTCTCTTGAGCCAGATCCTGATAAATACATTCTGTACAATCTCTTCTGCTTGTATTTTCGAACGGGTAAGCCTGATCGAAAAATCATAGACCAATGTCTGATAACGTTCAAATAATTCTGCGAAAGCATTTTGATCTCCGGCGGCAACCTGAACCATCAGGTCACTTTCCAATACATTCTTGTATGGTCTTTCTATGTACATCCGCTTTGATCAGAATAATTTTTAGTTCAATGTCAAACCAATATTATGTATAATTTTTATAATTCTTTAGCGGTGAGCTGATAAAAAGCTTAGCTTTCTTTACGCATGAAACTGTTATAAAAGTTAATCTTACAGCAATTTAAAATTGTTTTAGCATTCTAAAGAAGACCTAATAGCATATCCAGCAGTTTTAACCCTGCAACAATTAAATATAAGTTTAAATAAATTCTTTTAAAGACAAATGAAACTTAGTTTAAACAAATCATTTTTAGACGGAATGACTTACCTTTATTGAATCATGCGTAAATACTTTGTAAGGATTCCCCGGAAAACGCGACTATTGTATTTTATCCTTGTTCAATGTCTATACCTAAAAGCGAAGAAGTATTAACCGCAGACCTTGTAAAACTTGATCCTCACCATTGGGTAGCGAATCATGCAGATTATTTGTTTAATTATGCGATTACCCGGATTAATGAGGAAGAACAGGCACGGGACCTTGTCCAGGAAACATTTTTGGCTGCGCTTCAACGTATAGACAAGTTTGAAGGAAGAAGTTCTGAACGAACATGGCTTACTGCAATATTAAAAAATAAGGTGATAGATGTTTACCGTAAAAAGTCATCAGGGTTAGGAAAAAACACAACTAGTTTAGATACAGAACAACAGGATCAGGATTTTTTTGATCCTTATGATGGTCATTGGAAAAAGACACACCGGCCCGAACCATTTGGCATAGACACGAATGATCCTTTAATGAATAAGGAGCTGAAGGCCATCTTGCAGAAGTGCATGCAAAAACTTCCGGCATTATGGTTATCGGTATTTACGATGAAACATATGGATGAAGAGTCTACTGATCTGATTTGTGAAGAGCTGAGGGTTACGCCTTCTAATTTCTGGGTGATTATTCACCGTGCAAAACTTAACCTGAGAGCTTGTCTCCAAAAAAACTGGATTTAAAATATGAATGAGCTAAAGAATATGATATACAATTGCAGAAAGGCTACTTTTCTCATCGAGAAGAAGCAACTGACTGCATTAACTTTAAGAGAGAAATTAGAACTGCGTATTCATTTAACCGGCTGTTCTTTTTGCAGGCTGTTTCAAAAACAAAGTATTGGAATCAATAAAATGGTCTACGAGCTTTTCCACTCGGCAGAAAACCGGGAGATCAGACTGGATGACGATTACAAAAAGAAGCTTCAGGAGCGTATTGAAGAGAAGCTGGATAAAAATTAAGTCCAGCTCCTCCATATTTCCCTACAAAGCTGCCTTCAATCAGATTAAAGGCAGCTTTGTACATTCGCATTTTGTTATTAATTTGCTTCGTATAAACTCATTCTGTTATGGATTCGTTCTGTTAATGATCCGTTCTGTTACTCACTAAGGCAAATCAAACCCAAATTTCTTGTAGATGGCATTCGCTTCTGCACTGACCAGGAAGTCCATAAAATCTTTGGCCGCAGCCGGATGAGGCGTATTTTTCAATTGACCTGCAATATATTGTGCATGGATATTTTCCTGTTCAGGAATTTCAATCATCTCTACCGGATGACCTATCATTTTCTGATAATGTGCTTCACTGTACCAAACCGGTGCAGCATCACTCTGATCATATAAAATACGCATCGGAGACTGGCGGTGATGAATCTGAGTCAGGAAAGTGGTCTGAGCTTTCAATTTGGTTTCCATCACTGAGGTTTTCAGTTTCGTTCCCCCGGCTTTAACATACGCTTCCTCGATTCGTTTTCCAATACCTTCAAAGTCTGGGTTAGGCATACTTATTCGTAAATCCTTATTTCCTAAATCCTTAAGCCCTTTTACCTTTTTCGGATTACCTTTTTGTACCATAATAGCCAGTTTATTTCTGGCATATAAAGCCGTTTTACTAAACCATTCCGGCGTCTGATCAATCCTGTTTTTTCCCGCAGTATATACATCAGGCTTTAGTGTAATCCGTAAATTCCCGATCACAATACTTCCTGTAGCAATCTGTTTAGCCAGAATTCCCGGGGGAAGTGTTTCTGCAAATACACGCTGGTATTGAGGATGCGCTTTTTTGAATGCAGCAATCAATTCGTCAATCACCATAAACTGGTTCCCTGCAAAAAACACAACAAGCTGTGGATCATTAATATCACCAAATAAATCTGGTACATTATCGACACCGGGAACTGTAAACTGCACTTCACTTTCTGGGGGTGTATTCCACGGCGGGTCAAAACGGTATTCCTGTGCAATAGCTGTACCTGAGAAAAACAGAAGGCATGAAGCCATTAAGACAGCAGACAGGGTTAAAAATTTCGGAGTTAAAATCTTCATCATGCGCTAATTTATGGATGTACAACTGCCCAGCCCTGATAGGCACGGATAATGATTTCTCCATTACCACTAGGCACATAACTGATAAAATCAAATAGGGTACTTTTCTCAATATGTCTTTCTCTAAGCGTATTTTCACATTGAGCGAGTATGACACCTCTGGCCTGCAACTCTCTTAATGTTTTCTCAAATATTCCATTTTGAGCGTAAACGGCTACTCCATCTCCAAAAGCAATGAGTTCCAATTCCAGTTTACCTTTAAGACGAGGATCTTCGAGCGCATTTTTCATATTTCGAAGGGTACCAGCCATTTTCTTTTCATCGCCGCTATTTAAAACATATAGCGCTTTATAATTTTTCAATGCTGCTTTCGCCCCAGTAAAATCTTGTGGTTTTGCCTGGCCAAAACTTGTTGTTACACCAGCCACCATCAAAAGCAGGCTGCAAATAAGAATCTTCATATTCATCTATTTATTGGTTTTATAATAATCAGCTATTGGTTTAAAAGGCCCATATTTATGTTGTTCCATTACAAAATGATCTCCATATGGTCCAAATGGGGAATCGATAGGTTTGGTAGATAAATCAGGGTAATCCTGATGTTGATCTTTATGTTTGCGGGGCTGAGAGTTCACAAAAGCAGCCAGATCCCAGGATTCCTCATCAGTTAACTGCGGGTTTTGATAAGTGGCTCCAAAGGGCATATTATTCTTCACAAAACCAGCAAAGTTGCTGAGTCTGTGCATTCCGGCAGCATCATTATAACTATGCTCTCCCCATAATGGCGGATAAATATAAGTTTGCTGACCTGCAGCAAGTACTCCTTCGCCATGCTGACCATGACAAGACACACATTTTGACGCATATAAAACTTTTCCTTTCAGCGGATCAGCAGCCCTGTCCAGGTATTTGATCCGCTCATAACCAGCCCCGAACACGGGTCCTTTTTTCCCTTCTCCTATCCATTTTAAATAAGCCAGCATAGCCTGCACTTCTTTGCCGGAAGCATCAGGAACCTTTCCGGCCAGACTGCGTTCAAAACATTCTGCAATCCGGTTTGAGGCAGGTACGAACCGGCCTGAACGGTTACTTTTTTTAGGATAACTGCTAAAAAACACCGCATAGTTATTCGCAAATATTTTTGTCCCACCCTGCAAATGACAGTTCTGACAATTCATTCCATTTGAAATGGCTGCAACAGAACCACCTGGGCCAAAGTATTTAGCTGTATTAACGATCAGGTCTTTTCCATATCTGATCATTTCTCCTGTTGTACCTGCCGGGATTGCGTTTTCATCAGGCGCTTTCCAGTTTTGGATTAAAACAGAATTTGCAGTTGAAACAGGATTAGCAGCCGTAACCACTACTATTTTTTCTGTGGTCTGCTGTCCTGATACCAATTGCTGAGCTGCTGATAAATTCTCCTGCCCTTGATTATCCCTTAAAAAAATGCTGAGCAGAATCGCACTGCAAACTATAAAAAGTAAAGCAATTAATACGATGGAACGCGCATTATGAACCAATATTTTTTCGGTTTCATTCAGGTTATTCTTTGACATAGCTTTATAGAGATTTTCTTTCTATATCAAAGGTGAGGTTAACAGATCAGGGTTCATAAGCACAAAAAGTTATCACGGATAACTTGAAGTAATATCGCTATTATACCTTGCTAAATCGAAAAAATTAACATTTATATTGACTTTGTTACTTTTGTTTGAGGCGGATTTTATACCTGGACATTTTCTGAGTCAAATAGCTGTTTTTCAAGCCATTTGCAGCACTACCAGCCGGAAGATTATCCAGTATTTTAGGGACGGCAGCTCTTTGCGCGCTATAAATGCCGGCATGACCGCTAAAAAAATAAGCGGTAAAACAAGCCACTGCAAAAAACAAGGTATACTCGCTGCCAAATAATTCAATACCCATCATTGTACAGGCTAACGGCGTATTCGTGGCTCCTGCAAAAACAGCAATAAAACCAAGAGCTGCAAATAAACTTACCGGAGCATTCAGCAATCCTGACATTGTGTTCCCCAAGGTTGCACCGATGTAAAATAAAGGCGTAACCTCTCCTCCTTTAAACCCAGTTCCCAAGGTCAAAGTGGTATAAACTGTTTTCCAAAGCCAGCTCCAGGTATCAGCGCCACCTTGAATAAATGCGGATGGAATAGTGATTGCCCCCGGATATTCAGCATCAACACCTAAACTTAAATAGTCAGGTTTACCAATCAGATAAGTCAAGCCAATAATAATTAATCCGCCAGCCAGAGGAATGAACCAGCTGATTGTAAAAAGTCTGGAAAAAATCTGCTTAATTCCGTGAACAGCAAAAGAGAATAAATAACTGGCTAATCCAAATGCAACTGATGCCGCAATAACCTTACTCAACAAGAAAATATCAATTGGCAGATAGGCTGATAAAAAATAGGACGTTTTAGGTAAAACAGCAATGTGATAGGCCGTGTGGCGAATTTGCCAGGCAGAAACGGTAAGGTCAGCAATCACGCTGGCAATTAAAGCCGGGAATAGTGCATCGTATTTAATCCTTCCCAAAGTCAATACTTCCAAAGCAAAAATTGCCCCCGTAACCGGAGTTCCAAATACAGCTCCGAATCCCGCAGCAATACCGGCAGTGAGTACCATTTTTGTGTCCTGCTCATTCAGTTTAAACCATTTCCCGAAAACTGCAGCAATACTACCTCCAATTTGTACAGCTGTACCTTCTCTGCCAGCCGAGCCTCCAAAAAGATGGGTGATAATAGTGGTGGTTAAGATGACCGGAGCCATGCGCCAGGGTACCCCGCCACCTGTCTCATGGATTTCATCCATAATCAGGTTGTTCCCTCTTTCAGAAGATTTACCAGCAGACTGGTAAATTAAATGGATTAGTACTCCAGCAAATGGCAATAAAAAAAGCAACCATTGATGGTCAAAGCGTAAATGTATTGCGGCAGAGAGCAACCAGAGAAAAAAGGCAACGACAGTACCAATAGTAATGGCAACAGGAAGAATTAAAAGTGTCCAGCGGATCAGATGGTTAAAAGTTTTCATATATACCTACAAATCATTTATTCCAATGAACGGGATTGTTCATTAGTTTAATTTTGCAGGCGCCATCAGCTTTTTAGGGCGGTTAAGTCGGAAGACACCATTTCCGTGAAACAAATATAAGCATGTCCTGAACAATTACAAATTAATCAGCACTAAACAAGACTGGTCACGCCAGGCGTGACCGGTCTGTTATTGTTAGAATTGGTGTATAATGTTATTAATAATCGTCATTTAAAGCGAAAACTGGCTTTCTGATCATCCATTGACCACTGGTAAAATCAGGAAAATCAATAGTTTCATTCCCTAATTCTATAGACTGCTCACTTAAAGGAGTAATTGCACTCCATGCTGCAGCATCGTAAACATCTAATGGTGTAGGTGTTCCACGTTTCACAGATTCAATAAAAGCGTGTAAGACAAAGAAATCCATTCCACCATGACCAGCGCCTTTTGCATCGTCACCGTATTTTTTCCAAAGCGGGTGATCATATTTCTCTAACCATTCTTTTGCACTGTCCCATTGATGTGGTTTGCTGACACCTTCTACATAAACACTGTTGTTGATATCCATCCATAAACCATTCGTTCCCTGTACACGGAATCCCAATGAATACGGTCTTGGAGAATTTGTATCATGCTGAAGGATAATAGTTTCTCCATTTGCACAGTCAATAGTGGTCGTGACAATATCACCCAGTCTGAAATTGACTTTTGCATTTGGATGGCTCTCTCCTCCTTTATCTACCACATATTTATGCAGACCTCTGGATTTCGTAGCAAATGAATTTAGTTTAAGGAACTTGTTTCCTCTATTGATATTGATGCACTGCGCAACTGGTCCGATACCATGTGTTGGGTATAATTCGCCATTACGATGAACCGAGTGGTTTGTTCTCCATCTGGCTTCTGAGAATCCTTTTTCATTAAATTCTACGCCACCACCATAGGGTTTAATTCCGTCATTAAATTTCACTTCTCTCAAATCATGCTGATAACCGCCTTGTAAGTGAAGGATTTCTCCAAAGATGCCTTGTCTTACCATGTTTAAAACAGCAAGTACATCTCTTCTGTAACAAACATTTTCCAGCATCATTACCTGCGCATCATGTTTTTCGGCAGCATGAACTACATCCCAATGGTCTTGCAGGGTAATACCCAGCATAACTTCGGTAGCTACATATTTTATTCCTGCTTCTATAGATCCGATAATCATTGCTTTATGCCATTCCCATGGAGTAGCGATTAACACAGATTTTAAGTCTTTTAACTGAAGCATTTTTTTCCAGGCATTGTTATCACCTGTAAAGATCTTCGGCATTGGCTTTCCGCTTTTGGTAATCATTGCTTTAGCCATGTCCAGCATTCTTGAATCTACATCACAGATCGCAACAACTTCAACGTCTTCCCTTTTTAAAAGTAAAGCGAGGTGATTTTGCCCGCGCAGACCAACGCCCATCATTGCAATTTTAACTTTCTCGCCTGCGTAATTGGCAAAAAGTGATTTCTCTGGCAGGATCGTTAATGCAGCTGCAGTAAGCGTTGTTGAGGTTACAAATTCTCGTCTGTTCATAATTTTTTTAGTTCAGATAATTGGTTAGCTATATTATTATTTCAATTGTGTATGCGTTATTGATCCGGTGCTGCTTCGCAAAGCCCTTCGATACGCAGCATATTAAATGAAGGCGTTGATAAGGTCATCTCTCCTGCCCAGTCTGCGGTTGTATATTGCATTGTTTTTAAAGTAGAAAGCGTTAGTCCGGCACTATCCATGACTTTTAATTTGGCAAAGCTCATTCCATGTACCATTGGGTTCACGGTCAAAACCAATTGAATTCCGTTAAGTAGTTTATCCATGGTGAGCATTCTGGAATCAATCAGGTTTGCTATAAAAAGATAACCTTCTTTGTTAATTCCTATTTTAATGGCAGGTGTTTGAGCTTGCTGAATACCTAAACTTAAAATCTGTTCCGGGTTTACTGCTTTCACAGGATAGTTTAAATCCCAATTAATTGTAAACGCATAGGCTGTAGAAAGCTCCAGCTTAAAATGCCCGGCTGCAGGCAAATCTATCCATTCTTTAAGGACTGGTATTCCCTGCTCAGTTTTTAAATACGCAGGGGTTTCCAGCACCGGATCTGGTTCTGGGACAATAGGTTCATTTATTGAACTCCCTTTAAAAAGAAGATTAAAGATTTCTCTCCTGTCCATTTTTGGTTAGTTGGTTTTTTGCGCAGTTAAACCCTTTTGTTAAGGATTACAAGGTATAAATTTTCCTTCCAAGCTATGAAGCGACAGCGCATAATTATCACGCAAACGTTTGCCTGGACAGAAACAGGAGGTTTGTGTAAGCACATTGCAACCCACAAAAATCGTTTTATTCAAAAAACAGAGCCAAAAATCAGACTTAAGTTTGAAAAATCAGTTTTTACCCCAGAAATACAACTCAATAGTGCAAATCCAGTAAAAATACGTCTGGTTTTCCTGTTTTTTTTGTTTTTGCCTATCAGACGCATCCATAAAACGTATCAAACGTTTGCGTGGATTTAGGCCCTTTCAAATTCGATACACAGCCTCATTGCTTTATATCTTCAATCATTCCTTTTGAGAGCGCTATCGGAATTATCTTTTCAAAAGGACTACTAACCAAGTCTTAACCTTCATCTTGCATGACAAAACTCTACAAACCGATTAATCCGGGTTTAAACCGGGTTTTCCCACCGTCAGCGAAACTTAAGCAGTTTACGCTAAATCAGTTAACTAAAGCAATTGCCATTTTAGCACTTATTTTATGTTCGACTATTGCCTTCGCCCAAACTCCGGTTACCGGAAAAGTTACGGATGAACAAGGTCTTCCAATGCCTGGCGTTTCCGTAAAAGTTAAAAACACAGCAAATGGTACTATTACGGACGGTAATGGCCAGTTTGCACTCAAAGCAACAACCGATGTCACTTTAGAATTTACCTATATCGGCTACGTACAACAAACAGTTGCCGCAGCTGGAAAAAGTGTCATCAATGTAAGTCTTAAGCCTGATGCAAAGCAGATGGATGAGGTGGTAGTGGTTGGTTATACCACAAAAAGCAAGTCACAAATTGTGAGTTCTGTTTCTACCGTGTCCGCTAAACAGCTTTTGGATGTAACCAGTAATAGCGCCTCTTCTTTATTGCAGGGAAAGGCGGCAGGTGTAGCGGTTTCTTCTTCTTCAGGACAACCAGGAACAACACCTAGTATACGCATCAGGGGTACAGGTACTTTTAGTGCGAATATGGAGCCGCTTACTGTTGTCGATGGTGTAATTGGTGGTACTGCTAATCCAAGGGATATAGAATCTATTACAGTATTAAAGGATGCTGGTGCAACTGGTCTTTACGGTTCACGCGCTGCTAATGGTGTAATTGTAATCACAACCAAACAAGGAAAAAGTGGTAAAACCAGTATAAATTATAGTGGATCTTACGGTATCAATAATGCTTCCCAGGGTAATTTTCAATTGATGAATGGCCAGCAATTACTGGATTACAGTACCTATTTGTATACGAATGATTATAACGCAAAAAGGGCCAGTTTCATCAAACAACTTCAGGCAACTACGCCTAACCCTACGCCACAACAGATTGATGCTTACCTGACTTCTAAATCACTTCCGTTAACGAATACTGAATATTTAGCCGGGTTCCTGCCTTCAACCCCTGGAAATACGGACTGGAGAAAAGAAGCTTTTAAACAGGCTTACACCAACAGTCAGAATATCAATATTTCTGGCGGTGATGAAAAGACCCACTTTTATATAGGTGCTGACTATTACGATGAAAAAGGTACACTCGTCAATACAGGTTATAACAATATCAATTTCAGGGTTAACCTGGATCATAAGATAAATGACCGCTTTAAAATTACAACCAGAGTTAACGCAGGTTTCAGCAAAAAAACAGATGACCGTACCGGGGCGCTTTATCAGGCCTATACCAATCTGCCATGGGATAGTCCTTACAATGCTGATGGAAGTCCAAGATATATAGACAATGAAAGTCAATGGTACGGAAGGGATAAAACCAATTTCGTGTACCTGAACGACTATAATGTTGACAATGAGAGAGGTCAGACTTTAGCGGGAGATTTGAAATTAGAATATAAGATCACGGACTGGTTAAATTTCGCTACGTCAAATAGATATACCACGACGAATACCAGGAGAGAAATTCTGAATGATGCCCGTACTCCTACCGGAAAAGCCAATTCAGGAGAGCTTAGAAATTTATACAACTATTCAAACAGCGTTCTTACTTCCAACTTATTTAATGCAGCGCATAGTTTTGGAAAACATAACTTATCTGGAATAGCCGGCTTTGAGTATCAGCAAAACTATGTGGATAATATTGACGGAACTGGTTATGGTATCCAACCAGGTCTGGAAATATTGAATTCAACTGCCACAGCTTATTTATTAAAAGGTGGAAAATCAAAAAGCCGTTTTATTTCGGAGCTTTTCATGGGCGACTATAATTATGACAACCGCTATTTTGGAACTGTTTCTATGCGAAATGATGGTTCTTCTAAATTCGGTGCAAATCATAAGTTTGGTTTATTCTATTCTCTTGCGGGTGGGTGGTTGATCTCCAACGAGAAATTCTTCAAATCCAGCGTGATTACTAACCTGAAATTACGTGGTAGTTACGGAGTTACTGGTAATACGCCAACGGGAGATTATAGCTCATTGCCTTTATATAGTTTTGATGTTCAGTATGCAAATATTCCAGGTGGTTATCCCTCGGCAATCGCTAACCCTGATTTAACCTGGGAAACCCCTACTACCATAAATGCGGGGATTAATATAGGTTTCTGGAATAGAATTGAATTAAACGTTGATATATATCAGCGCACCAATAAGGATCTGATCATTGCTGTCCCACTTTCTGCTGCCTCCGGTTTTTATAGTTATTTGCAAAATATAGGTTCTGTAAAAAATAAAGGAATTGATATTGAATTAAGTACTAAAAACTTTACTGGTGCCTTTAAATGGAATACAAGTTTCAATATTGGTTTCAACAAAAACAGGGTTACTAACCTATACCTGGATCAGCCTGTAGCCAGGTTCGCTAACCAGAATATTACAGTTGGCCGTGATATGAATTCCTGGTATACCAGAGAATGGGCTGGTGTAGACCCCGCTAATGGAGATCCATTATGGTATATGACCAAAGCAGATGGTACCACAACGACCACTAACAATTATAACGCTGCAGAGAGAAGATACGTGGGGACTTCGTCACCAAAATTTACTGGTGGTATGGGGAATGAGTTTACTTACAAGAATTTCAGCTTAAATACATTCTTCAATTTTGTATATGGCAGTAAGATTTATAATGCCGACCGGGAAGTATTTGATGCGGACGGCGCCTATCCTCAATACAACAGTATGATCTTAAAAGACGGCTGGAACAGATGGGAAAATCCCGGAGATATGGCCACGCATCCAAAAGCTGTAGTGAATGGGAATAAATTATCCAATAAACCTTCTTCAAGATATTTAGAAGATGGTTCATACTTGAGATTAAGGAATATTACCCTGGGTTATAGTTTCTCTGATGCCGTTACTAAAAGACTTAAAATTTCAAATCTGAGAGTTTATGTAAGTGCAGACAACCTGGTTACTTTCACCAAGTTTTCGGGCATGGATCCGGAAGTTGCCGATTTAGATCCGTCTACTATATTCTCTACGCCAAATACGAGTGGAGTAAGCGGTACTAAATACCCGATTAGTAAAAAGATATTATTCGGTGTTAACATAGGTTTTTAAGTATAATTTAAAGATTAAAAAAATGACTAACAGTTATAAAATAATAGTAGCTATGGCGCTTATCGTGTCTGCTACAGCCTGTAAAAAAGACCTGACGCTTCCTCCTTATAGTGGTATCGTTAATGAAACCGTAGTAAGCACGCTTGAAGGACTTCAATCTGCTACTATTGGAACTTATAATTA
Source organism: Pedobacter sp. UYP1 (assembly GCF_040547305.1). Lineage (NCBI taxonomy): Bacteria > Pseudomonadati > Bacteroidota > Sphingobacteriia > Sphingobacteriales > Sphingobacteriaceae > Pedobacter > Pedobacter sp. UYP1. Next base: position 99,493 of record NZ_JBEPPL010000004.1, on the reverse strand, counting down.
CATCAAGGATCCCTATTATGTACGTAATTATCACATATTTTCTGAGTATGCAAGTGATAATGTCTCCTTAAGTGGTACAACCACTGACCCGTTATTTTATGCTTATAATTATCAGCATCAAAAAAACCAGGGAAATGCAGAAAACTTTTGGCGCAAAGGCTACCAGGCTATTTTCGGTACTAATGTCGTGATTGAAAAGGTAGCAGAAAGTGAAGATCCAGTAAGAAATCAACTGCTTGGAGAAAACTACTTTTTAAGAGCAATGATCCACTTTGATCTGGTGAAGTTCTTTGGCCGGCCTTATACGGATAACAATGGGGAGTCTTTAGGGGTGATGCTTAAAACAAATACGGATGTAAAAGAATTACCTGCCAGGTCAAAAGTAAAGGATGTTTATGCACTGGTAATTAGCGATTTATTAAAATCAATCAAGCTAATGAACAGTACAAAAAACAATAATTTCGCTTCTAAAGAAGTGGCCATAGCGCTATTGAGCAGAGTTTATCTTTATATGGGAGATTATAAAAATGCCTTTGATTATTCGGACCAGGTAATTAAAAGCGGACGTTATTCGCTATTGCCATCTGCTGGATATTCAAAATATTTCACGAGTGTTCCTGAGGGAAATCCAGAAACCATTTTTGCGATAAGACATGTACTTAAAGATGACCGCCTTGATGATGCGATCGGTTCGATGTACTGGGGTGGAGCAATTGGTTATGGTGAAATGTATGCCTCACAATCTTACAGAGATTTAGTTAATAAATTTCCTGAAGATTTACGGAACTCATTTGTCGTTCCGCAATATGAAAAAAATGCTGACGGAACAGTTAAGAAAGACGCACAGGGAAATCCGGTTCTTCAGAAAAGAAATGGTTATCCTAAATACTTCATTAATAAGTACTCATTTCAAGAGGGCTATGAAACTTTAAGTTCTCCTGTAGTTTTGAGATTAGCGGAGATGTATCTGACAAGAGCAGAGTGTGCTTTCCAGCTGGGCAGGCCAAACGATGCATTGGTTGATATTAATGTAATCAGAAGCCGCGCGGGATTAAGTGGGAATGCTTTATTTTCTTCAGGTAACATGATGGGTTATACGAACGTATTGGATGTGATATTGGATGAAAGAAGATTGGAATTCGCATTTGAGTCTCAACGTAAGTTCGATGTGTTCAGAAATAAAAGAACATTAAACAGAGATTATCCGGGTACTCATCTTGCATCCGGACAAACCACACAGCAAATTCCATATACGGATCCCCGTGTGATCTTCTTTATTCCAGAGAATGATATTGTACTCAACCCTAACCTGGTTCAAAATCCTTAACCAAAACCATATACCTATGAAAACAATTATTTTATCCTTATCGTTCCTATCTCTTTTGATAGGAACCTCTTGTAAAAAGAGTGATGCCAATACAGCAGACAACACCAAAACGCCCAAAGAGATTAATGATTTTGTAGCAACCGGGCCAAAGATTGCGATTGCCTTAGGTGGAAATGCCTGGGTAAAAACTACTGCGAGTGAACAGATTAATAACAACGGCCTCGCTAACTGGACTAATGCGGGTGCAGTGACCAGTGTTTACTTCAGAACTGAAACACCGGGTATTGTAACGGTCGCTTTAAGAATGAAAGTCCCTTCAGGAAACAGTACGTTTAAAGTATCAACGGGTACACAGTCCATTACTAAAACAGCTTCAAATTCATCTTTTGATACTGTAGCTGTTGGAAATTTCAATATTACTGCAAAGGGGTATATCAAATTTGATATCCAGGGCATCAGTAAAACGGGTAGTTATTTTGGTGATATCTCAGACCTGATCATCAGTGGAAAACCTGTAACTGATTCCCTATCTTATGTAAAAGACAATATTGATTCCCGTTTTTACTGGGGACGCAGAGGGCCTTCAGTACATGTGAACTATACTGTTCCTGATGCGGTTAAGAACAATGTAGAATGGTTTTATAATGAAATCAATGTTCCTGCTGGTTCAGACCCAATTGGTTCTTATTTCATGTCTAATGGTTTTGGGGAAGGTTATTTCGGTATTCAGGTAAATTCAGCTACAGAGCGCAGAGTATTGTTTTCGCTATGGAGCCCTTTTCCAACCGATGATCCTGCAACGATACCAGATGATAAAAAGATTAAACTGATCAAAAAAGGTACAGATGTACATAGTGGTGAATTCGGCAATGAGGGTTCTGGTGGCCAGAGTTACCTGATTTATCCTTGGGTAGCGGGAAAAACCTATGCTTTTTTAACCCGGGCACAGCCTGATGCAGCAACCAACAAGACTGTTTATACTTCTTACTTTAAACCTTCGGATGGCAACTGGACATTAATTGCAAGTTTTGAACGCCCTGCAACGAATACAAGATTGAAAGGACTGTATTCGTTCCTGGAGAATTTCAATGCAGAAATGGGAAATATTGAACGTAAAGCTAATTATGGAAACCAGTGGGTAATAGATACCAATGGCAACTGGACAGAAATTACAGGGATGAAATTTACGGGTGATGATATTGCAAACAGAGGGTACAGAAAAGATGTTGGCGGGGGCGTAAACGGCAACCAATTCTTTTTAAGAAACGGTGGATTTTTTAGTGATGCAAATGCACTGAAACAAACCTTCAACAGACCTTCCACTGGTGCTGCACATCCAGTGATTGATTTCAATAATCTGCCATAGGAAGATCCTGAACAATTTATCATTTGATACTCAGCAATTAGCCCTGGCAATAATGGCCGGGGCTTTTTATTTAATCATTTTAATTACTTATATTAAAAGATAATTGCAACATTTGGAACAAATGTCAGATAAACCAACTACCATAAAAGAGATAGCAAAGCTTCTTGACATCTCGGTTTCGACCGTTTCGAGAGCTTTGAATGACCATTCCAGCATAGGTTTAATCACTAAAATGCGTGTAAAAAAGATGGCCAAAGAGCTCAATTATGAGCCTAATCAGAGAGCTATTCAATTTTTACAGGGTAAATCACATACAATAGGCGTTATTTTGCCAGAATTGGCTGAATCCTTTTTTTCTGCAGCAATCAGTGGGATTGAAGATATTGCTTATAAAAGAAATTATACTGTGCTGCTCGCCCAGTCACATGATGATGCAGACAGAGAGAAATTACTCATCGAAAAGATGAAGATGCAGCGTGTGGATGGTCTGCTGATTTCGGTTTCGAAAACTACTAATACTTACGAGCATTTTGAGGCCTTTAAAAAATCAAATATCCCCATCGTATTTTTCGATCGTATTCCTCCGGTAAAGAATATACATTTTGTAGCTTCAAACCTGGAATCTGGTACTTTTGAAGCCGTTAATTTCTTGTTGAAGAAAGGTCACCGTACTATTGGTATGATTAACGGCCCGACTAACCTGGTAGCCAGTACGGAAAGAAAAAATGGTTACATCAAGGCCATGACCTCTCACCGGTTAAAATTTGATCCTTCTTTGATGGTTAATTGTGATCTGACAGAATCAGGAACCATTGAATCTATGGATAACTTCCTGAACCATAAACGCAAGCCAACAGCTATCGTGACTTTCAATGATTATGTAGCTTTATTTGCCATTCGTTATGCCCGCTCTTTAAATATACAGATCAATAAAGATATCGACTTTGTGAGTTATGCGAATCTGCCATTGATCAATTATATGGACTTTACCCCGATTGCTTCCGTTGAGCAGTTCCCTTATAAACAAGGAAAAAAAGCTGCAGATATTTTACTGGACCTGATCAACAAACCCAAGAGTGATTCTGACGCGGAACCGGCTTATTATAACGTAGTTGTGGAGTCAGAGCTGATCATTAACAAGGAGAAATAAGTTTACACAAACGTTTGCACAACGATCTGATAGCGAAATTGATTAAGTTTGAGTTTATAAAAAAATAAACCCGCTTAATTTATGCTTGATCAAATTTTACCGTTGTACGGAATGGAGACTACTGGAAATGACGTACAATTATTTGGAGATGGTCTGATCAATCGTACCTGGAAAATAACCACACCAGCTAACGGATATATTTTACAGCAAGTCAATCAAGCTGTCTTTAAAAAGCCGCACGATATCGATCAGAATATAGCTGCGCTAAAGTCTTATTTAAGTAAAACACATCCTGATTATCTTTTTGTGTCTGCGCTTCCAGGATTATCCGGTGATTCGTTATTGGAAACACCAGAGGGATATTTCAGATTATTTCCTTTTGTAGAGAATTCACATTCGCTGAATGTTTTAAATAAAAAAGAAGAGGCTTATGAGGGAGCAAAGCAATTCGGACGATTCTCAAGATTACTGAATGATTTTGAGGTTGAAAAATTGCACATTACCCTGCCCGGTTTCCATAACCTGACTTTACGTTTCGATCAGTTCAATGTCGCAGTAGCACAGGCATCTGCCCAGCGCAAAGAAAAGTCTAAGGACTTAATTGCTTTCATCATGAAGCATGCAGATATTGTAACTACTTATAAAAATATAGTAGAACATCAGGAGATTCCGCAGCGGGTAATTCACCACGATACCAAAATCAACAATGTTCTTTTTGACCAGGAAAATAAAGGGATCTGTGTGATTGATCTGGATACGGTAATGCCTGGTTATTTTATTAGTGATGTTGGGGATATGATGAGAACTTACTTGTCTTCTGCGAATGAGGAAGAAACGGATCTGACTAAAATAAATGTGAGAAAAGATTTCTTTAAGGCCATATATGATGGCTACATGGAAGAGATGGGAGATGTATTAACTCCAAAGGAAAAAAGCTATTTCACTTATGCAGGAAAATTCCTGATTTATATGCAGGCTATCCGGTTCCTGGCCGATTATCTTCAAAATGATATTTATTATGGGGAAAAATACGAAGGCCATAATCTGGACCGGACAAAAAACCAGGTCACTTTACTGGAAAGATACCTTGAACTGGAACCTGAACTGGAAGAAATTACAGGAAAGTTAACGACATCTTAACCAATAGTCCACCAACTGCCGGGGATGTCCGTTCCTGAACGGACATCCTGGATACTTCTTCATTTGAGGCATCAATTTTGTTTAATAGTTTATCTCAAACAATTTAACAGAGAAGATGGATCGTAAACAGTTTATCAAAAATAATATTGTCTTAGGTATTGGACTGACCGCCTCAAAATTAGGATCAGCCTTTCCCCTGCCTGCAAAGAAAGAAGCTGAACATCATCGTGTCATTATTATCGGTACTGGGTATGGTGCCGCTGTTGCGGCTTTACGTTTGGCAGAGAAAGGTATAAAAGTATTGATGCTGGAAATGGGTATGGACTGGCCTGCCACTAAAGATCATACGACTTTCTCTAAATTGATTTTCCCGGATAAACGTTCTACCTGGTTAAAGTCTCATAGTATTCTTCCTTTTGCCAATGTCTTTACGTTCAAAAAGTATACAGGTGTGCTGGATAGAATGGATTTCGATCACCTGAAGGTTTATGTGGGCAGAGGGGTTGGCGGTGGTTCATTGGTTAACGGAGGAATGGCGGTCGTTCCCAAAAGAGCATATTTTGAAAGTATTCTTCCGGAGGTAAACGCGGCTGAGATGTATGCTAAGTATTTTCCTCTGGCTAATCAAATGCTGAAAGTGAATTCTATTTCACCGGAATTTTTCGAGTCTACTCCCTATTATAAATTTGCACGTACAGCAAGAGACCAGGCGCACAAGGCTGGATATAAAACTGTTTTTGTACCCAATGTATATGATTTTGGGTATATGGAAAAAGAGAGCCGGAAAGAAGTCTACCAGTCTGCTTTAAATGGTGAGGTGGTTTATGGCAATAATGCAGGAAAACAGAGTTTGGACAAAACTTATCTTGCGGCAGCTTTAAAGACAAATAAGGTCGAAATCAGGCCAATGCATAGTGTAAGGTCTATTCATCAAACCGAGGCAGGATATAAACTGGAGGTCGATAAGATTACTACAGAAGGCCACACAGAATTTACGCAGGATTTCAACTGTGATTATCTTTTCGTTTGCGCAGGCAGTATGGGAACTTCCGGGCTGATGGTAAAAGCAAAAGCAACAGGTACGCTGCCTAAGCTGAATGAAGAAATAGGCAAAGGATGGGGAAATAATGGAAATGTAATGGCAGGAAGAAATTTCATTAAACAAGGTACAGGCAGTAAACAATCTTGTATTCCAACTATGGCCATTGACGATTGGGATAATAAAGAGCATCCTGTTTTCGCAGAGATTTCGCCTATGCCCATGAAAATGGAAACCTGGACTTCTTTATACCTCGCAATTACCAAAAATCCTAACCGCGGAAAATTCACTTACAACAGTCTGACGAATAAAGTACTGTTAAAAGTTCCTGAAGATTTTAGTACAGATGCTTTGGCAACTGTCAAAAACCTGATGGATAAATTGAACAAGGAAAATGGAGGCACACCCGCCCGTTTATTATTCAAGAACGGTGTAAACGGTGAAATCTGTTATCATCCTTTAGGGGGCTGCGTAATTGGCAAAGCGACCGATTTATATGGCAGGTTCAAGGGATATAATAAATTATATACTTGTGATGGCTCATTGTTACCGGGAAGTACCGGAGTAAATCCTTTTGTGACAATTACAGCGCTGGCTGAAAGAAATATAGAAAAAATAATAGCAGCGGATTTTAGTTAAAAATCCGCTGCTATTATAATTCAGGTATTAGCTGTCAGCATTTTTCCCGCACCATTCTTCTGCTGTCAAGATCTCTGCCTGACGAGGGAAAACTTTTTCTACCAGTACGCGGTGTACTTCTTCATCACCATCTGCACAGCAGTCTGCTAACACAGTGATCTGGTAATCTTTATCCGCTGCTTCACGTAAAGTAGAAAGTACTACGCCGCTGGTAGAAACACCAGTAAGTACGATATGCTGAATTCCGGCTGCTCTTAAATTCACCTCCAGGTCACTTCCGGTAAAGGCACTGAAACGGCGTTTAACCACAACCACTTCCTCCCCTTGTGGCGCAAGCTCCGGAAGAATCCTGGCAAATTCTTCCATATTTAAAGTCTTGAATCTTTCTTTGCCTGCACTAAAACTTTTATTGTTATTGCTTATTTCTGGCAACCCTGCCCTGAAACTTATAGTTACATAGATTACAGGGATTCCATGACTGCGTGCATGTTTGATTGTACTGGCTATGGTTGTAGTCAGCAATGCGATTACAGGAGGCGCCATCATACCGGATATTCCACATTGCATATCCATGACCAGCAATGCGGTGTTTTGTTGATTCTGTTCCATTGTATTAAATAGTTAAATTTTAGTTACGAAATTAATTTTTCTGATAGTCGCTCCTCAAATATTTATAGAATAAAGCAGCTATAATAAGTGCTGTTATCCCCTGAAAAAACAGAGCGGCGGGTGAGCCTATGCGCTGAGATACAGCACCAATGATTAAACTTCCTAAAGGCAGCATCCCAAAATAAGCCATTGCGATATAACTCATCACCCTGCCTCTCATTTGAGGATCTGAATCAACTTGTATCACCGTCAGACAGACCGTGGTCAAAGACATCATGGCAAATCCCGATAAAGTAGCAAACAGCATGGCCAGAGGAAAATAGCTGAGCTGAGAAAAAATCATCAGGCTAATCCCAAGAATCACAGTGTTAATTAGCAAAATAATCTTCAGATTAGCGCCTGGCTTCAACGAGGCGAGAAATATAGAGTTAGCTACTGCCCCTATTCCTATAAAACTATTGATATAACCATAAGTAGCCGCGTCTCCTTTAAATATTACCTTGGCAAATACTGGCAGCAGTGTATTATAAGGCAATACTAAAAGGCTTGTCAAACCCAAAATCAACAGCATAATACGGATTGAAGCTGTGTTTTTCAAGTACGTAAAACCTTCACTAAGCTCAGACTTGATTTTCTTTTTGACCAGCGCAGGAACATAAGCCGGCAACTTCATCAATAATAAGGAGGCGATGACCGCAATAAAGCTTACTGCATTTAAAAGGAAGCACATTCCTGCACCAAACTTCACTAGTATAATACCTGATAAAGCGGGACCAATGAGCCTTGCCAGATTCACCATCGAAGAATTAAGTGCAAGCGCATTTGGTAAATCTGCTTTATCAGTTACCATTTCATGAATTAACGGCTGTCTGGCGGGTACGTCAAAAGCATTAATTACACCAAGCACTCCACTTAAGGTGAGTATTTCCCAGGCCGTATAATGAGCTGTAAAAATCAATATGCTCAGTAACACAGCCTGTACCATCGATGCAATCTGAGTAATCAGTAATACTTTATACCGGTTGTACCGGTCTGATGCAATCCCGCCCAGCAGAGAGAAAAGGAAGGACGGAAACTGAGAGACAAACACGGTAAGTCCAAGCATAAAAGCAGAATGTGTCATCGTATAAACTACCCAGCTTACTCCTGTACGCTGCATCCAGGTACCAATCTGGGAAACGGACTGGCCACTAAAAAACAACCTGTAATTACGGTTATTAAACGCACGGAATGTATTCGTCAACTGAACAGTTTTCATTTTTCTTACTTTAAGCATTTCGACATTATTTGTTTATTTGTCGAAACAAGTGCAAATTTTTTTACTTTTTTAATCCATGAATAACCAAGCGGGACAGCGCATTTACCGCAGCTTCTATCCTGCTAAAATCATTATCAAGTACCATTTCTCTCTTTAATCCATGCAGCCCGCTTAACAATACAAAAATCAGATCGTCACGATCTTTAGCGTGTATACTGCGTAGTTCTCCAGTTTCCACGCCGTAGTCAAGAATCTGGCCCAGCATTTTATTTTCTCTTTCTACTACGCGTTTATGAATGGCATGTTTGGCTTTATTGAAATTAGACATTTCATTGGCATCCATACCAACATCCAAGGCACTGTAAAGTGCTCTTCTCTTTTCTAAAAGTTGTAATCTGGTTAAATAAAAGGCATTTATCTTTAGTTCAGCAGAAGATTGCTGAGCGATTGCACGGGCAACTTCTTCCAGATTTTCTCTGATTTCATTGTCCATTACAGCATCCAGGATTTCCTCCTTATTCTTATAGTAATAGTACAGAGAGCTTCTTCCTTTGCCGATGGCCTTAGCCACGTCATCCATAGTTACTTTTTGAAGTCCATGCGTCTGAAATAGCTGTTGAGCAGCTTGCAATATCTGTTTTTGGATGGCATCATCTTTTATAGGCTCACTAGCAGACATAGGAATGTGTTTAATTACACGACAAATATAAAAAATTTGACATTTAAACAAAATATGTCGAAAAATCTATTTAAGTGAAAAAGGGAGAGATTTAAGCAGACAATGTCGCTGAAATCCCTCCCTCAATTAATTGGTTAAAAGTCCTTACTCGATTAGCTATCCCCCCTTACTTGATTGGCTTAATCCAATAACTATTAGCCTGATCAGCAAAAGGAACACGGTATTTCTTTAACGGGTTCGAACCCCAGCTGTCAATTCCCTGTACACCAGATTGCTGTGCATCCATATGTACATAAATGCTGTTTCGTACTGTTAATTTACCGGAATGATATTGTTTTTTATCCTGTTCAGGATCCAGATCATCCAGGCTGTAAGGCAAAGCAGAGAAGCTTAACAGGTTATTTTCATAAACAAACTGTAAACCCTTCCCCTTCTGATTCGTGAAGTTTACCCAACGTACATCTGTTTTATTGCCGCTTTCCTGCGGACGCGCATAAGCAAAATACTGATCTTTCGTTTTTTGTTTATACAGACCAACCAGGGAAGCCGTTTTTCTATCCCAGTAGTTTTCCCACGGGCCTCTTCCATAAAATTCAATGTTGTCATAGGCTTTCTTCAATTCCAGGTCAGTACCTACTCTAAGTAATAAAGGATACTTTCCTTTAACTGCTTTTAAATGGTTGTCAACCTTTAAAGTACCGTCAGCGAAAACAGTTATAGCTGATTCTTGCACGGCCTCTCCAGCTAACAGGTCTTTCGTAAAGTTCATCGTATAACTGCCATCCGCATTTTGTTTTAAATCTAAAGCGATTAGTTTTGCCATTTGATAAGCGTTCCGCCATTTGCGCAGGTTTTTATTGAATCCGGCACCGATATCATTATCTGTAGGTGCTCTCCAGTAGGCTGGTACGGGCCCATTTTCCAAGACCTGTTCATTGTGCTGAAAATAGCTTTTCAAAACGCCTGCTTTCACATCAAATTCTACGCTGAAATCTTTACCTGAAACCGTATAAATGGTTTCAGTTTTATTGATTTTCAAGTCACCTTTAGCAATAGCAGGTTGTACAGCAGCTTCCAATTTATTTAAGGCAAACTGCGCATAGGCTACTTCATAACCTTTTTCTAAAAAGGGCTCTGCTTCTTTCAATACGTAATGTACATTCAGAAAGTATTCTTTGCCAGCTTGCTGTTTAAATTTAACAGGCAAGGTCATCGTGATTTCTGCACGCGGACCAATTGCAAGGTTTGCAACCGTTCCTTTATCAATAATTCTCCCATTTTCTATCACCTCCCAGTTTAACTGAGTGTGGTTTATATCCCTAAAAAAATAACTATTATTAATTTTAACCTGGTTATTGCCCAAATAAGTTGTTTTGATAAACTGATGCGTCTTTTTCACCTGTACAGCCATTGGCGTTAATTGTCTGTGGGCGGTAACTACCCCTTTAACACAAAAATTATTATCACTGAAATTTTCATTCACCGGTCCTTCCAGAGGAAAGTCACCGCCGTAAGCTAAAATACGTTTTCCATTTTTAATGGTATCTAATCCCTGGTCAATCCACTCCCAGATAAAACCTCCCTGTAGCTTTGGATAATGTTCAATTGCATCCCAGTATTCATCATAATTGCCTAAGCTGTTTCCCATAATATGAGCAAACTCACTCATGATTAATGGACGTGTTTCTTTACTTTTTGAGTACTCAATTAACCAGTCAGGATCTGGGTATTGCGGTACAATCATATCTGTATTAAAATCTTCTTCTGCACGCTCATATTGTACCGGGCGTGTAGGATCAGTTTTTTTAAGCCAGGAATAACCTTCATACATATTTGTTCCGTTCCCTGCTTCATTGCCCAGTGACCAGGTAACTACCGAAGGATAGTTTTTATCTCTTTCATACATCCTGCGGATCCGTTCAAAATGAGCATTACGCCAGGTTTTATCATTCGCAAAAGTAATTGCCAGGTCATATCCCCGGCCGTGAGATTCAATATTCGCTTCATCGACCACGTATAAACCATATTCATCACAAAGCTCCATCCAGTAAGGATCAGGAGGGTAATGGGAATGACGGACTGCATTTATATTGAGTTTTTTCATCATCTCCATATCTTTACGCATATCCGCATGAGTTAAGGTATGGCCTTGCCTGGCATTGTGTTCGTGCCTGTTCACGCCTTTAATAAAGACACGCTTCCCATTCACCAGAAAATCACTTCCTTTAATTTCTACGCTGCGGAATCCTACACGTTGCGGAATTACTTCCAAAACTGCTCCTTTGCTATCTTTAAGGATGATATTCAAAGTGTACAGATAAGGAATTTCGGCAGACCACTGTTTAACTGACGGAATCTCTTTTTTGAAATCCAGCTGCTGATGGTAATTTCCTAATACGGTTTGGGGATCGGAATTGGCTTTCCAGATTGATTTTCCAGTTGCATCTCTTAATTCCAATGCGACAGAGAAAGTATCTGGTCTGCTGTGATTTGTATGCTGATCCATCCTGTAATTGTCTACATTCAACTGTACGTCCAATATACCGTCTTTATAATCCTTTGTCAGATTACCATTTACCCTGAAATCACGGATATCTATTTTTGGGGTGGAATATAAGTAGACCTCACGTTCGATACCAGAAATGCGCCACATATCCTGGCACTCCAGGTAACTTCCGTCACTCCATCTGTATACTTCTAAAGCGATCAGGTTCTTGCCTGGCTTTACATATTTGGTCAGGTCAAATTCGGCTGCCAGCTTACTGTCTTCACTGTACCCTACTTTTTTACCGTTTACCCAGATATAAAACGCGGATTTTACTGCGCCTAAATGAATAAATATCTGACGTCCGTCCCAGTTGGCAGGCACTTCAATTGTTTTACGGTACGAGCCTACCGGGTTGTTATCAGCTGGAATGTCAAAAGGAGGATTTAAGCGCGCGCCTCTTTTAGTCTGACCTGCAAATTCATAGGGTTGATTGACATAAATTGGTAAACCATATCCATTAGTTTCCCAGTTGGCAGGAACTTTAAAGTCCTTCCAGTTTGTATCGTTGTAATCTGTTTTATAAAAGTCTAAAGGTCGTTTTGCGGGGTCTTGCACCCAGTTAAATTTCCATGTTCCGTTCAGGGATATGAAATAGGCAGAGTTTTCTTTTTGTCGTTTAGCGGCCAGTGCACTATTTTCATAGGCATAGGCTTCAGCACGCATTGACATCCGGTTAACGGATACGATATCGGGCGTTTGGAGCTCGGTTGGAATCAATTGCGCTTTAACAGTGAGCGTACCTGAAAGCAAAACAATCATTCCTAAAAGCGTTGATTGGAGTGAAGATTTCATTTGTGTGTTTAGTTATTTTTAAAGTTCCATGTGGACACATCTGATGGGCGATGTGATTGGCGGGTTATTTCTTGCAGTTGTTGAATAATCAGAGGTTGCATAGTAGCAAGATCCTTGCTTTCCTGGGGGTCTGTTTCCAGGTTGTAGAGTTCCCATTTTGAAGACTCAGTATCCGCTTTATTTCTTACCCCTTTCCATTTTCCTTTTCTGACGGCCTGCCTTCCACCGTCTTCATGAAACTCCCAATACAAGAATTGATGTTGCTTTTGTTTGCCTTTGGAAAGCAACGTTGGTAAAATAGAAACTCCGTCTATAAAAGCAGGAACGGGTTGTTTAATTAGTTCAGCGAAAGTAGGCAGGAAGTCCCAGAATGCACCCGTTTGCTGGGTGCGTCTACCTTTTTGGATTTTCTCCGGCCAGTAAGCGATCATCGGTTCGCGGATTCCACCTTCGTAAAGTGATCTTTTGATTCCTTTGAAACCACCACTGCTATTAAAAAATTCCGGGTCATTTCCTCCTTCCCGATGCGGACCATTGTCACTGGTAAAAACAATCAGGGTATTTTTGTCTAATCCAAGGATTTTTAATTTTGCTACGACTTGTCCTACATAAGTATCGAGTATAGTTACCATGGCTGCATAAGTGGCATGTGGATAGGCTTGTGGCTGATAACCATTTCCATCCCATTCTTTTTTTATCGCACGTGGCTGTTCATTAAATAGTTTCTTATATTTTTCAAATGCTTCATTTCCTGCAGGCAGCTGCAATCCGGCATGGGGTAAGGTGTAGGACAGGTATAAGAAAAATGGTTGGGATTTATTTGCTTCTATAAAGTTTAAAGCTTGTTTTTGAATGAGTTCAGGGGCATATTCTTTAAGCCTGGTAAAGTCGTTGTCTAAACTGACTTTTACTGCATTGTTCCATAAATGTTCTGGATAATAGTTATGAGACTGACGCTGACAATTGTAACCAAAGAACTGATCGAAACCCTGGTTTAACGGATCGCCGGATGAACCCACAAATCCCAACCCCCATTTGCCGAAATCACCTGTAGCATAGCCGGCTCTCTTAAAGATTTTAGCCAGTGTAAAGGTTGAATCTGGCAATGGCCGCTGTCCTTCAGGTTCAATTTCATAATTCCCCCTGATTGGAGTGTGCCCGGTATGCTGCCCGGTCATTAAGGAAGAACGCGAAGGGGCACAGACTGAGGTACCGGCATAAAACTGGGTAAATAACATACCGTTTTCTGCGAGTTTATCAATGTTAGGTGTCTGGATGAGCTTTTGTCCGTAAACTCCCAAATCACCATAACCCATATCATCGGCCAGGATGAAAACAACATTAGGTTTTTGCTGAGCCTTTAAGGTAGTAAGGACCGTGAGGCTCAGGCATACAAGCGTAGCTAATTTCTTCATATTTCAAATCCGTTTTACAGACAAATCCCGCTCCCTAAAGGCAGGATTTGTCAGCAGATAAAATCTATTTACAGGGTTGTTAACAACCTTTTAGTATCCGGTATTTTGTTTCAACACCCCTTTTGCAAGGTCAATTTGTGATTGAGGAATGGGCATCAGGTATAATTTATCATTCCAGACCCGTTGTTGCGCCTGGCTATTTTTTATATTATTAATCGTAGTCATCACCTGTGGGGCAATTTTCCAGCGGCGGATATCCATATAACGTTGCCCTTCTAAAGCGAGTTCTACTCTGCGTTCGTTACGGATCAAGGTTCTTAAAGTGCTCTGATCTGCATATTTTGCACGGTCTACAACTGGCATTCCTGAACGGGTACGAATTGCATCTAACGCATTATAAACTGAACCATCGGGTCCGCTCAGCTCATTCCTGGCTTCGGCATAAGTTAATAAAACTTCAGCGTAGCGAATAAGAATTACGTTCGCGTAATTGTCAACCTGTTCTCTTACAATTGAGGGGTCTACCATTTTACGGAAGTTATAACCTGTCTGGGACATATTAGAAGCACCTTCAACCCATTTAAATTTATAATCATTTTCTACCGCATACCAAGGTGCATTTTCGAATAAAATACTGGCATAAAAGCGTGGATCACGATTTTTATACTCATTCGCAAAAGCAGGATCTTTAGCCAGGTACAAAGCTGCACGCTTTGCCGGATCTGTTGGAGTTACCGCATCCCCTGTTTTGTAGCTAGCGTAACTGTCTACCAAAGATTGGGTAGGCGTTACCGAACTCCAGCCGCCTATGGTGCCCGGAGGCAATAAAGTGTTCAAAGGGTTCACATCAATTTGCTTGATATGCTGCTGATCCAGAATAACTTCTGCATTACCATTATTTTTCTGATAGAAAAGTGCTTCATAACTGCTTAACCCTAAACGGAATTTACTTTCATCTGCTGCATCCGTAAAACTTACCCAGTCTGCGTATTTATCATTGGCCTGAAGGGGATCGGCAGCTGTTATTTTAAACAGACTATAGCCCAAGCCCATAACCTGGCTGGCTGCATCAGCGGCTTGCTGCCATTGTCCATCATATAAATAAGCTCTTGCTTTTAAAGCTAATGCGGCACCTTTTGTAATTCTTCCTTTTTCATTGGGTTTACCACCTGCATACGACTGGGGCAAGATTTTTGAAACGGCATCCAGCTCATCTAATACAAATTTCAGCACTTCTGCTTTTGGAGTTTGTGCAATATTTTCATCTCCTATCGCTACCACGTTCTTGATTAAAGGCACAGCTCCAAATCTGCTGAGCAGATTGAAATAAGAGAAAGCCCGCATAAAGCGCACCTCTGCTTTATAACGTTCCAATAAGGCTTTATCAATAGCAGTCACTTTATCTGCATTGTCCAGAAAGTAATTAGCTCTGCGGATACCTGTATAGTCCCAGCCTGATAAATCCAGTGCAATTGTTGAAGTAATCGCTCCTGATGAAACATCAGTTGCAATACTTTCCCATGGATATTGTGCATGCACATTGTCGGAGGCGCCGTCTGCGTACAACATCCCAAAAGCGCCATCAGCACCGGGAAGTTTAGCGTAAACACCCATCACTACCTGGTATACATCATTTTCATTCTTCCAGAACGTAAGTTCAGATAATTGTTGCGGAGGTCTTTCTAAAAAATCTTTTTTACAGGAAGCAAGCGCAATAGTTGCGAATAAACCTGTAAGTATATATTTGTATGCTCTTTTCATTGCTTTATTTTTGAGGATTAGAAACTTGCATTTAAACCTAGTGACCATGTTTTAATTCCTGGATAGCCACCACGGCCGGAGCCTGATTCAGGATCATAATCAGCCAGACGTTTATCTGCCATAATCGTAAATGGATTACTGCTTGTACCGTAGAATCTCAGTCTGGACATTCCGAATTTCTTACTTACCTGTTGCGGGATGGTGTAGCCTAAAGTAATTCCTCTAACTCTGAAGTAGGCACCACTGAATAGCCAGAAAGAAGAGGTTGGTGTATAGTTTTGTCCGCCTGCTGCGGTAGTGAGAATACGCGGGAAGTCTGCGTTTGGATCAGGGTTATCCGTTGTCCAGCGGTTCTTCCATTGCTCTTTTACACTTGCGCCGTTAAAGAATGGATAAGCTGCTTCTTCTGATAAATAAGTTTTCACATTGGCAACACCATAAGTGAGCACGCTAAAATCAAAGCCTTTATAACTTGCGCTGATATTAAAACCATAATTGAACCATGGAACATCTGTGCCCAATACCTTACGGTCCAGGGCATCAATTTTACCATCTCCATTCAGGTCTTTATATTTGATATCACCAGGACCGGTTGCTGCCGATTGGAATGCATGATTTTTTACGTCTGCGGCATCTGTAAAAAGGCCATCTGCTTCATAGCCATAAAATGACCCGATAGACTCTCCTACTCTTTGGATATATCTGCCATCAAAGTTATCTCTGCTGTCTGATAATCCTGTAATTTTATTCTTGATGATAGAGAAGTTTGCACCGATGCTATAGCTGAAATCGTTGCCTATTTTGTCATGATGTGTTAGTCCCAGTTCAAATCCCTTATTCTGGGTTGAAGCTGCATTGACTAAAGGCAACCCACTGGTGGTAGCGTTAGTGGTATTGGTGTTTACTCCTATTGTTTCAAGTGTCGAAACTCTTAACAACAAGTTTTTGGTGTTTTTGATATAGTAATCAGCTGTAATATCCAGTTTACCCTTAAACAAGGTCATGTCTAAACCGAAATTGGTCATATATACACTTTCCCATGAAGTTAGTAAATTAGGTATTCTATTTTGCCATACGCCGCCCTGTGGTGTTCCTTCAAAACTATAGGCGTAACCATTGTTTAACAGGTTAGAATAATTACCAATGGTTACTGGATTTTCATTTCCTAATGAACCATAAGAGCCACGTAATTTAAGGTTAGTTATCCAGCTCACGTTTTGCATAAAATCTTCCTTAGAGATAATCCAGCCTGCAGAAAAAGATGGGAATACTGCTCTGCGGACACTACTTTCGAAACGGGAAGAGTAATCTATACGGGCATTGGCTTCTAATAAATACCTATCATTAAAGGTATAGTTAAAGCGGCCGAACAGAGAACGGATGGCCCATTGCTGCTCAGCTGAGGTGTTTGCTTGTCCGTCGTCGTCTGTGTTGATGTCTTCAGCATTCGATGAACCGCTGCCTATTGTAGTTAAATCATTATTAGGAAAGTTTTTCCTACCTAAAAAGGCTGTTCTATAAGTGTTACTTTCCTGACTTGCCCCTAATGTTAATTTACCAAAGTGTTTGCCAAAAGTACGTTCGTAATCTGCTGTTCCTTGTACCAGGGTTTCTCTTCTTTTACGGTAATATTCCTTCATACTATTTACTGTCGATGCAGTGGAAGAAATAGGTGCTCCGGTCAGAAAGTTATTAATCGGATCGAGTGTGCTGATAAATGCCCAGGAATTTCCGTCTGTAAATTTAAATGAGGCCAGTCCACTGATGGTCAGACCGGGCAAGGGAGTTAAAACAATATTCCCTGCTGTTTGCAGATAATTATCTTTATCCCAAGCACTGCCACCGTCTTGGATCATACGCATTTGGTTACGTTTTGCAGTTTGTGAGTTAACAACTCCATTGTCCATAGATCCCCAATCTCCGTTGCTTTGTTGCAAGACAGAAGTTGGCAAAGAGCGGTTTAACTCTGTCCAGTTCAAGTCCCCTTTACGATCAAAATTCTGACTAGTAAAGGATAGATTTGTTCCGATCTTTAAAAGACCCGGAACGATAGTACTTTCTGTATTTAATTTACCACCAACACGGCTTTGTTTTTTTCCAGGAATCAAGGATGCTTGTGTCAGATAGTTTAATCCCAGATAACTACTGGTCACTTTACCCGGTGAGTTGACATTCAGACTGATATTGCTTTGAGGTGCACTTTGACGCAATACCTCTTTATACCAGTTTGTATTTGGATAGAGGTCTGGTTGAGAACCATCCTGATAGGCTTGAAGTTGTGCAGGAGTAAAAATTGCTTTTCCACCGGCATTGGTCAGAGCTTCATTATATAGATTAGCATAATCAAACGATCCCACGTATTTTGGTAAACGTGTGGCAGTTTGCCAGCCATAATCTGCATTTAGCTCTACTAAGGTTCTATCTCCACCACCTCGTTTGGTAGTCACCATAATTACGCCGTTTGCAGCTCTTGAACCATATAATGAAGCCGATGATGCATCTTTTAAAACGGAAATACCAGAGATATCATTTGGATTGATGGCACTTAGTTCTGCGGCTGTTGCCGGAATTCCATCGATTACATACATAGGTTCACTGGCTGAACTCAAACTGGCTCTTCCCCGGATAGAGATAGTACCTGTACCATTTGAAGTACCGTTCGCATTACGGCCAACATCGCCAGGGCGTTGTAGAATAGTTAGACCTGGAGAAACACCCTGTAAAGCATTTTGTAATGAACTCACCGGTCTATCTTTTAATTCTTTTGCACTAACTGTAGCAATAGCACCCGTTAAACTGCTTTTTTTCTGGGTACCATAGGCAACCACCACCACTTCGTCGAGGTTACTTGCTTGTACTGCTAGTTTAATGGTTAAAGGGCTGCCTGATCCAGCGCTAACTTCCTGAGTGATATAACCCAAATAAGATATTACAAGAATGGCTTTTTCATCTACGTCAGCTAGTTTGAACTGGCCTTCACTATCAGTAATCCCTCCTTGTACAGTGCCTTTAACTTTAACCGTTGCTCCAGGAATACCCATTCCTTTTTCATCTATCACTTTACCGGTTACATTGATGTTTGCTTTAATGGCTGAAGGAGCATTTACTTTTTTTTCCTGTACCACTATTGTTTTGGCTGCAATAGTATATTCAAGAGACTGGTTGGCAAAAACTTGCAGCAATGCATCTTCCAGACTTGCTTCTTTAACTTCTATATTCACTGGTTTAGCCAGCTTCAGATCTTTTCTGATAAAAAAGATATCATATCCGCTCTGATTTTTTATTTCATTGAGAATTTTTTCCAGCGGTGCATTTTTCCGCGATAGTGTAATGCGGCCTTGCGCAAAGGCCATTGCATTAAGCTGTAGTACGGCTGTTAACACTAAAATAATCGTAAACTTCGTAACACGAAGAATTTTCTTATTCTTACAGGACTTCCTGTATGAATCAGGGTCTAGATTTTCATACATTGATTTGGTTGTGTTTAGACGATTACCTTTGTTGAGGCCAGGTAATCTGGTTAAGTTGATTTTTTTTCGGTGTGTTTAGTGTGTTTGGTAGTGTTGTTGGTGTGTTGTTGGTGTGTTGTTGGTGTGTTTAGTATTGGAAGTAAAAGTTATGACATCAGTATAATCCTCCTTCCTTCTATTTTGAATTTCACTTTCCTGGTTAATTCCAGAATCTGGATAACTTCTGCTAAGCTTTTTGATCTTGAGATTGCGCCGCCAAAAGATATATTGTCAAATTTCCCCTGATAAGAAATGTCTACATTATACCACCTGCTGAGTTTGCGCATAGAGACTTCAAGGTCTTCATCCGCAAAGGTGAAATAGCCATTTTTCCAGGCTATTACACTTTCGATGTCTACTTTTTCTACCTGAAATGAAGCCTGGGTTAAGGTGGATTGCTCTCCGGGACTTAGCAGTTTTGAATTGCCTTGCTTTTGCCGGGACGCATTCGAGACTTTAACGCTGCCTTCTAAAAGCGTCGTTTTTGTTGCCTGTTCTTCTTTATAGGCATTGACATTAAAATGAGTGCCCAGTACCTGAACCTGCTGCTTGTCAGTTATTACCGTAAATGGTCTTTTCTTATCTTTTGATACTTCAAAATAACCTTCACCCGTTAATTCAACCTGGCGTTGATGAGCTGCAAATTGTGTCGGATATTTGAGGGAAGAAGCGGCATTAAGCCAAACTTTTGTTCCATCGGGCAGATTAATTTGATATTGTCCGCCTACAGGGGTTTCTATGGTATTAAATTGAGTGGTCTGGTTTGCCGGGGAAACAGCTAATGATTTTTTGACCGTATAAACTAATTGTCCGTCAGCAGTTTTGGTAATCGCTATACCAGATTGCTCCGCAATTTCGCCATTCGAAGTATCTGTTAAACTGATTTTCTGACCATTAGCAAGTGTTAACGTTGCTTTATTACCTCCAGGCTTAATGACAGAAGCGATCTGTGTGATGGGCTTTTTTTCGGGAGATAAGGATGGGTTAAAAGAAAGATAGACTAATATTCCTGAAGTCAGGACCAGGGTTGCTGCTACTGCTAAAATTGAATAAATCTTTATACTGTTTCTTCGTTTTGGTAGCTGAAGTTTATCTTTTATCTTCTCATTTATACTTTTTTCAAGATCAATACGACTGCCCTGCTCTTCTGCGGAGAACACCGTATCATCAAAAGAATTATACCAGTTATTAAACTGAATTTTCTCTTCTGCTGTGATCGTACCTTTACGCCACTTTTCTGCGAGCTTTAATAGTTTGTCCTGATCCGGATTGGAACTCATTATAATGGCCATTTATTAGATAGCCAAACCAACTCAGAAAATCCCTTAGTCTATTTTGAAATTATTATAAAAAAAGAACGGACTTAGCCATTGCTGCAAGATGCCCGAATCTGATACGGATCGTCTTCCTGGCTTTTGCAAGGTGTGCCTCAACAGTTTTCTCCGCAATATCCAGTTCATGTGCAATTTGCTTCTGAGAATATCCTTGTTCGTGTTTAAGCTTAAAAACCAACAGACATTTTTCAGGTAATACTTTGATTGTTAAAGCCAGCTGACTTTGCAGTTCATTAAAATCCAGCTGATCTGAGGTAGATTCATCAATTGGAGAACTCCAGACCAATACTTCTTTTTTAACTCTGTTCTCTCTGCTTTTTTTCGCCATCCGGTTGATCACCTCAAACTTCACTGCGACCGAAAAATAGTATTGAAATCCTTTTGTCAATTCAAATGTGTTGCGCTTTCTCCATAGGTTACAGAAAATATCCTGCACAATTTCTTCTGCTTCATAAGCATCTGTTATTCTTTGACGGGCTATCACATATAATTTTTCCCAATACCTTTTATAGAGTTCATTGAATGCGGCCTGGTCATCAATGGTTAGCAGACCTGCCAGTTCATGATCTGAAAGTGCAGCATAAGATTTTGTATTCCTGGTGGTAAACAATGAATGCAGCATTTTCTTAGGTTTAGTCTTGGTTAGGTAAAAAACTCTTTTATTCATTTTCATAGCGCATCTGCCACAAGAGGTTCACCTGTCATCTATCCTAAAAAGCTATAGAAAAAAAGGGTCTGTTCAGGATTAAAGGTTTTAGTTTAAGCTGATTAAAGGTCTGGAACTAATATACTGGCAAGCAGCTCCATTAAAAAGGATGAGAACTACGCAAACGCTTGCATAATGCCTTTTATTTAAAAAGAAGATTGAGGTGTTTTTTGCCCGATGTGATACAAAATAAATGTATAATCAAGTTAATCAAGGTCGATTTAACGATTTAAATACGATGCGAAGGATTGGCTGTTAAATCTCAGCACAAACGTTTGTTTTGAATTATCAATACGGTTTCAGACAATTACTTTGCTAGTATCACCATTCATTCCACGCAAACGGTGAATAAACATTTCTGCCATCACTTGAGCCCTGTTTTTGGCCTCTGTTGCAATTGTTCCTTCGAAGTTTTCATCTATAGTCACACTGAACAAGCTCAACCAGCGTTCAAAATGCTTTTCCTGAATAGGCAGTGGAGCATGTTTGGCAAAAGGATTGCCCCGAAAGCCAGGAACACCAAATAATGCAGCGTTCCAGAACCTGTACATTTGTTCCAGATGAGGAGCCCAGTCTTGTATTGCACCAGCAAAAACCGGCCCGATCAGCTCATCATGCTGAACTTTTCTGTAAAATCCATCTACGAACAGGGTAATATCTTTCAGATTTTTAATGTCTGCCTTCATTGCTTCAAATTTAAGGATTAAGAGCATTGAAAAATTCATATCCTAAATCATAGTTATGTAACATTCCTAAGATAATAATATATTATTTCAGGAAATATTTGTTTTTGTGATTTAAAAGTAGAGCTTTGTTTTAATGGGTTTAATCAGGCACTTACTTTACACGCTTCGAATGGCGATTGCACTAAAAATGCAACCAGCCCGTGTGCTGCAACGCCAACCTGTTTCTTATCATGCTAACTTAGGATACTTCTTCCGTAAAAACAGTAAAGACTTTATTCAGTAAGTCCCGGCCCGCCATCAGGATTCGGGCCAACGATAAAGCTTCATTTTTTTATATCTTAATTTATTTTGTTAATGAAAACAATCCATACACCCCGCTATATTTATGCAATGCTCGAAATTTCTTTTACCAGGGAAATGTGTGCTTCGTTTGCTATGTATTGCCGCATGGTATCAATTCATTATCATTTTGGATTCCACTCCCAAACTACCAGCAAGGACTTTATTAAGTAAGCCCCGACCATAATTTGGTCTGGGGCCTTCAGGAAAATCATGAAGTTGTTTGTCAGACAGCTCCTCTCTCTCTTTTTACTGAATTAATAAGTTTTATGATCAATAAATTTAAATCCATATCATGGACTGGCTTAGGCTTGATAGGTCTTTTCGGCTTAAATGTGGTACTCGTTCTTGCTGCGTTATTACTGGATCACCTGTGGCTAAACGTCCTGGCAGTCCTGGTATCTATGCTGCAATTAATACTGCACCGTAAACTAAAGCCACACCAGCGAAAATTCAAAATCCATAGCCGACTGCTCAATCTCCAGAAATCGCATTCTGCGAACTAATAAATAACACAAATATCTAATAAGATTTAATAAATAATCATATGCAAACGGAACAATTAATGATCGTTAAAAAAGAACTGGATCTGTTAAAAAAACATCTTAAAGATTCTAATCTTTCCGAATACAATAAAAATCAACTACTTGCAGAACTAGGCTCTGCAAAAGTTGTCAAAGAAGATGAACTACCTGATGACGCAGTATGTATCGGATCAGAAGTCGAGATCCAGGAAGTTTTAAGTGAAAGAAAGTATACTTTTCAAATTGTCTTTCCTGCGGAAGCGAATATGAAAGAAAATAAGATGTCAGTCTTTGCCCCTATCGGAACGGCTTTATTAGGCTACCGGGTAGGTGCAAAAGTGCAATGGGAAATGCCTGATGGCATGAGAACATTTGCGATTTTAAAGGTTACTCACAAAAAAGGTTAAGCGGAGTTAAAACGCAAAAAAAACGCCCTGTCAATTGGAATTAACAGGGCGTTTTATGTAATTAAATTTGCTTAGAATCCTGGATTATTTGGCAATAAGCTTGAATTCACATCCGTTTCCTGTTTAGGTAAAGGGAATAACAATTGCTTCTCTGAGAATGTTGCGCCGAATACGGTTTTATGTCCTACAAAATTGTCCCAGTTGCCGGTCACATCATTGTGAACCTTCCTGGTACGAATCATATCAAACCACATCTTATTCTCGAAGCACAATTCATAGTAACGCTGTGCCCATACTTCCTGCTCAAAAGCAGCTGATGATAAAGCGCTTACAGGAGCTAATTTAGCTCTTCTTCTAATATCGTTTACAAACTGAATAGCTGTACCATTTGGTGCACCCTCTGCTTGATTTGAAGCTTCTGCGTACATCAGTTCTACATCTGCTAAACGGTATAGCGTAAAGTTAAGGTCAGACTTCAATGTGCTGACTACTGCCGTAGAGTCAAACCATTTATAAATGTAATTTCCTTTAAACGTAACCAATTGCCCTGTTTTCAGATTTTTATAATTGGTATAGAAAAATTGTTTTTCAGCTACCCTTTTATCACCTGCTGCATAGGAACTGATAAATTGCGGTGTTGGATAAACAGATCCATACTCATCCGAATAACCAGAAATACCAGAATAATTTGGAATAGTCAGTGCGGTTAATGGATTATTTGAAGGAACAGAAGCCGCATATTGAACTTGAAAAATAAATTCTCCATTATTCTTATTAGCAGGTTTCAACATATCTGTATATTCCGGGAACAGAGAGAAACCTCCAGTTTGTGTTACTGCTAGTGAACGCTTAGCTGATTCAGCATAATATTGCTTTCCGCCATTGATCGCTGCCCCTGCATAAGTTAAATATACATCTGCCAGAATCGATTTTACAGCGCCCATAGATACCTTTCCAGTAATATCTTTCCATGGTAAAGTTGATTTCTCTGCTTCCAGTAAATCTGGAATAATCACTGTATCATAAATATCTTTTGCTGCAGTTCTTGGAATGGACAGGTTCAGATTTTTAGGCACTTCAGTAACCTTTGGAACGGCTCCATACATCCTCACTAAATAAAAATAATATAAGGCTCTCAGTGTACGTGCTTCAGCTAATAAGTTTGTTTTATCGGCCTCACTAAGCCCCGGAGCATTAATAGCAGGTATTTTTTCAATCGCCAGATTACAAGCCCCAACGCCTTGATACATTTGCTGCCACCAGGTGTCAATATAAAATGAAGTTGTATTGTAAGAAAGGTTCTGAAAGTTAACAGCACCGGTTTGCCCAAGGTCACTATTCGCTTTTCCAGTCATAAATTCCATCAGATTCCAGGTATTTCCTCCGTAAGATGAGGGTTGCCCTTTTAATACCCCCTGCAGGTATTGATAACTTGAATTCGCAAGCGCTCTGGCTACTTTAGCACTGGAAAGCTCTGAATCCGGAGTTATAAAATCAGTTGGCTTTTCTTCCAGGAATTTTTTACAAGAGGCACAGGTGAGTAAGACCAGTACCGCAAATATTATATTTTTTGTAGTTTTCATGTGATTCAGTTTAAAAGGTAAGTTGAACGCCTAAATTCCAGATACGAGGTCTTGGCGTAGCGAAAAAGTCGATATTTTGAGAGAAGGATGCATTTGAACCATAAGTCTGGTTAAATGTGTCTACCTCCGGATCATACCCTGTATATTTGGTAATGATAAACAGGTTTTGAACGTTTGCGTAAATTCTTAAACGATTGATGTGCAACTTCTGATTGACCGCTGCTGGTAAACTATAACCAACAATAAAATTCTGACCACGGATAAACGAACCATCTTCTACCCACCAGCTGTCAAAGTGTGAATCCTGAGCGAATTTATAGTTACGTACCTGAGAAACAGAGGTGTTTTGATTTTGTGGTGTCCATGCATTTAAAACTGTTGCCAAACTGTTCGAGATTGTTTGTCTGTCTTCAGCCGAATGTTTAAAGTTAGCTGCCGTATTTACGCCTTGAACAAAACGGATATCAAATGATAAATCCCAGTTTTTGTATTTAAAGCTACTGCTGAATGTTCCTGTCCATTTTGGATAAGCACGACCTATAATACTATAGTTCACCGAACCATCTGGATTGTAAAGATATTTTCTATCTCCAGGTTTTAATCCATGAGAAGCGGCATCAGCTGCTTCGTTTTCGCCATAAGTACCCAGACGTGTCATTCCATAAAATGACCCGATAGGTTCTCCTACGCGAACTACATAGTTCTGACCAAGGAAGTTGGGGCCAGGGAAAATATCTGCATTTCCATCATTTAACTTAATTACCTTATTCTTATTCGCTGAGAACAGGAAGCTGGTAGACCAGGTGAAGTCGTCAGTTTTAACATTGACTGTATTCAAACTAATTTCTATTCCGGAATTTCTAACTGAACCTACGTTTTTGTAAACATTTGCATTGGTAAAACCTGCCGACCATGGAATTGGAGTTTGGAGCAGTAAATCTTTAGTGACACGGTTATAATAATCAAAAGTCAGGTTAATTCTATCATTGAATAATCCTAATTCAACTCCTGCATCTGCTTGAATCGATCTCTCCCATTTCAAATCCTGATTACCAATATAACTAGGCAATAGGGTGGATTGAGCCGCACCACCTAACACAGTTGTGCTTGGCTGAATTTGTGATAAAGAACGTGCTTGTCCAATTTCCTGGTTACCTGAAGTACCATAACTTGCACGAATCTTTAAATTAGAAACAGTCTTACTGTTTTTAAGAAAATCTTCTTGTGAAACGCGCCATGCAGCACCTACAGAAGGGAAAAACGCATATTTGTTGTTTTTTCCAAATCTCGAAGATCCATCATAACGACCTGTAGCTGTAAATAAATATTTATCATCCAGACTATAGTTTACTCTTGCATAGAATGAACTTAAAGCAGATTTAGTATCATAAGATTCAGATGCCGATCTTACTGAACCAGCCTGAAGATAATGATATTGAAAAATATCATCGACAAAGTTCTGCGTTTCTGCACGAACTCTTTCATAACCAGTTTGCTGTAAAGAAGCTCCTATTAAGGCAGTAAATTTTTGACGGTCATTGATCTTTTTGTTCCATGTTAAATAATTCTCAGTCTGCCAGTAATAATTATCGTAAGCATTGATATTGGCTACACCGCCTTCATCTTGTGATAAGTGAGGTAAATTTTGAGAAGAAAAGAAATTATTTTTGTTTGAGCTCAGGTTATATCCGAAATCGGTTTTAAAGTCAAGTTCACTGGTGATATGGAATAAAGCGTACACATTACCGAGCATCTGCAAAGTATTGTTGATCGTATATCTGTTGTTTGCAATATCAATTGGATTTGGCGCACCTTCTAATCCGGCAATATCAAAATTTCCGGCAGAAATGCCATTAGGATATCTTATCGGTAAAATCGGTACTTCTTCAGCTACCGCTCTTGCCACGTTCAAACTTCCATTACCATCGGTAACTAAACGTTGTATACTTCTGATCAAGTTCACATTACCCCCTATTTTCAGCCAGCTTTTCACGTCATTGTCCAAGGTCATCTTCACAGAGTAGCGTTTAAAACCTGAAGTAGGAGCCAGTCCTTTTTGATTCAGATAACCTAATGATAAACTATACAGTGATTTTTCATTACCACCTTGTACATTTAACTGATGATTTTGTGAGAAAGCAGGTTTATAAGTTTCCTTTTCCCAGTTTGTATCGTAAAGAGGTTTATTATTTGTATCAAATAACAGTGGATAATTTGCATAATTCAATGCTTTTGGAGGAGTCCATACACCACCTGCCGGGTCAAATTTCGTACCATTGGCATAAGCCTCATTATACACTTTCAGAAATTCTTCTGAATTTAAAGTTTTCACATGTCTGTATAACTCACTTACGTTTGCATTGGCCTCGTAACTAATTTGTGTTCCCTCTCTGCGCCCTCTTTTCGTGGTGATCATAATGACACCATTTGCACCTCTGGAGCCATAAATAGCCGTAGAAGAAGCATCTTTCAGTACTTCTAATGAAGCCACGTCATTTGGGTTAATCGAATTGGGATCAACACCAGCGACACCGTCAATTACATATAAAGGGTCAATATTGGAGTTAATAGATCCGATACCCCTTACCCTTACTTTAGCAGCAGTTCCTGGAGCTGCACTGTTCAAACTCACCTCAACACCTGCTATTTTACCCTGCAGCGCCTGAGAGATATTTGCCACTGGTTTATCCATCAGCTGTTCCCCTTTGATCGTAGTAACTGCCCCGGTCAAATCTGATTTCTTTACTGTACCGTAGCCTATGACAACTACTTCACTCAGATTATCTGCCTTTTCATCTAACTGGATATTGATGACACTTCTACCGGTCACATTTCTCTCCTGTGGTGTAAAGCCAGTGGAAGAGAAAACCAGGATAGCTTTATCATCTGCTAGCTGAATTTGATAATTACCAGTGGCATCAGTTATTGTACCTCCCGCTGCCCCTTTTATTTTGATACTAACCCCGGGAATGGGCAGGTTGTCTTTTAAACCGGTGACCTTCCCGGTAACTTTAATTTGTGCCATCACCTGCAGGGAAAGCAGCGAAAGCAAAATGGAGTAAATAAATGCTTTTTTCATAATTTGGTTTTTAGTTGTTGGTTGGTTTTTGGTGTGGTTATATGATCGTTTAAAGCTATTCGACTGTTAATTTTTGGCTGCCCATTGTTTAAGAGATTCAACAGCATCAAATAAAACTCCTGCTTCGCCTCTGAAATCACCCGACCCTTTGGCTTCGCCGGTTTGTACATTATACCATTCATAAAATCCATTATGGGCAATTGCACGATCTACCATAGGCATTAATTCTTCATAAGCTTCCTTAACCAGATTATGTGTGATTAAACCATTAATCATCCGGCCACCGAACCAAGTCCAGTCACCGCCATTTTGATAAGAATAAGGAAGCATGTTTGGAAATTCATTTTCCGGATAAGGAGGGTAAATTGTAAAACCTATAGTTGCATACTTCTCTTTTGATGCTGCAGCTACGATTTGAAGGTTGATTTGCTGTATCTCTTTTAGGGTATTAAAGCCAGCCAGAATTGCACATACTGAGCCGCCGGAATATAAGATCTTATCCTCGTCAAATGTTTTGGAGAAGGGACTACCATTCAAGTATAAATGAGGTCTGTATTTTTGAGCTGCTGACATCCACAAGTGTTTGCGGACATTTGCCTTGATTGTACCAGCCAGCTTTGCCCAGTCCTGTTGTGTCTTGTAGTTTTCTGGTTTTATGGCCAGAAAATCATTGATGGCCATAACAAACATGGCATTATCATAAATATCAATTGCCCATTTGGTATGCGCATTGATCGCTACTCCCCAGCCCTTTTCTGGTTGTACATCTCCCCAATCAACGGTAGTAGCTCCTTTTACCAGGCCGTATTTATCTGACCACCTGTCTTTTAAGATATAGGAGAAAGATTCTTCCATACGCTGCAAAATGGTTTTAGCTCCAATACGTTCAGAAAGAATACTCCTATCTCCTGTAACGTCAACATATTTCCTGACCGCTTGTACTAATGATGATTCCTGGTCAGTTTCTACCGTATTTTTATGCGCTGCCCATCCTGGTAATAAAGCAGAATAACGGTATTGATATCCGCCATTTGCTTTAGCACTATCCACTACACCATCTACAATATTTCCATCATCACCCTGGATTTTAAAGAACATCAGAAGCATATTTCTGACTTTCTCTTTGGGCTGTATTTTTAAAGAGCCTTTAATGAATGTGTTAAAATCCCTGATCCATACCTCGTCATAAGATGTACCTGCAGAAAACCCGGTAAGTAGTTGAATTGCTCTTGCCTGAATCGTATCTAAACGAGTATCAGCGCGTATGGAGCTGGCAAGTGCTGCTCTATCTGCTACCTGTGCGGTAGATTGCAGATGTAGTAAACAAAAAACAGCAGAAAAAAGGAGTAAATATTTTTTCATTCAGTTTTATTTAAATACAATAAATAAAAGCGAACATGATTCCGGTTTTAAGAGAAAAACATGTTTGCAGTCTATATTTGGTTGTCAATAGTTATGTACAAACATAGAAGTATTCTAGCTATTTCCAAATTTTAGATGATCTTTTTTCATATTGATAAAACGGTTAAGCTTTATCCGGGTTTGATTACCATTTTACTTATTATTTACAGATAATATTGATAATAATTTTGATAACATTTAACTTCTCGTCTGAGTAACATTTTTGTTCATCAAACTTAGGCTGAAATGATCAGTTTCGAGGTGTGAATTCACAGCATACATATACCTACATTCCTATTTGCTATGTATGTACTAAAAAGCTTAATTTTATAGCCGATAATCGAATCATTATTAAGTTGACCATGAATATTTCCATTGACCATAAAAGTCATATCCCACTTCACATCCAGGCCGAACTCCTATTGAGAGAGCTGATCAAAGATCCAGCTTACCAGGCAGGTAAACTATTACCTAACGAAGTAGATCTTGCTAAGAAGCTGGCTATCTCCAGAACTACACTTCGGCAAGCCTTGAACAAATTGGTTTATGAGGAATTATTAGTCCGGAAAAAAGGGTATGGAACAAAAGTAGCTCCATCAAAAATAAGCTCTAAATCAATGAATTGGCTTAGTTTCTCTCAAGAAATGAAAGCCAGAGGAATACCTGTCAGAAACTATGAACTTCACCTGAGCTGGGTCTATCCAGACGAACAGATTGCCAACTTATTTGATATTAAAACAGATAAAAAAATCTTGAAATTAGAACGTCTACGAGGTGGATCTGATGGTGCTTTCGTTTATTTCATTTCTTATTTTCATCCCAGGATTGGTCTTACAGGAGAAGAAGATTTTAAGCAGCCTTTATATGAAATGCTTGAAACAGAACATTCAGTAATCGCGAATTTATCTAAGGAAGAAATCAGTGCTATAACAGCAAACAAATTCATTGCCGGTAAATTAGAAGTGGAGACCGGAAGCCCTATTTTATTTAGAAAAAGATTTGTCTATGATCAGGGTGATCGTGCAATAGAGTATAATTTAGGTTATTACAATGCAGAGAGCTTTATTTATACCGTAGAAAGCCGGAGAAATCACTAGATTTTAATTGATTTTAAAAAGGCCTTTGAATATTTAAGAGAAATGTCATATGTTTGGACATTACAACATAAAACCAAACAATGACTGATACTTACAAAGACGGAATAAATACCGATATCGGCTCCTTGCGAAATACGACGCAGTTTATTATTCCAGCAAAAAAAGCTCAAACTTCCAGGCACGGATACGATATCTACCCTGCTTTTAAAATTGAAGACACGATAAACACTGATTTCAATAGTTTGTCTGAATGGATCATCAGTCAGTCTCAAAATATTATTATTGATGGTTACTCTGGTGTCTATTGGGACCTTTTTGTAAAACAGCTTAATCAGCATTTAACACAAAAAGGCAAAACCGTTCATTGGATTACAATAGATACTGCACTGAAACCCAACTTGGTAATTGATCAGCTGATTGAAGACCATCTTCAATCAGCTGATCCTGTATTTGGTAAAAGATATGACGGAGAACTGAAAGACTTTTTTGATCCTGCAAAACTCAGTTTAATTCAACCTGATCCCCAAGAATTCACCATTATCTATGGTTGCGGAGCAGCATTAGCTACTGTAGATGCAAAAATCATTTATATCGATGTTCCCAAAAATGAGATACAGTTCCGTTCCAGAGCAAATCATTTGCATAACTTGGGTTCATTAGCAGTTACGGATCCCAAAGCACAGTATAAACGTTTCTATTTTATAGACTGGCCGGTTTTAAACAAGCATAAACAGCAGTTATTAGCCAATATTGATATCATAGTTGACGAACAGCGGGTCACAGAGATATCCTGGATGACAGGTATAGCATTACGCAAAGCATTAACCAAAATGTCCAGACATGCTTTCAGAGCCAGACCATGGTTTGAGCCCGGAGTATGGGGCGGACAGTGGATCAAGGATAATATAACCGGTCTGAATCAATCTGTTATAAACTATGCCTGGTCATTTGAACTGATTGCTCCTGAAAATGGAATTGTAATGGAAAATGGAGGCCAGTTACTCGAAGTAGCTTTTGATCTGCTTCTTTTTCATAATAATCAGGCAATTTTAGGTAAAGCAGCCAAACGTTTCGGTTATCATTTCCCTATACGTTTTGACTTCCTCGATACCATGGATGGCGATAAATTATCCTTACAATGCCATCCTGCTGTAGCTTATACTAAAGAACACTTTGGTGAGGATTTTACCCAGGATGAGACTTATTACATACTGGACCACCAGGAACAGGCCAAAGTGTATCTAGGTTTCCAGGAAAACATTGATCAGGATGAATTTAAGCTGGTGCTGGAAGACAGCTTTAACAACCACACACCCGTAGCGGTAGAAAAGTATGTACAGACATTTAATTCTAAAAAACATGAGTTATTTCTGATTCCAAATGGTACTGTTCATAGTTCAGGCAAAAACAACCTGGTTTTAGAAATTAGTGCAACACCTTATATTTTCACTTTCAAAATGTACGACTGGCTCCGTCCTGATTTAAATGGTAAACCCCGGCCACTGAATATTGACCGCGCTTTCGCCAACCTGAATTTTGAAAGAAAGGGTGAGGTAGTTAAGGATACGCTGATTGCGAAACAAAGTATCATTAACCAGGGCGATGACTGGCAACTTGTTAACCTGATTACTCATCCTGATCATTTTTATGCGATTAACCGTTATGAATTCGACACGGTTATTGAAGGTCGTACCGAAGGGCAGTGTCATATCCTGAGCTTAGTAGAAGGAGACCTTATTTTGGTGAGAACTGGCGAAATGGAACTGGAAATTCATTATGCCGAAACCTTCATTATTCCTGCAGAAGCATTACAATACCAAATCATAAATAAAAGTAAGGGAAGAGCGAAAGTCCTCACTGCGTTTGTAAAAGACGAATGTTGTTAATCAATTTAAAAACCACCATCATGGGAACCACACCTAAAAGGCATCTATTTAAAACACTATTTATTGTTTTTCTGACGATAAACAGCTTCAATATATTTGCTCAGAAAGCAGGAGCCATTTTTACTGACATACAAATTCAGCCAACTATAGCTTATCTAAAATATCAGGGAGTAAGCAGAAGAATGGTCAGGTTGATTTTTAAAAATGGTAAAAACTATCAGCAGGCGGAAATCTATGTATCTTTTAATAACCTGACAGAAAAGATAAATATTCCTGCAAATAAGCAAGGGGCTGAGTCGTTGGAAATTCCGCTGCCAGGTATTCCAGTTACCAAGGCTACACAAGCAACAGTTTCAATTGCTGTTAACCATCAAACTTATACGGCGCGCTGCATTGTTGAACCGTCAAGGAGCTGGAATATCTATGTACTACCTCATTCACATGTAGATATCGGTTATACGAATACACAGTCTAAAGTGCTGAAACTACATCTGGATAATATAGACGAATCAATAGCGCTTGCAGAGAAAACACAGTACTACCCTGTTGCAGCACGCTTCAAATGGACAACCGAGGCTATGTGGGTGGTAGATAACTACCTTGCGCTTGCTAATCAGGAAAAAAAGAGCAGGTTCTGGAATGCAGTAAAAAAAGGATGGATCAGCCTGGATGGTGCTTACGGAAATATCAATACCAGTCTTACCGATTCCAGACAATTAATGCAAATGTTTGCTAAATCACAGAAACTGGCCAAAGCGCAAGGATTGGAAATTAACACTTTATTTCAGGGCGATGTACCAGGAGCTTCCTGGGGTTTAGCGGCACAGGTGGAACAAACAGGGATTAAATATTTCCTGTCCGGCCCAAATGCTTCAGACCGGATAGGAAACCTGGCCAAGTGGCAGGATATACCTTTTTACTGGCTCTCTCCTTCTGGCAAGCAGAAACTACTTTTCTGGCAATGCCAACCTTATTCATTGGGTTATCAGTTAAAAGGGGATAAAATACCTAACTTCTTTACGATCAAAGACCCAAAACCCTTCTACACAGGCCATCCTTCAGAAAACTTCCTGAACCCTTATTTATTTGACTATCTGGATGAATTAGCACAAAAAGGTTTTCCATACGACATGTCAATCCTAACCTGGGCAATGAGTGATAATGCGCCAATTGATCCTGAATTACCCGATGCCGTTAAAGCATGGAATGAAAAATATGCATCGCCGCAGCTTATTATCACTTCTACTAAGCAGTTTTTCACTGACTTCGAGCAAAAATACGCAGATAAAATCCCTTCTTTTGCGGGAGATTATACGGAGTACTGGACAGATGGGGTATCCTCTGCAGCTAGAGAAACCGCGCTTAGCCGGCAGCTGTCTGATCAACTTAAGCAAGCTGATGCGGTTTGGGCTATTCGTAATAAATCAGCCTATCCTGTTCAAAGCTTTGATGAAAGCTGGAAGAATTTATTATTATTTAATGAACATACCTGGGGCGCTTATAATAGCGTCTCTCATCCAGATGATGAAAAAGTAAAAAGTGAATGGGCGGTCAAACAATCTTATGTCTTGAAGGCTGGTGATATCATTGATACTTTAAGCATGTTATCTTTAAAAAGCGAGCTGAGTAAAGCTAATCAGTTAGATGTTTACAATACCGTTTCCTGGCCGCGTACAGATATAGTTTACGTACCAGCATCATTAAGCAAGCGTGGCGATCTCGTTAAAAACTCATCTGGAAAACCTGTACTTTCTCAGCGTTTGAACACTGGTGAACTGGCTTTTATAGCAGAACAAGTACCTCAAATGGGGAAAAGCACTTTTAGCATCAACGTTGGGGCAGCTTACCGCAAAGGTTCTGGAATGAATCAGATCTCTTCAAATACAATCAGTAATGGAGTCTATAAAATTGAGCTGGCGCCGCAAACGGGTGATATCAAAAAACTAGTTAAAATAAGTACTAACCGAAATTATCTATCTGCAGATTCTGCCGGCCTGAATCAATACTTGTATATGCCTGGTGATTCTATTGAGAAAATTCAATCCAGTTCAAATGCAAGGATAACTATCAAAGAAAAGGGGCCTTTGGTCAATAGTTTATTAATTACTTCTGCGGCTCCCGGTACCAATGGGATAACCAGGGAAATAAGGTTAATTAGCGGGCTTGATAAAATTGAATTAATCAATACTATTGATAAGAAAGCAATCAGGACAAAAGAAAGTGTTCATTTTGCCTTTCCTTTTCATATCCCAGATGCCAAAGTGCGTTACAGCATTCCATGGGGAAGCATTACAGCAGAAACAGATCAACTACCTTATTCCAACAGGAACTGGTATACGATGCAAAGATGGATAGACTTATCAAATAATGCTTATGGGGTAACTTTATCGAGCCCTGATGCACCATTATTTGAAATTGGAAAAATTACCACAGCCAATTTACTTGGAGGACTGCCACATGCACCACTATGGTTGTCTTTTACGCCTCAGTCTTCTCATATCTATTCGTGGGTAATGAATAACTTATGGCATACAAATTTCAGGGCCGATCAACAGGGAATGGTTACTTTCCGCTATTTTATTCAAGCACATGAGCGTGGTTATGATAGCTATCAGGCCAACCAAACAGGATTAAGTAACCACCAGCCATTGCTTGTTGCACCCGCTGCTGTAACTTTAGAAAAAGGCCTGCCCTTTACTGTTAATGGAACTCATACTTATATTGAGGCTATCAAAAAATCTGACGATGGAAAAGGGATTCTGTTACAACTTGTAAATTGTGGTGATCAGGATAGCCAGATTAATATCAGTCCGAAAAACAATTCCTCCCTCACGATTTGGGAAAGCGATCTTTTAGAAACACGCAAAAAGTCATTGAAGAACCACTTTACCCTTTCAGCAAAAGGGATAATGACAATTTATATTGAAAATTGAATCAATCTTGAACAGCCATGAACCAAAAGAATGACCCACAGGTATCCTCTCCAAAATCAACCGTTTTTTTAATAGCAATTACTTTAGTAGCTACATTGGGCGGCCTGCTATTCGGCTTTGATATGGCCGTTATTTCGGGAGTATTACCTTTTGTAAAACAACAATTTAGTTTATCACCAGCGGCAGAAGGCTGGTTTGTTTCTTCAGCACTGGTAGGCTGTATTATTGGTGTCGCTTTTGCCGGGGCACTAAGTGATCGTTTTGGCAGAAAGAAAATGCTGATGTTATCAGCAATTCTATTCTTGTTATCTGCAGTCGGTACTGCTGGCTCTGCTGATTATACCATATTAATTCTGGCAAGGATGATGGGCGGCATGGGTGTCGGTGTGGCGTCCATCGTCGCCCCCTTGTATATTTCAGAAATAGCTCCGGCGGCTATCCGAGGCCGGCTGGTTACTTTTTATCAGCTGGCGATAACAGCAGGTATTCTTGTTGCATACTTAACTAATGCGGGTTTATTAAATCTATCATTAACTTATCATCAGCAATCTCTGGGAGAACTATTGGATTATATATTGATTAAGGAAGTATGGAGAGCTATGCTGGGTCTTGGGGTCATTCCATCTCTGTTATTCTTGGTTGGACTATGCTTTGTACCAGAGAGTCCAAGATGGTTGATTCATCAGGGAAGAGAAAAGGAAGGTATAAGTATATTGACCAGGATCAATGGTTCCGCAAATGCGGCTGCCGATGTCATATTACTCAAAAAAACGCCAGAAAAGGAATCAGGTTCTTACAAAGAATTATTTGCAAAAGAGATGAGAAGGCCGTTATTGATTGGTTTGTTACTCCCTTTATTCTCCCAGTTCAGCGGGATCAATGCGATCATCTATTATGGGCCCCGTATTTTAAACGATGCAGGAATAAATATTAGTAATGCCTTGTTAGGGCAGATTATTTTCGGTTTGGCAAATTTCCTTTTCACGCTGATCGCTGTGTGGAAAGTCGACCAGATGGGGCGCAGGCCACTTTATATCATTGGTTCAATTGGTGCGACTATTTCATTGTTTTTTACAGGCTGGTGCTTTTACAGCGGAGCGACAAACAATATTGCATTGGTTATAAGTATCATTTTATTTCTTGCTTGTTTTGCCTTCTCTATAGGGCCTTTAAAATTTGTAATTGCCTCAGAGATTTTTCCAACGAGAATTCGTGGAAGAGCCATGGGGTTAAGTATCATGGTCATGTGGATTGCAGATACAATAGTGGGTCAGTTAACTCCTTTATTGCTCGGCTCTGCTGGCGCAGCAATCACGTTCTGGTTTTTCGCTTCCTGCTGCCTGGTTTCCTTTATAGTAGTTTATAAAATGGTACCCGAAACTAAAGGAAAGTCTTTGGAAGAGGTGCAGGATATCTTTATACATTAACATCAATAATTAAGTATCAAGCGTTTCATATCAAAGAATACTTATATAAAGATATATAGAGGTCTATATATCTTTATATAAGTATTCTTTGATAAGCAATGTTATTTTAATCCTCCCTGGCCTTGATATAAGCTCACAGGTTTATCCAGCTCCAGCGCCAGCACCGACATGTATTCATCCTGTGTATCTTCAGGAACATCAATAAATACTAATCCCGGAACCGGACTCCAGGAGATTTTACCAACTATTTTGGGTTCAATTGTTCTGGAAGTACCAACTACACGAATCTTTTTGATGGTATTCTTCAATCCTTTTACCACTACATTTCCGGAAACCTTTCCCGGAAGAAATAGGTACAACGTAGTAGAATCTTTTGATAAAGTAGTAGGTCCATAGAAATGGCCTTGTGGTAAACCACCTAATGTATTAAAAATGGCTTCTCCATTTTTCTTATTCCATTTGCCCAGTTCTTTCAGAATATGAACCTCCTGTTCTGGTAGCGTACCGTCTTCTTTCGGGCCAATATCCAGCAGCATATTTCCACCATTGCTGATGGCATCTGCAAAAATGGAAATCACTTCAGCGGGTGTTTTCCATGCGGTATCCTGCGGCTGATAACCCCAGTTATTATTAATCGTCATACAAAGCTCCCACCAGTTAAAATGAGGCCTGCTAACCGGGAAATTCTGTTCAGGCGTATCGTAATCGCCATAACCTTGCAAACGTCCGTTAAGGATAGCATCCGGCTTGATTTTTAAAATATTCTGACGGATCAACGGTGCTTTCCATTCGGCAGCAGAATGTTCCCAATCTCCATCAAACCACCACAAATCAGGTTTAAATGTTTTATTTACCTCATCAATCTGAGCCTGGTTGAAAGTCAGAAAACGCTGCCAGCGCGCCGGATCATCACTTATTTTATAACGCGTACTATCTTTTGTAAATGCTGGATAATCTGGCGAACTCCAGTCTATCAAAGAATAATAAGCACCGCGTTTGATCCCCTGTTTATCAAGAGCTGCATAAAATGGCGTCAGCAGATCTCTTTTTGCAGGTGTATTTTTGACAACGCTATAATGTTTTTGTTTGGTGTTCCAAAGCGCAACACCATCATGATGTTTAGTGGTCATTACTGCATATTTAGCGCCACTCTCCTTAATTAATGCGGCCCAAGCTTCAGGATCATATTGAGCAGCGGTAAAGCCGTTTAGCTGTTTCATATAATCGGCGTGGCTAATCTTTTTATTATAAAAACTCCAGCTTTCATCGATTCCGTTCACCGAGTAAATACCCCAGTGAATGAATATCCCTAGTTTTGCATCGGCAAACCATTGCATTTTAGTCCTGATAGCGTCAGGATTAATCTTTGATTGTGCTGTTACAGCGGTAACAAGCATCGTGGTCATCAAAAAAAAGCAGCTTAATCTTAAAAGGAACCGTCCTATCATAATTGTTTGTTATTTGGTTCATAAACATATGATTTATCTGTTTTTTTTATTGAATAATTCCCCTGAAATTTTTATTCCTCCTGAAAATAATACAAAACCAGCTGTTCATAAAAAGACCTGCACAGGCATATATAACTCCGGTTAACAATTGATTAATGAGTAGTACATGTACTGGAATTTCCCTCCTCATTCAATAACTAAAGACAACAAAAATTTAATCCTTTAGGCTATTAAATAATTCTCAGAACTGCTGACATAGGGCTGTCACCACCCGGCCGTTCCTTAGCAGTTCAATAAAACAAAAAAT
This sequence comes from Pedobacter sp. UYP1, assembly GCF_040547305.1. NCBI lineage: Bacteria > Pseudomonadati > Bacteroidota > Sphingobacteriia > Sphingobacteriales > Sphingobacteriaceae > Pedobacter > Pedobacter sp. UYP1. The sequence goes on along the minus strand of NZ_JBEPPL010000004.1, from coordinate 61,104 downwards.
GAGAAAATTAGACTTGACAAAACTTTTTAAAACTTATTACTCCGCAGGTAAAGCTCCCGCTTTATTAGACCTGGATCAAGCTAACTATATAGCCATTTCAGGTATTGGAGACCCAAACGACCACCCTTTCGCAGCTAAGGTTCAAGCTTTATACGCAACCGCTTATGCCATAAAGTTTATGCATAGAGCAATTAATCAGGATTTTATGATATCAAAACTGGAAGGCTTATGGGACCTTGATGCACAAACTCCCCGTGCAAAATGGAAATACAAATTACTGATCCGGATGCCTGCTTATATTCAGCAAGAATCGTTGTGTACTGCTATTGAACAAGTCACTTCAAGAAAACAGCTACTTTTAGCTAAAGAAATAGAACTTTATACGATGCGGGAGAGCAACGTGGTACAAGTACTTCATACAGGGCCTTTTAGTACAGAACCTGATGCTATACAGCAACTCCATGCTTTTATCGCAAAAAAAGGTCTGCAGAAAACCGGGTTGCATCATGAAGTTTATCTGAGTGATTTTAGAAACACGGTTCCTGAAAAACTAAAAACCATATTGCGGCAACCTGTAAAGTAATCAGAATTGAATTTGATCGGGCTTAATATTTTCTATACGATTTGCAAGTAGCCAGCCTTTGAACAGTTCAGTATCCGTAGCTCTATAATGAACGATTTTGCCATCCTTAAGCAAAATTGTAAAAATGTCTACGGCACATATGAACTTGTGCAATAAATGTGCGGCGTACTCAAAATCCGGATAGGTATCCGTCAAATCCAAAATTAAACTCTTTGTCATCGTATAAATAGTCAATTGATTAATTATAAATACAGGTGTTTGAAATGTAGTCCCTGTAGGTACTACACTTCAATCCTGTATTTTCAAAACACCCCCAAGAGGTTAATACCTACTCACAAAACTCGTCACATCCTATGGAAAACCAAATACGTAAAAACAAGTAAATCGAGTACGTAAAACAGCGTATTTTGTGAACAAAGCCTCATTTAAATAGAATTACAGGATCATTCATTAAGTTTTTTGATCAGCTCCACTTTATTGGAGACACCCACTTTTATGAAAATATTCTGTACATGTTTTGATACCGTTCTCTCAGAAATGAACAATTCTTCAGCAATAGATTTATACTTTAATCCCTTATCAATCAGTTTTACAATTCCCGTTTCCCTGGCCGTTAAATTGTAAAGTTTACAGTTCAGCTCATATCTTTCTTCCTGCTTGACCTGCCCCTTATTCATCTCCTGTAATAATTTATACTCAGCCTTCGACTCTTTAATGGATTGTCTGATGAAAATAATGGTCATAATGCAAAAACCACTATTACAAACCAATACCTCTACTGTCTGACTACAATCCATATAAACAATAACTGGTAAAATTGACCACGGTAAAACAGCACAGCAGACAATTACAGCATTGATAATATTTTCACTGTTTACATTCTCTTTTAATTTTTTATAAACCTCTTTAAAAATCGCATAGACAAAATATCCACCATATAACATGGGTATAAAAAGCCCCCGCTGACTGGCATTGTCCAGATCTCCATCCAGAGAATAACCAATAATAAAAAATAAGACAAAGGGAGCAACGATAAACAGCAATGTTCCATAATAGGCCAGAAAACGAAGTTTTTTCAACTCATATACCTTATAAAAATAATAAGGTATATAAGCAGCCATCAAAAATCCGCTGCTATAGGCTATAATATTCTGAAGAATAACAGGCAATGGAATGCGTTCATCAGGAAAGAGATTTGCACCGAAATTATAAATCAGCAATAAAAAAAGTAAGATCAGATAGAACAACCTTTTTTTATCCTGCGGTCTGAACAAGTAATAGATAAACTGGAAAAAGAATATAAGACATTCGAATAACACAAAAATGAAGGTTATCAGCTCCATTTCTGTACCGAAGACTAGCATAGGACGAATAGATTAATGTGATTAGTTATCACGACAAAATTTATAGCTAAAACAAAATTAACCATACAAATAAAGCGTTTTTATTTAAGCTAAACTAATAATTGTCTATCTGAAATCCAAAACACCTGAATAATTGCATTATTTCCTCAGACTTACAGGTTTTATTCCTGAAAAGAGTAATTTATTAACCGCATAAGCTAAGAAAGTATGATTGTTTGCCCTGTTTTAACTGATTCATCGCAAGCAAACGCAATTCTTAAACTATTTATCGCATCGTTTGAAGAACTAGTCAAATCTATATCTTCCAAAATTGATTTTAGAAAATATTGTTGTTCCCGGTTACAAAGCTCCTGGTGATCTGGTTCATCAGCTAGATCAATCCAGGTATCCTGCTTTATAAAACGATCCTGGTCGTCCAGCGCTGCATAATGTACTTTTATGGATTCCGTTTTTGTATGCGCGGCTATAGATGCTGATTTACCTGTTCCTGCTGCATCCTTCGCTACAATTGACACTGCTCCATTCGGCCCGATCACATCCTTAATGAAAAACGCAGTTTCACTCATCATAGGCCCCCATCCAGACTCATACCAGCCTACTGAACCATCCTCGAAACGAATCTGCAACTGTCCATAGTTATAAGTATCCTCACTGATATCAGTGGTAAGCCTGGCCCCAATAGCATTCACCTGAACAGGTTTAGATCGTGTCATCTGGCACATTACATCAATATAATGCACTCCGCAATCTACTATAGGGCTTAAACTCTTCATCAGGTTACGGTGTACCAGCCATTTTGCTCCCTGGCTCTGCTGATTTAAATTCATCCGCATAACTAGTGGTTTTCCTAATTCTGAAGATAGCTCGATAAACTTCTGCCACGAAGGATGATAGCGTAAAATATACCCTACCAATAATTTCTTACCAAATTTTTGAGCCGCATCAACTACACGCTGTGCCCCTTCCAGAGAATCAGCCAGAGGCTTTTCTATAAAAACATGGCATCCGTTTTCCATTGCCTGAACTGCAAATGTCTCATGGGTATCCGGATAAGTAGAAATACAGACTGCATCTGGACTGGTAGCCTTCAAAGCCTCTTCATAATCACTGAAAAGCGGATAGCTACCCCCTAACTGTTCATTTAAAACTATTTTGCTATTTCCTGTCGAAACCAGTCCGCAGATTTCAAATCCTTCTAAAGTATGGTAAGCGGTAGCATGGGAAGCCCCCATGTTACCGCAACCTACTACAAGTACCCGCAGGTTCTTTTTATTTAAAGTCATTATATTTTATTCCATTAAGCGCCTAAACTCCATCCTTGACGATATTCTCTTTTGATGTATTGATTGACCTCATCAAAATTCGTCACTCTGAGATTTTGCTTATCCCATAGTAATTTAATGTCCCTCCCAGGATAATCAAAACCGGTTCCAGTAGCTTTTGCTTTCTGAATTTCAGTACCTCTGATCGCCAGATTAGCAATTAACAGCGTCTCAGTCAAAGGCCCTGCAATATCAAAAGGAGAACTTAACTGTATTTTGCCATAACCAGCAATAGCAGCCTCTACCCATTGCCAATAATGTCCGTCTACACCACCTTTCACTCTCTCTATCTTTTGTTTAGTATGGACCTCATTATTGCGCGACAAGGGTAAAAGTCTCGGGTTAGAACCATAAACATCACACATCATTTTACCTTTCGTTCCCTCAAATAAAACTCCGTTGGCTCCAAAGCTCTCATTTGCACCCAATTCCTCCGGACGTGCCGGCTTAATACCTCCATCCATCCAGTGAATCTGCAAATCATCCTTCGTCTTTTTAGTTTTCTCAAACGTCATAATTACATGACTCGAAGGAGGGCAGCTATCCGGGAAATATCCACGTTTAAATTCATCTACATAAATACTTCCAACACTACATTGCACATCAATCGGTGTACTTAAGCCTAATACCCTGAAAGGCGGTTCCACCAAATGGCAGCCCATATCTCCGATTGCTCCGGTTCCATAGTCCCACCAACCGCGCCAGTTAAAAGGAACTAATTTATCGATATAGGGTTTATTGGGTGCACTGCCCAGCCAAAGATCCCAGTCCAGTTCTTTCGGCACGGGCGTACCACCCGCAGCAGGCCACGGAATTCCCTGTGGCCATATCGGACGATCAGTCCAGCAATACACATTATGTACCTTTCCAATCACACCATCATCGCACCAATCCTGTAGCTGTCTTACACCATCTCCTGATGCGCCCTGGTTACCCATCTGTGTAACTACACGGTAACGCGCAGCTGCTTCTGTTAATTTACGCGCCTCATAAATATCATGAGCCAAAGGTTTCTCCACATAAACATGTTTCCCTAACTGCATAGCAGCCATAGCGATCATGGCGTGGTTATGATCTGGTGTAGAAACCACTACACCATCAATATTTTTGCCTTCTTTCTCCAGCATCTCGCGGTAGTCCTTGTAATATTTTGCTTTAGGGAAGCTCTTTACCGAATTTGCAGCTCTTCTGTCATCTACATCACAGAGAAAGGCAATATCAGCTTTTCCGCCTTTATAGATATTGCTTAAATTACTCTCTCCTTTTCCTCCTACCCCAACACCAGCAACCATTAAACGGTCACTAGGTGCCAAAAAACCCTTTCCACCTAAAACATGGCGGGGCACAATCATGAATGCTGCTGCGGCAATCGCAGAGTTTTTAATAAAGTCTCTTCTTGAATTATCAGCAGTTGAATTTTTTTGCTCTTCAATCATAAATTTTTTATTTACCTAAATCCTTGATTCTTATATTTTTGAACTGTACTGGAGAACCATGGCCCAAAAAACCAATATGGCCACTATCACGGCTTAATCCAGGATGTTTCTGCCCATCAGCAGCACCATTTTTCCGCGCATCGGTAATATCTGCATCCAGAATAGATGTGCCATTTAAAATCACTTTAACCTTAGACCCTTTTACAATTACTTCTTCATAATTCCATTCTCCGACAGGCTTCAGGAATCCTTTTTTTGCAGCAATGGTTCCATAGATTGACCCGTGAAACTGATAAGCATGCAAATCTTTATAAATCGGTGCGTCATTATCTAAAATTTGCAGTTCCATCCCTTCGTATGCGGCGTCTCCCTCAAGCGGAGCCCTGATTCCCAGTCCATTATTTGCACCCGGGGTCAATTGAAATTCAAAGCGGAACACAAAATTGCTATATTCATCTTTCGTGAATAAATTACCGCCAGAGCCTTTTCCTGGTTTAGGACGGATAGCTATATTTCCATTCTCAATTACATAATCAGTAGTATTTCCCATCCAGTTATGCATATTAGTACCGTCAAATAAAACTTTAAAACCTTCTTTTTTTTCTGCCGGACTTAATTCAAATGGCTTTTCACGCGGAATTTCTCTGATATACACATCGCGATAAGCAACCGGAGAGCCATGTGCCTGTAACTCAATCTGCTCTTCTGCAAAGATCGGCAGCGTTCTGTCCCAGTAATTTTCAAGAATCACATTATCTGTTACTAATTCACCATTTAAATAAACCGTAACACGATCTCCTTTCATTAAAATACGAAAGGTATTCCACTCATCCAGCTTATTATCAGCAACCTTCAAAGGCTTACTTTCATTCACCTGGTTATTATATAAACCACCTGAGCCAACCTGTGCACCTTCTTTTACCCTTGCATTATCCCAGATTTGAACCTGTGGAGATCCACGGAGATAAATTCCAGCATCACCTTTCTGCTTATGATCGTCAATGATTTTCCAGTCCACCAACATTTCAAAATCACCATATTTTTTAATAGTCGCCAGGTTATTTCCATGGCTCATAAACAGCAGTTCACCATTAACTACATGCCAGCTATCCAGCATTTCGACATTAGCCTTTTCCTGTGCAGCAGCTAAATCTTTAGGATCCATTTTAGCTCTTTTGATTGGATCTTCAACTAACCCTTTCCAGCCAGTCAGGTCTTTTCCATTAAAAACCTGAACAAACCCTTCACCCTGCGGCATTTCAGCCAGATATTTACGTATAGCTTGCTTTTGATATTCACCATCTGCGCCTTTTAAAGAAGCGATCGTTTTATCCAGTAAGCCCCTTACAAAATCACCTTGATAAGATTTATCAGCTAATGCAATATTCATCACAGTATTGGCAGCAGTTGCCGCAAGCGCAGGATCATCAAGATATTTTCCTGCAAAAATCAACGAATTAAAGCATTTAGCATTTTCCGCATCTTTTAAAATTTGTTGTTGCTGTACTGGCATTTTCGCCAAAATCATCGCCTCGCGCAATAATAATAACCGCTGTTCCGCAGGGTAGTCACCTTTTCTGATCAAAGTCAGGTAACCATCAATTGCCTGGTTCGCCTGATCACTATTTTTAGTTTCTTTTGCAATCCGGATCAATGGTCTGGCAGCTTCACCATCCGCCCAAAAAGCCAAAGCAGCTATAGCAGATTTTTGCTGCTGTTCATTGCCGGTGTTGAAACCATTTTGAACCGCTTCCAGGCCTTTAGCTCCACCTAAACTAGCCAGCATTTTGTAAAAAAGAGGCTTTTTATCAGCAGCAGCTTTGTCCATTTGCTGTAATAGCTGATCTGTTTGCTCAATTTTATTTGCCGTTCCCAGATTAGCTGAAATAATTGCATCTTGTATACTAGTTAATGCGGTCTGATCAGAAGTCTCGTTCAATAGTGTGAACAATTGAGAAAGATTAGCACCCGTCACTACCGATTTTAAGGCAGTAAAAGCAGCTTGTCTGACTTCGGGATTCTTATTCTTCAGCAAATCAGTTATTGCAGGCAGCTGATCATTTGCTGCACGCGATGCCAGCAGGTTAATCAGGGTAATCTGCATTGCAGGATTCGATTTCGCTATGTATTGTGCCAACTGCGAGGTAATACCGTCACCTTTCATTCTTTTAACCGCATCAGACACTACTGCTGCGGTAGCCGCATCGCCTTTACTCATCACCCGGAGTAAATCACCTAAAACCAGGCTCTGACCTATATTTACAGCCGCATTGATTGCGGCATATTTAACCCCCTGATCATTGCTGTTCAATAATTTAAGTATGGCTGGTAAAGCATCTTTCGCCTCATTTGCACCCAGCATATTAATGATTTCTGCTTTCGTAGCTGCATCAGATTTGTCTAATTTACTAATCCAAAGAACTGTAGATGTTGGATTTAAATAAGGTACAGCAAATTTTAATGCTGCAGCGCGGTATTGACTATTCTTATCACCGACTGCTTCAATTAAGAGATTTGACCCTTGATCTTTACGACTGTCTGTCAATATCTTAAGCGCCGCAGAGCGAATACCATTCTGGTTGTCTGCCGATGCTTGTTTCAAAAAAGATTCTGCGAGCTGACCAGACAAAGTATTATTTCCATCTTTTAACAAATTTTCTGCATAAAGTAATGCTGACGCAGTAGCATTCGTATTTTCATATTGAAACCCACTTTTCTCTGCTGCTGCAGTCATTATTTTTTCTGACGAAGGGTCAGCGATATTAGCCAGCGCATACAATGCTACTTTTTTCAATTCCGGTTGATCACTACCAGCAAGTTTGTTAATCGCTTCTGCCGCATCTTTGGAGCGGCTATCTCCTAGTGCATTTACAATAGCCAGTTGTGACTGGCCGGTAGCCTTCGCCAGCCCGGTTAACAAAGCACTTTTTGAAGCCGGAGAGTTGATTTTCACCAAGGCTCTGGCTGCAGGATCTGAAAGCTGGCTATCGCTCAGAAAACCTTGTAAACAAGAAATGGCGCTATCATCTCCAACTAATTCCAGCTGACTAATAATGAAAGCTTTATTTTTGACATCAGATAATTTGGTCAAAGCCTTACAGTAAGCGCTAATGCTCATCTTTTTTGCGTTTTCACGCCCGGTTTTGCTTGCATAAGCAGAGAAACCACCTACCGCATATTCCAATAAAGCATTATTGCCTTTTCCCTGGTCGGCCATGCCACTAATCATCGTTGCATAGCCATCTTCTCCCATATTAGAGATTTCCTGCATTCCTGCATTTAACAATTCAGCATTTTGAGCAGGTAATTGTGCATATAAATCTGCAATTTGGGTTGTTGTTGTGCGCTGGTCGGTTTTCCCCTGGGCAAAAGCATCGTTTTGTAACAGGGCAACAGCCAGCAGTATAAAAAATATATTTTTTATCATGAGCTAGAATAATTAGCGGTTTTTTAAGTTGAAAAATGAATAATTTAAATAGTCCACGGTGCACGCAAAACCGGGTTGATTAACCTGTTTGCGGCATCATCATCTATAAATACCTGCTTTACGGGATCAAATTTTAGCGAACGTCCTAAACGTAAAGCAATCAATCCCATATTGATGATATTGCAAGACCGGTGACCATTCTGCTCATTCAATGCAAATTGCTGCCTGGTTTTAACCGCCTGCGTAAAATCAGTCATTTGCGGTGCGGGATCAGGGAAACTGGCCAGTTTTCTTTCCAGGTCCGGAATATCCGACTTAAATCCAGGATAGAGTTTACCCTTTGGCCCTTCAATATAAGGTACATTGGTATCCTTTCCTTCACCATCCAGAATAATCTGGCATCCATCTGCATAAGTATAAGTAATTCTGCGCCAGACACCTACTGCATCTGTATGCTGTTGCGGCGCATCTATTTCAACTGAAACCGGACTGGTATCGTCCTTACCCAGAAAATACTGGATCGGATCAATATAGTGCTGCCCCATATCACTTAATCCACCCCCATCATAATCCCAGTAGCCTCTAAAAGTCTGATGTACACGATGCGTACTATAAGGCTTATACTGTGCAGGGCCCAGCCATGATTCATAATCTAATTCTGCAGGTACAGGCTCAACAGGTAAATTATCTTTTCCTACCCAGTAAAATTTCCAGTCAAAACCGGTATGCTTACTCACAGTTACTTTCAAAGGCCAGCCAAGTAACCCACTATCAACCAATTTCTTAATTGGTTTCACAGGGGTTCCCATTCCATAAAAATCATCCTTAAAGCGAAACCAGGTATTCAAACGGAAGATCCGGCCATGTTGCTGAACCGCTTCCATTACCCTTTTTCCTTCACCTATACTGTGCGTCATCGGCTTTTCACACCAGACATCTTTGCCAGCATTTGCCGCATCAACAGACATAATACCGTGCCAGTGCGGAGGAGTCGCAATATGTACAATATCCACTTCAGGAAGTTTGATCAGTTCCCTGTAATCACTAAAAGTTTTTACGCCTTTATCCAGCATTGGCAAAGACAATGCAAGATGTCTTTTATCAACATCACAAATTGCAACTACTTGTGTACCATCATAAGGAAAATGATTCCGGCCCATTCCGCCGACACCGATAACAGCTTTAGTTAGTTTGTCACTTGGGGCTATAAATCCATTTCCTCCAAGGACGTATCTCGGGACAATTGAAAATACGGCAAGTCCCACCGCCGTTTTTTTAATGAAGTTTCTTCTTGAATTTGGTTCTTCAGGTTGCATATATATATTATTTGGTTAGGTTTCATATATACTATTGTAAGGATATTGTTCAGTTTTTTTTATTTTAATACGTTCCCCACCAACCTTAAAATCAGCATCTCTCTTATTCCAAATATAATATTATTACCGAAAAACCGATGTATCATTGTTGATAAATAGCAAATTGTTAACAGAAAGTTAAAGCACCAATTAAGCGTTATTTTCACTAACATTGCACGAAAAATCACTTAAAGAATTACCAATTAAAAATACAATCAACAACATGAAGAAAATCATCCTGTTATTCACATTTATTTTATTCACCGCTACTTTATCATTTAGCCAGGATAAAGCTACTTACAGAGAAAGTTTCAAAAAGATGATGATTGCTAATGGATCTGAGCAAACTTTTAAGACCGTAATTGATCAGATGGTCAGCAATTATAAAGCAGAAAGACCAGAAGTAAAACAGGAAATATGGGATGGGCTTGGCGAGACTTTTCGCAAAGTCGGCATCGAAGAACTTTTAGATTTGTTGTTACCAGTTTATCAAAAACATTTGTCACTGGAAGATATCAATAACATGACTGCATTTTATCAGACCCCAACCGGAAAAAGATTTGCACAAAAAACTCCTGCCATTACACAAGAATCCATGCAGGCCGGACAAGTATGGGGTCAGAAAATTGGAGAAGAATTCGCTAAAAAGATCGAAGAAAAAGGAAATTAATTCAGACAGATCTTAGTCTTGTTAAAATCAAAGCTCACCTTATTCAAGTATAAAAGACTGAGCATATAACTGATCATCTCTGCCTGATCTACCTGGACAGGCAGAGAGAATTCATAAATGTTTTCAGGAACATTGTTAACGTTACAAGTTTCAAAAATCACATTAACCATTTTCGGTGTACGTTGTCCATACAACTCATAAGGAATTACCGTTATTTTTTTACCTACCTGTCTGGTTTGTAAATTCGTTTTAAAGAAAAGACAGCTATGGCTATAAGTGACCAGTCTTTTATTGATTATCAAGCGCTCTCTTCCGTAAAGCTTCCACAAGCTATGCCGTAAAAAGAAAGCTAAAAACAGAATACCCGCAAAAGCCACTGCAGGCATCCGGAAAAACACAGCAAGAACTGCCATTCCTAAAAAAGCCAGGTTACTACTGATTAAAAGAATCCGGTGCGTCATACCTATCCGGCTCTTAACCGTAATACACACATTATTTCCATCATAATCCAGGCTTAAATCATTCGGGCTCATCTTCAATCCATCAATTTCATAGTTAAAAATAAGGATTTACCTTCCCGGAAACATCAATACAATGTAAAAAACCCAATTTTCCAACCAAAGTATCATCCATGGTATATATATTTGTTTCATGAAGATCGAAGATGAATTACAACATCAGTTTTTTAGTGCTCAACAAAGAGTGAGTACCAATATCATCTTCACCGCCAACTGGATTTTAAACAAGATTTCTGTTTCTTTAAAACCAACAGGCCTGTCTCTTCAGCAATTCAATGTGCTGAGTATTTTAAATGGGCAGCCAGCGCACACCGCAACAGTTAATCTAATCAAAGACCGTTTAATTGACCGGATGCCAAATGTATCAAGGCTATTAAACAAATTAATGGAAAAAGGATTAATTCAAAAAGAACGAAACCTTTCCGATCAACGCGTTGTTTATGTTAAACTGACTCCTGCTGGAGAAGAACTAAGAATACAAGGAAGGCAGATCTTAAACAATATTTCTGTCGGTATCAGCGACGAAAACGCAGATTTATTAAATGAACTTTTAGAAAAAATGCGGCCTTAAAAAAATTTACCTAAATATAATCCATGGATTATAAATCCAGGGGGATAATAAATAGAATAATTGAATTAATACAAGTAACTATGAATAATGTAATCACTTTAAATAGCAGACCTGTTGGAAAACCACAGCTTGACAACTTTAAATTTGTCACTGAACCTATACCAGTAGCAGGTGAAAATGAAGTCTTGTTAAAAACGCTATATGTATCTGTTGATCCCTATCTGAGAGGCAGGATGAACGATTCAAAATCATATGTACCCCCTTTTCAACTACATGAACCTGTTCAATCCGGTATTATTGCTGAAGTTGTCGAATCTAAACATGCCGGATTTGCTAAAGGCGACTTTGTTTCCGGCGGTTTAGCCTGGAAAGAATTTCAGGTTTCTACCGGAAAAGGTCTTTCAAAAGTTGATCCTGAAGCAGCCCCCCTGACTGCCTACCTCGGTGCATTAGGCATGACCGGTTTAACCGCTTACCTCGGCTTAACAGAAATCGGTCAACCAAAAGCAGGCGAAACACTGGTTATTTCAGGTGCCGCTGGTGCGGTAGGAAGTATTGTCGGACAAATTGGTAAAATACTAGGTCTGCGGGTAGTTGGAATTGCCGGAACTGATGAAAAAATAGCACTTCTAAAAAACCGTTTTGGCTTTGATGAAGCGATCAATTATAAAACAACAACAGATATGAAAGAAGCCATTGCAGCTGCATGTCCGGATGGGGTAGATATCTATTTCGACAATGTAGGCGGTGACATTTCTGATGCAGTTATGGCAAATCTTAACAGATTTGCGCGTGTTCCAGTATGCGGTGCTATCTCTTTGTACAATACAACAGAGGCACCGATGGGGCCAAGGTTACAACCAATTCTGGTGACCAGAAGTGTATTAATGCGTGGATTTATTGTGTCAGAATTTGCTGCTAAATCACAAGAAGCAATTACACAACTATCAAAATGGCTGAAAGAAGATAAATTAAAATATACCGAGACTGTTGTTGAAGGATTCAATAATATTCCGGGAGCCTTTATGGATCTTTTTGAAGGTAAGAATGAAGGTAAAATGGTCGTAAAAATCTAAAAATAAATATCATGAAAGTTTTAATTGTATTAACCTCACACAGTGAATTAGGTAACACAGGTGAAAAAACCGGTTTTTGGGTAGAAGAATTTGCAGCACCTTATTACGTACTGGCAGACGCAGGCGCTGAATTGACATTAACATCTCCAAAAGGCGGTCAGCCACCTATTGATCCTAAAAGCGAATTACCTGATTTCCAGACCGAAGCAACTCACCGCTTTGATAAGGATACTGAGCTACAAGACAGATTAGCACAAACTATAAAATTAAGCGAAGTGAATGCAGCTGACTACGACGCTGTATTTTACCCAGGTGGCCATGGACCAATGTGGGATCTTGCAAATGATACGACTTCTATTCAATTGATAGAAACCTTTCTTCAACAACAAAAACCAATTGCCCTGGTTTGTCATGCACCAGCAGCTTTAGTAAAAGTTAAGGATGAAAATGGTGATCCTCTGGTTAAAGGTAAACAGGTAACTGGCTTTTCCAATTCTGAAGAAGATGCTGTTCAACTGACTGATGTCGTTCCATTCTTATTGGAAGATGAATTGAAAAGATTAGGCGGAGTCTATAGTAAAGGTGCTGATTGGGGCCCATATGTAAAAAAAGATGGTTTATTAATTACCGGTCAGAACCCAGGTTCCTCACAAGAAGCAGCTTTAGAATTATTAAAAGCACTAAAAAAATAGCTTGATTCTATTTAATCCACTCCAAAAAGTAAACGCTCCGATAAATACTCCATCCTGAACGTGCGGAATATATTTTTCTAAACATTTCCTGTAGTATACTGTTACTTAGATATATCAACAATTAAAAGGAATGGGATTATTAAAAACAGCGTTAATTGGAGCCGCAGTTTACGGTGCAATTAAGTATATAACAAAGAAAGATGCCTTTGGCAGATCTATAGTCGACGATCTTCAGGATAAAGCTCCTGAATGGGTGGATAAAGCTAAACGCTTTAAAGATGATATAGAACAGAAATACAATTCAGAGCTTGACCCCTACACGGAAGTCAAACCATAAATAAAAAAGAGTGCTCAAATGAGCACTCTTTTTTTATGCAGCAGATTTAGCGCATTAATTATAATGTTCCCTTTCAAACGCCTTCCATTTTGCAATCATAAAAACCTTAAAACGTTCAGGGATTCCTGCTTCATATTTCATCGTTCCTGGAATTTCCCCGCCAATATTCACAGAAGTTGTTCCTCTGATCACATATTTATTCTTATTCTCCAGCATAATCAATTTCATCACTTTATTATCAACTCCACCCGTACAAGTTAAATGATAAGCAAAAGTACATTCAGCAACCCCATCCGCATTGAGGTCAGTAATAAACAAAGCGCCAGGAATAAACCTGGTTACAATATCTACCGGACAGGAGTTGATCTGATCATTTACAGTGGCGATTTTAGTCCATGCAGTACCCTGCCTCACATAGTGATAAACATGTAGCTCCGAATCTCTGTTATCTGAAAATTCTGCCGAATCTGCTGAGGCGAACTCACCAGTTTCAGTAAGCAGCAAAAGATTGTCGCCCAATTTATCTTTCCAGCTCATCACTTTAACAGGTTTCCCTTGATACACAATAATAGCAGGCAAATCTGCAGATTTTAAGGTATCACTTTCAATTTCAGCAGATTTCTTTTGACCAGGATCAACAAGCGAACTGTCATTTTTAGAAACATTATCCTTATTGTCAGCAGTATTTAAACGACTGCAAGCATACAATAAAAGGATAAGTACAACTACAGCGCCAGCACGTAAGCCAGCACTCAAAACGGAAGAAAGCGGTCTGTTCATAGCCCATAAAGCTATAATTTAATCTGCATACTCAGAAAAAACTGCGCGCATCTGCCGGAACAATTTATTCACAAGCAGCTTTTTAGTATATTTTACTTATTCGGAGAGCGAAAGCCTATAAAATCGCAACATATTTACCCCAATCAATACTACAACTACTCAAATCCGGGAAATAACAAAAAAATCAACCGCTATTATTGTTTACATTTGGGTACATCAACACCGTTCTCCCCGATATTTTTCTACCATGGCTATAAATTCCAGTAAGCAATATATTATAGCCATTGGAGCATCTGCCGGTGGTCTTGAAGCGATTTCCTCATTCTTTGACTATACGCCGCTAGATGCAGTATCTTATATTGTAATCCAGCATCTATCTCCTGATTTTAAAAGTCAGATGGTGCAATTACTCAGCAGACACAGTAAACTGCATATCATAGAAGCAACGAATGATATTGAAATAGAATCTAATAAAGTATATCTGATACCAAGTTCTGATTTTATGCAGATCGAGAACGGAAGGCTTATTTTATCCGAGAAAAAAGATAAGCCGAGGCCTCATATGACCATTGACCATTTCTTCATTTCCCTGGCAAAAGAACAGGGAGATAAAGCTATAGCAGTCATCTTATCCGGCAACGGAAATGACGGTACAAAAGGAGCGGAAGCCATTAGGAAAGCGGGCGGTATCGTTATAGTTCAGGATCCCGGAACTGCCGCATATAAACAAATGCCAATGGCAGTCATTACTGCTTCAGTTGCAGATAATATACTATCTCCCAAAGAAATGCCTAAAATTATAGAGGATTATGTAAACAAAGGAGAATCAAGAGAACCAACCTTCCCTAAAGAGCAGGAAATCAGTGAAAACGGGCATATAGAAATTATTAATTTAATCAAACAAACCCTGCCTTTTGACTTTACAAATTATAAGCATCCCACTATATTACGCAGAATCAAAAGGAGGATGGAACAACATCATATTGAAGATGTTACCAATTACTATACTTTTTTACAGCAAAATCCTGAAGAAATAGAGTTGCTTGCCAATGACTTCTTAATCGGAGTAACCAGCTTTTTCAGAGATCCGGAGGCTTTCACTACTATTGAAGAAAAAGTAATCACGGATATTGTCAATAATAAAAACCCCGGAGATATTATTAAAATATGGGTTGCTGGTTGTGCAACCGGCGAAGAAGCTTACTCCTTAGCCATATTATTAAGAGAATATTTAGATCAGAAACAACAGCTGACAGAGGTGAAAATTTTCGCAACCGATATTAGTAAATCTTCTTTGGAATTTGCCTCAAAAGGAGTTTATACAGCAGCCCTGGTCAAAAGTATAAGGCCAGACAGATTGAAATTCTTCAACCGGGAAGGAGAACATTATAAGATCAAACCGGAGATCAGGAAAATGCTTATTTTTGCACATCATGATCTGGCTAAAAACCCTCCATATTGTAATATTGACCTGATTAGTTGCCGCAATCTGTTAATCTACATGAATGCCACTTTGCAGAAAAAAGTATTTTCTATGATGTATTTTGGCTTAAAAAAAGATGGTTATCTATTTTTAGGGCCAAGCGAAAGTGCTGCAGTTTTGCAAAATAACTTTTCGGAAATCAGCAACAAATGGAATATACTCAAACGCAATAAAAATGGAAGCACTATCCGCTTCGATATATTCCCATCACCAGTTATTGAAGGAATAAAAAATACCACAATGGAAATCAGCAAGAAAACTATAGCCCCTTTGTCAAAATTAGCTGCTACGGATGAGATCAATAAAGCACTATTAGAGGAATCAGGATTCAGAGGTGTTTGTACAGATGAAAATTTAAAGGTTATTTACTCTTTTGGTGATCCGGCAGTTTATCTCAAAAATGAACTTTTCAACTTTGACCTCAATGAGCTGATTCCTGACCACATAGCAATTGCTTTTAAGGCAGCCGCTCACAAATCCCTCAAACTAAATCAAAGAGTTGTACTTAAAAACCTTGAATTTGAGCTTAAAGACGAACCGTTAAATCGTATGGTTGATCTGGTGATTAAACCCTTTCTGATGGCTAAATCCACCACAAAATTGTTACTGGTCTTGTTTTTAGATAAAAAAAACAAGAAAGACATGGATAGTCATGTACTTGATAATAACGTTTCTCAACTGACTACAGAATATGTAACTAACCTGGAAAATGAACTTGCAGAATCAAAACATCAGCTGGAAGTGGCACATGACTGGATCGCTTCTTCCAATGAAAACATGCAGTCTTTTAACGAAGAGCTTTTATCTGCCAATGAAGAAATGCAAAGCGCGAATGAAGAATTACAATCTTTAAATGAGGAACTACAAACTATAAACAAAGAGCAACATTACACGAACGCCGAACTTGCAGAATTAAACGATGACCTGAACAATTATTTCCGCAGCAATTCAAACGGACAATTATTTGTAGACCACGATCTATTGCTTAAAAAATTCTCACCGGCAGCAGTTGAGCATATTAACATCCGTGATAGTGATATTGGACGCCCATTGAGCAATATCACGACCAATATTAAGATGGATGGATGGATAGACGATATCAAAGAAGTAATGTTCATCAACAACACAATTGTACGCGAGGCAAAATCTGAAAAAGGAAAGATCTATCAGATCATGACCATGCCTTATATCAGAAAAAACAGTACAAAAGCAAGTGGAGCAATTATCAGCTTTTATGACATTACAGAATTAAAAAGTTTATCTTCCAAAATAGTAATCAGTAATGAAGATCTGCTTAAAAAAAATGAACAAATCACGGAAGTCAATGCCGAACTCCTGGAGCGCAACGAGCAGTTAAACAACTCCAAAAGATATACTGAAGAAATATTCAACACCATACACGATCCTCTTGTCATTCTGGATAAAGAACTTAAGGTATTACGCGCATCTGAAGGCTTTTTTCACATGTTTAAAGTAAAAGAAGAAGAAACCCAGGGTGTATTTTTATATGACCTTGGAAATAAACAGTGGGATATTGCTGCGCTGCGTTTTCAGTTAGATAATATTTTGCCGCAGGAAGGCCATTTCAAAGCCTTCGAAGTCGATCATGTATTTCATCAGATTGGACGCAGAATTATGCGTTTAACTGCCAGACAATTTGACACACACAATCAGGAGAAATTAATCTTATTGGCCATCCATGATATAACGGACAAAAGAAAAGTAGAAGAAGGACTTGCAGAAGCAGAGCGATTATTAGAAGAAAGTAAGGAAAGATTACAGTTTGCGATTGAATCAGCAGGTATAGGGGCCTGGGATTTTAATCCTTCTACTAATGAGCTCATTTGGGATAACCGCTGCAAAGAATTATTTGGGCTCGCACCGGGTGACTACATTGACCAATCTATTTTTATGGCTCATATTGCTCCGGAAGACCGTGTAATGGTCGAACAAAAAATGGATGAAGCCCTAAAGGGTATATCTGATGGAGAATTTAATACCGAATACCGCTCTCTCAGATCAAAGGATCAAAAACAACGCTGGATAAAATCAAAAGGTAAAGCTTATTTCAACAGTAAAAATCAAGCTATACGTTTCATTGGAACCGTGCTGGATATTTCCATCGAGAAAACGCAGGAAGAAAACACTAAAGAACTTCTACTAAAAAAAGATGAATTTATAAGTATTGCAAGTCACGAACTGAAGACGCCTATCACCAGTCTTAAAGCGGCCCTGCAATTGTTAGTGCGGATGAAAGATAACCCATCCCCTACCATGCTTCCTATTTTGTTAGACCAATCTACCAGGAGTATGGAAAAAGTAACCAGCCTGATTGATGATTTATTAAATGTAACCCGGCTCAATGAAGGACAGATCGAATTGAATAAATCTACTTTTAATATAGCTGCCTTACTCAATGCATGTTGCTCGCACGTCAGGATAGGCGGCAAACATGAACTCATCGTACAGGGCGATGAAACTATTGAAGTCTTTGCCGATGAAAACAGAATAGACCAGGTTGTAGTCAATTTTGTGAATAATGCAGTTAAATACGCACCGCTTTCCAAAAACATTTACATGATTATCTCTAAAGAAAATGGGATGACCAAAGTATCCATAAAGGATGGTGGCCCTGGTATTCCTGAAGAGAAAAGACTTTATCTATTTGACCGCTATTACCGTACAGACTATCAGGGGGGACAATATTCCGGCCTTGGCTTAGGTCTTTATATCTGTTCAGAGATTATTAAACGTCATGGTGGCAATATTGGTGTGGACAGTGAAGTCGGTAAAGGCACTTCTTTCTGGTTTACATTACCCTGAGATAGCAATTAATCTTATTATTACAGGAATCAGTTTTTTTGCTTTCTTTTTTTGGTTTAACTGGCTTAAAACTTTTCGACTTTTCAATTTTACCTGTAGTATCCATCTTGTTTATCGTGGTCAGATTTGAATAAGCCATTCCAACTACACTATCAAAGGTAAAAGAATCGGTCGTTTGTTTGCATCCTGCGCTGATAAATACCATTAAAGCAAACAACATCAGTAAAAGTCTCATACTTATTATATAAATATTCATTGTTCGATAAATATTTATATAATAAAGCAGATAAAAAAATTTACTACACCAACTACCATTTAGCCTACATCAACTTAACGTTAATGTCAAAAAAATAGACTTTTTTATCACTTTCCAGCAACAGGAACAACTTTCATTCCTAATATAGTAATGGCAAAGTTAAAAGTCTTCGATTCCACACTCCGAACGCCTTTGCTCAATAATGGAGAACCAATAACATGAGTTCCAGCTTCAGGAATTGCCGATTTTATTTTAAGTGCAGCAGGCGTACCCAATTCTTCAAACATATTCAACATCGCATCAACCTTTACTGTTTTATCCTGATGCTGTTCATTCTTATAATAATACAGCATTAAAACTGGTTGTCTGACCTGTTCATAAGTCTGCTTCGTATTAGACGTTTCTATAAATTCCTGTAATTGCGGAACAGCCTCCAGACGATACTGACTATACCAGTACTGCAGTACTTTTGGATCTGTATCAGCAGTCTTTTTTGAATACATACCTCCCATTACCTTTCGGATCAACTGGAGCCCCCATGGCTTATTAGTTAACCAGGCAGAACCATCATTGATGGCAATATTAGGGGAATAAAGAATAACTCCTTTAATTTCAGGAAAGTTTGCAGCTAACCTCAGCGCTAATGCACCTCCAGTAGAAGTTCCCATGATGATCACCTTTTTACCCAATTTTTTACCAATCGCATAAGCTTCAAGGGTAGAGGCCCATAGTTTCTCTGGTGTAAACTCAAGCATGGCGTCCTTGCCTTTCAGCCCATGTCCGGCTAGTCTGGCCAGATAAAGGTTACAACCAAATTTCCGGGCAAAATCGCGGTGCACAGGATCTCCTTCACCCTGACTTGCAGTAAATCCATGCAAATATACCAGCGCATATTCAGTTTGCTCTTTATGCGTACTGTCAGCCCAGACAATTCTTGCTTCATTAGCCGTTTTCACAGGAAGTTTTGCTTCCCTTTGATTAATATAGGTATCCAGCTCCGTAAGCTGACCCGGGACTTCTGGCAATGTATTTACATAAACAGGAGTAACAGGCTTAGGGCCTGAAAAATAAACAACTACCAGCAGAAGTATCAGCACTCCCAGACCTATAAGGATTTTCATAACAAGCGTTTTGTGACCGTACCAAAATTAGCATTTTTAATTTATTATAATTAAACCTGTCAGATATAGTGACAATTAATTATACTTGTTTAATTAACTTAGAATTATCAACAATTATCATCTCACGATCAATGAACCAAAAACCATCGAATGCATTTATAGGAGCTTCCTGGGTAGCTTTAATGGTAGGATTCGCAGCCTATAACATCGGCCTTTTCAATGCAACAATGTTATTGAATGAAAAAGGATATTACTTTACCATCCTTATTTTAGGCGTCTTTGCTGCTATATCCGTACAAAAATGTGTACGCGACCGCCTGGAAGGAATTCCGGTAACCAATATTTATTATGGAATAGCCTGGTTCTGTACTATACTTTCACTTGCATTACTGTCAATAGGCTTGTGGAACGCAACACTGGCTTTAAGTGAAAAAGGATTTTATGCGATGTCATTTGTGTTAACAATCTTCGCAGCTATTGCTGTACAGAAGAATACCAGGGACAGTCTTGGAGCTGAGCCTAAAACAACTAACGACACTACTAATTTCTAATTAAAAGACCTGAATTCTATAAAGACTTTTTCATTCCTTTATAAAATTCAGGTCTTCTTTTTATAGCACATCGGTTAAACCGATTCTTTCAGCGTCGTAAAATAACGTCTGTGATAATTAATCTGCCCGGTGTGATAAGATAAATGAGCTAAAAGATGGATTAAAACATATTCAACAGTCTGCTGCTCATTAACCAACTTTATTTCTGCGGGATAACTGTCATTCAAAGCCTGATCTGTCAGCGATGAAATCGCACCAGCAATAACCTCCTGCAATTGATCAAACGCTACTATCAATTCATCCTGCGTAAACAACCGGTCATTAAACTCCGCATCCCGGTTTCTTTCATAATTGATATGTCCGAACGGATTGCCGACAAAGGCTTTCAGATTACCAATCAAATGTTGTAATAGATGACCACCAGAATTGGTTGTTCCTGGCAATACTTCCCATAAAGACTGATCATCAGGATACTTTTTCAATTCCTCAGTAACTCTGATCAGATCACGTTTATATAATTGCGTATAAAATTCAGTATTCATTTCGTTTTATTTTTAAAACAGGACGTCCTGTAAATCTGGATTCTTATCAAAAACACTCTTTGCAAAAGGACATAAAGGCAGGATTTTCACATGTTTGGCCCTTGCATATTCCACAGCCTCCATTACCAGTTTTTTGCCCACTCCTTTTCCTGAAAAATCAGGACTTACTTCAGTATAGTCAATAATAAGCTTATCCGGCCCAGCCCATACATAAGTCATTTCTCCAGCCAGTTTTCCATCTTCAATCGCTTTAAAAAGGCCCTTTTTCTCGTCGTTAGTCTGTTCAATATTCATCTCGTTTGTTTTCTATAACTGAATTTATTTCATGTCCGAAGCTATTTAAGCTAATGACAATACTAAGGCCTGATCTGTTTTCCCTGTTCTGGAAGAGGGACAAACTCTGTTTCGCCCGGAACCGGAGGAAATGACTGTTCAAGCCAATGCATTTTTGCCTGTTCGATCCTTTCTTTGCTGGAAGCCACAAAATTCCAGTAAATAAATCTTTCTTCTGGAAATGGCTCCCCACCAAAAATATATACGGTCGTATTTTCCTGCATTTCAAATTCACAAAGCTGACTGTCTTTAGCAATCAGTATTTGTTTTGGCCCATAAACATTTCCTTCACTTTCAATAGCTCCTTCAAGGATATATAAAGCACTTTCACCATAAAGGTATTCACCAATTTTAACAGTCTGGCGGGTAGTTGTTTTCAATTCCAGAAAATACAACGGACTAAAAACAGGTACAGGAGATTTTTTGCCGAAGGCCTCTCCGGCAATCAGCTTAAAAGAAACCTCACCAGTTTCCCATACCGGCATTTCATTTTCTTCAATATGATAAAACTCCGGAGCCATTTCTTCCTTATCTTTCGGCAGAGCTACCCAAATCTGGAGTCCATGCAACATTTTATCTGAGTGCCGCAAATACGCCGGTGTACGTTCTGAATGCACAATTCCACTACCTGCTGTCATCCAGTTTACCTGACCCGGCTTAATTTCCACTTCATTGCCTAAACTATCTTTGTGCATAATACTGCCTTCAAAAAGATAAGTCAATGTCGAAAGGCCAATATGCGGATGAGGAGGTACATCCAGATTTTCATGATCACTTAAACACACCGGGCCCATATGATCAATAAAAGAAAACGGGCCTACCATTCTTTTCTCCCGAAAAGGTAGCAACCTGCCTACCATAAAATTGCCAATATTGCTTGCTCTTTCTTCTATAATCAGTTTAATATTTGACATCTTAATCTTGTTTTTTAACAGAACTAAGATAGGATTAATTGTTTCCTCCCAAATCGCAAACTATAATTCTTTTCTGATACGGCTCAACTGCGTTGGCGTGATTCCGAGATAAGAAGCAACATGATGCTGTTTAAGCCGCTCGTTCAGACCAGGATACATGACCTGGAAGGTTAAATAACGTTCCTTAGCATTTTGATACTTTGCAGTAATCTCCAAAACCTCTTTAGCTACGATCCAATGCCTTTCCATATAGTTAATATAGAACATAGCCAGGTCAGGGAACTTTGCGATCAACTGCTGAAAACAAGAGAAATCATATTCCAGCACCTCTGCATCTTCAAGCGCACAAATATTAAACAAACTGGGTTTCTTTTGAAGCATGGCCGACGTAGAAGCAACAAATGAATGCTCAGCGAAAAACTTCTTAATGACAATATTACCTTCCTCTGTAGTGTAATAATAAGAGAAAAGACCTTTTTTAACAAACGCAACTGTTTTTGGAACACTGCCTTCTCTGAGTAGAAAGCCATGTTTTGGAATGGACTTACTCCGTACTATTTTGACAACCTCTGTTATACAGGCAGCAGATAACGGCGCGTAACTGTTTAATGCTTTAACGAATGAATCCATCCTTGTATTTACCTAAATACAAAGGTGATACTTTTCATCCGGATATACACCAGTTACGCAGCCATTAATGCTTATTTAACGTCAAAACATCACCTAATTCAACGTCAGTTTTCAAAGATTGAATTTAATTCTTACCAATTAAACCAATCCTCAATTACTTAGCCGCAGCCATCACCGCAGTAGCATCAATTTCAATTAACATCCCATCTAAAGCCAGTCTTGGAACCGGAATTAGCGTATTTACCGGGAACTGCTCATCAGGCCAGACTCTTTTACCTTCTTCAATCAGTATTTTGTGTTTATCTGCATCATAATCGACGACCAGTGTCGTCAATTTAGCAATATGTTGCAGCTGCAGCCCCTTACTTTTTAACGCAATAGCCAGATTTTCAAAAGTATACTTCA
This sequence comes from Pedobacter sp. UYP1, assembly GCF_040547305.1. Taxonomy (NCBI): domain Bacteria; kingdom Pseudomonadati; phylum Bacteroidota; class Sphingobacteriia; order Sphingobacteriales; family Sphingobacteriaceae; genus Pedobacter; species Pedobacter sp. UYP1. The sequence goes on along the minus strand of NZ_JBEPPL010000004.1, from coordinate 37,915 downwards.
CCTGTGTCCTGAAATCTGCGCTCAATTCTCCTTTACTGTCCGTTCCTGCCTGTCCGCCAACAAATACCAATATACTATTAGCAGGCACAGTAGCTACATGAGAATACCCATGCGGACGCGGATCATAAAGCCCTTTAGGATTTGTAATTTCTTGTGCTATCACTTGTTGAGTTAATAAACCTAGTGTTGTCATCATTAATAACGATTGAATAATTTTCATAATAATTTAGCTTAAGATTGGATAAAATAGTTGTGCAGAAACAGCAATTGAAAAGCCGATGCTTTTGACCAGTAAGCAGTATCATGTGCCCCAGGACGCTCTGCATAATCATGCGCAATTTTAAGTTTGATCAGTTTTTGATGTAAAGACCTGTTGACTTCCAGCAAAGGATCATCAATCCCGCAATCAATCATCAGCTTTAATTCATTGTTCTTCAAAGAAGACACGGTATAATTCACCGTATGCGCTTCCCATTCCTTCTGATGCTTATTATATTCACCAAGGCTTTTTTCAATACCATAACCACTTGCAAAAGGTCTGAAATCTACTGCCCCGCAAATACTCCCAGCAGCTCCAAACAAGTCTTTATGGCGTATAGCGATAAAAAGCGCTCCATGACCACCCATACTCCACCCACAAATAGCTCTTTTTTCTCTGACAGCTAATGAGGGATAATTTTTATCCGTGTAGCCCATCAGCTCCTTACTCACAAAAGTTTCATACCGCAATTGCGCATTAACCGGACTATCAAAATACCAGCTGTCAAAACCACCATCTGCAAGTACAAAAATCATTTGATAAATTTCTGCCTGTGCAGCCAGATCCGGAATATCCTGTTTGATAGTTCTGATTGCATTCCCACTGTAACCATGCAGTACATAAACAACCGGAAACTTTTTACTCTCCTTTGTTTGGTCAGGCGTGATAAAAACACAGCGGATCTCTTTTTTCATAGCCTCGCTATAAACTGATACGGTATCTATTTTTGCTGCAAATGCAGAACCCGCAAACAGCATTGCTATTAAAAGCCCTGATAATTGTTTCATATTTCTTAATTTGCAACAAAGTACCGCCTAATTTATCTGCAAAACATTTACATATGTTGATGAAACGGGGAAATTATAAAACTTGTGATGAGAAGCCTTTTTACCTTTATTTTATTCTTTGCGATGTCTCCATCTTTATCCGCTCAAAATACCTTCAAACAAAAGCAGCTCACCTTTGAAAGAGTAAAAACTGCATACGCACAAAAATGGGCTGGTTTAAAAGAAGAACTGCATCAAAAAGGATTTAAAGATAAATTCGAAGTACACCTGGAAGCCTACAAAAGCGAAGGCAAACTAGAAGTCTGGTTAAAGAACAGTAATCAGGCTAAATACAGCCTGTTCAGAACATATGATTTCAGTGCACATTCAGGCACTTTAGGACCAAAGACTAAAAAAGATGACTTGCAAACACCAGAGGGCATCTATTTTATTGACCGGTTTAATCCCGAAAGCAGATTTTACTTATCCTTAAGAATAAATTACCCAAATGCAATTGACCTGTTAAGAAGCGGTCAGCAAAACCCTGGGTCAGATATTTATATTCATGGTAACCAGCTTACTGTAGGATGCATCCCTTTGACGGATGATAAGATCAAAGAAGTTTACGTAATCTCAGTGGAGGCCAGTAATGGCGGACAAGTACAAATTCCTGTTCATATTTTTCCTTTTAGAATGACAAAGGAAAATATGAACAAAAAAACAGCCATTTTCCCGCAGCACAAAATATTCTGGAAGACACTACAACTGGCTTATGACAATTTTAAGAATTTTAAAACTACGAGCTGAAAGCCCGACAGTCTACCTCTCTGCTATCGGAGACCATGTTTCTTGCAAATGATGCCATTTCAGCTTTCCGTCCTCCGCTCTGACGAAGAAAGCAGTCGCAATTCTTTTATTATCCCCCTCTTCCCTATATTGAAATTCTGTGTAAGTCATCAATACACTATCAGCTTGTACATACTGTGCTTTAATGTCTTCTACCTCTACAGAAATATCGGGTTTCAACCCATAAACTGTAGGTAACCATGCAGATAATTCTTTAAAATTCACGGCTGCACCACCCGGCGTAATCATGATAAAATCCGGGTGAAACATATCTAGTATCGCATCCTCTGCTGCTTTGTTTCCTTCCACATCACTGCGAAACCATTCTCCAATATTTTGTATAAAAAGGTTAATCTCTGCTGTTGCCTCTGCGATGATATCCATAGCTATTGTTAATTAATTTTTGCTGCCCCGTGCATCAGTTTATAAAAATAGTATTATTTATTTCAATCCGGAGTCAGGGTAAAATCAAATCAGGTTGTCACAAGATAAACCACAAGAAAATGACTGTCCATCCAAACAAGCTATTCGTCAATACCTGTTCCCTGCTGGTCAATTGTTCTCTTGCAACCAAAACTCACACCCTAATTTAGTAATCTTATGACAAGTCATATTCACCCATGTATTATGTTCAGCGGCTTCCTATCGATTGCCCTGGTTCTGGCTATCATCATCGTTATTTATTTATTAAAACTTGTCCACGAATCTTGTGAAGAATAAACTTTTCAATCAGCTGTACCCCTTTGTCTTCTTCCCGATTTACCTGGTTAGCCTGCTTCCTCATTCCATAGCAAAATTAACCATTGGAAGATTTCTTTATTTTATTTCCTACCGGATATTCAGGTATCGCTATAGTGTAGTCCTGCAAAACCTATCCAGAGCATTACCCACTAAATCTTACCACGAGATCCAGCAAATTGCAAAAGATTTCTACAGGCATCTGGTAAGCATGGCCATTGAAACCATTAAACTTTTCTCTGCCAGTAGCCAGGAAGTGGATAAAAAAGTACAACTGGTCAATACGGAATTACTGATTAGCTACCATCAGCAAAACAGGAACATTATTGCTGTTCTGGGGCACTACGGCAATTGGGAATACTTAAACATACTCCCCGCGCAACTCCCCTTTAAAGTAAATGCAATTTACAAACCACTTTCTAATCCATTGATGAACAGACTGGTTCATTACGTAAGAGGGCGTTTTGGAATGCAGCTTGTTCCAGCAAACCAGGCACTCAGGCATCTTTTAAAACAAAAAGATAAACCACAACTGTCCATTTTCATTGCCGATCAATTTCCAGGCAGTTGTGAACAGGAGAAATTTGATTTTCTGCATCAATCTACCAATATGTTTAACGGCGCAGAAAAGCTCGCCATTGCCACCAATTCAGCAGTTGTTTACCTGGAGATGAAAAGAAAGCCCGATAACTGCTGGGAAATAAGTTTTTCCCTGATTACTGAATCTCCAAAAGAAACCAGTAACCAGGAAATTACTAAATGTTTTGCCAACCAACTTCAGCAAACTATCAAAACAGATCCTTCCTGCTGGTTATGGTCTCACAGAAGATGGAAGGCCTGACAAGTTACTTCCATCCCCCTCCAAGCGCTCTGTACAAAGAAACAGTAGCCTGTAATTGTTGTAATTGATCATTAACCTGACTCAACTGTGCAGCCAGAAAACTTTGCTGAGCAGTTAATACTTCCGTATAATTTGCAGAACCATACCTCACCAAAGCCTGCGTATACTGTACTGATTTTTCCAGGTTCTCCAACTGACTTGCCCTGGTAATTTTCTTTTCTGAAGCCTTCTGGTAAGAATACATCGCATTCGAAACCTCTTGCCCTGCAGTCAAAATTGCAGTCTGGAAACTCAACACAGCTTGCTGCTGCTGTTCCAGGGCAACCTTTAACCTCGTTTTATTCGCTCCTTTATTGAATATAGGTTGCATTAAACCGCCAGTCAAACTACCAATCCATGATCCCGGACCAAAGAAACTGCTATAACTCGTATAGCCACCACCCGCCGAAATTGTTAACGAAGGATAAAAATAAGTCCGCGCAACATTGCTCAGTTCAAAGGCATTTTTAAAACCATATTCCGCAGCCTGTACATCCGGCCTGTTGGCTAACAACTGTACAGGAACACCTGTCTGCAGCAAAGTAATCGGATGAATCTGATCAAATTTACTCCTTGCAACAGGCCCCGGAACATTGCCCAGCAATAAGTTCAGCCCATTCTCAGTCTCCCTGATCGATTGCATCAGATCAGGGATTGTAACTGCGACAGCATATTTACTAGACTCACTTTGTACCACTGCCGCACCAGTTACCACATCTGCGGTTTTCAGTTTTTTCATGATATCGACAGTACTCTGCCAGTTTTTTAAACTTTGCTGGGTAATCAAGAGCTGATCATCCAAAGCCAGCAACCGGTAATAACCGGTCGCAATACTTGCAACCAGTTCAGTTTGAACAGCCCTCGCATTCGCTTCAGCCTGCAATAAAGAAGCCAGATTAGCACGTTTTGCGCTGCTCAGCTTTCCCCACAAATCAGCTTCCCAGCTTGTAGTAAGCTCCGCCTGATACTGGTAAGGAATAACACTTTTCACTTCATTCTGACTGGAAGAAGTTGTTGCGATTGCACTTGCATCACTATTTAAAGAAGGCAAAAAAGCCATTTTACTTTGTTCAAAATAAGCCTTAGATTGACGAATACGCGAATAAGCAGCCTGTAAATTCAGATTCCGCTGGATACCTTCACCAATAAGCTTCTGTAATAAAGTATCCGTAAACATCTCTTTCCAATGCAGATTTGCAATAGTGACCGTATCGGCGGCTACATGTTCTCTGTATAAACCTTCCATATCGACAGCCGGTTTTTGATAAGGCTTAGTGACTTTACAGGAAGCGAATAATACAATAATCAACCCAATGACAGGCAGATAAATTTTCAAGTATGAGTTCATAATTACGAGTTCCGGTAATTAAATTATAATTTGTGATCGGGTTTCTTCTTCAACTTCTCCTGAAGCGTTTGAAACACAATAAATAAAGTCGGTGTAATAAACAACCCGAAGACTGTTCCAATCAACATCCCGCCAACAGCTCCAACACCAATAGAACGGTTACCATTTGCTCCGGCACCAGTTGCCAGCATCAAAGGGACCAGTCCTAATATAAACGCAAAGGAGGTCATTAATATAGGTCTGAGCCTCGCTTGTGCACCTTTCACCGCAGCCTCTACGATCTCCATGCCCGAACGCCTCCTCTCTACAGCAAACTCTACAATCAGGATCGCATTTTTAGCCAGTAATCCGATCAGCATGACCAGGGTAATCTGGACATAGATATTATTGCTGATGCCAAATAAATGGGCAAACATAAAAGCTCCCGCAGTACCTACAGGTATGGTCAGCAAAATAGATAAGGGCAATAAATAACTCTCATATTGCGCACTCAGCAGTAAATAAACAAAGATTAAGCAAAGCAGGAAGATGAAAATTGTCTGGCTGTTTCCAGCAAGCTCTTCCCTTGTAATCCCTGAATATTCGTAACTATAACCAGCAGGTAATGTTTTTGCAGCAACTTCCTGTATCGCAGCGATTGCCTGTCCCGAACTATAAGAAGCATTAGGTGTTCCGTTAATACTGATAGAGTTATACAAATTGAAACGGGTGATCGCCTGTGGCCCATAAGTTTGTGTCAAGGTAAAAAACTCCGTTACCGGAACCATTTGTCCATCAGGTGTACGTACAAAAACTCCATTCAAACTTTCAGGAGTCATCCTATATTCAGGCGATGATTGTACCATCACCCGGAACTGTTGTCCGAACTGGTTAAAGTTTGACGCATAAACCCCTCCAAAGTATCCTTGCATCGCAGAAGTAACATCCACTACATTCAACCCAGCCTCTTTGATCTTGGGAACATTCATATTCATCAGATATTGAGGGAAATTCGGATTAAAAGAGGTCGTAGCAAACTGTATTTCAGGGCGCTCTGACAAAGCCGATAAAAAGTCTTTACTTGCTTTATAAAATGCTGGGATTTCACCACCAGTTCTGTCTTGCAACTGGAAAGCAAAACCATTCGTAGTTCCAAAACCCTGTATCGTTGCCGGAGCAAAAAACTTAACCTCGGCCTCTGTAATATCGGAAGACTTCTTAATCAACTCACTGATAATTGCCTGCACATCTCTTTTCCGCTTATCCCAGGGAATAAGCCGCATCACTACGGTCGCATAATTACTACCTGTTCCAGAAAGCTGCCCACGACCTGTAATGGCCAGTACATTATTGATTTCCGGAATGGTATGCGCCAATTTCTCTATTTTACGGGTCACCATATCTGTTCTTTCCAGCGAAGCACTTGGCGGTAAACTGATATTACAATTGATTGCGCCCAAATCTTCATTCGGTACAAATCCTGTTGCCGTATTTTTAGCCAGGAAAAATAAGGCAACCATAAAGAAAGCCAATATCGAAAGCGGAATCCATTTCTTATTGCTAAAAAAGCCAATTGTATTGGCATACTTAGTACTCATCCGTTCAAAACCAGTATTAAAAGCCATATAGAATTTCTCCATAAAACTCATCTTAGCCTTTCCCTTTTCGTGATGACTCTTTAAAAATAATGCACAAAGCGCAGGACTAAGCGTTAACGCATTAATCGCTGACAAGATGATCGCAATAGCCAGCGTAAGCCCAAATTGCTTATAAAAAACCCCCGATGACCCACTAATAAAACTGACGGGAATAAATACAGCAGACATCACTAAAGTAATAGAAACGATTGCACTTGAAATTTCGCCCAAAGCATCAATACTTGCTTCCTTTGCCGAAGTATACCCGCTGTCCAGCTTCGCATGAACCGCCTCGACGACGACAATTGCATCATCCACCACAATACCAATCGCCAGGATCAGCGCGAAGAGTGTCAATAAATTAATCGTAAACCCAAATAGCTTCAGAAAGAAAAATGTCCCTATAATGGCCACGGGTACAGAAATAGCCGGAATAAGAGTAGAACGGAAATCTTGTAAAAAGACAAACACAACCACAAACACCAATATAAATGCTTCAAATAAGGTATGCAGCACCTTGTCGATGGAGGCCGTCAGGAAGTCATCTACACTCTGCAGGACGACGTAATGTATCCCCTTGGGAAAGGTTTTAGAAGCCTTGTCCATTACTTTAAGCGTTTGCTGAATTACTTCACGGGCATTTGAACCAGCTACCTGCGCAACGTTAATAGATACAGCAGGGTGACCATTAGTTCTTGTGCTGTTAAAATAACTCAACGCACCAAGCTGAATCCTTGCAATATCCTTTAGCCTTAACAAACGGCTCCGGTCATTGGAACGGATCACGATATTTCCAAACTGCGCAGTATCTACCAGTGTACCCGGATATTTAATAACGTATTGAAAGGCTTGTCCTCCACGCTCACCAAACTGCCCCGGAGCAGCCTGTATATTCTGATCAGAAAGAGCCGCAGTAACATCTGCAGGTACCAAGCCATAAGAAGCCATGGCCTGAGGATTAAGCCAGATCCGCATAGAATAATCCATCTGACCAGAGGCAGAAGCATCTCCCACCCCCTGAATCCTTTTCACCTCTGGTACAATATTAATATCTACATAATTCTGTAGAAAGGTCTGATCATAAGCCGGGTTATCACTATAAACCGAAAAGATCAATAAGGTACTGGTTTGTTTTTTCTGAACCGTAACACCTGCCTTGGTTACTTCCTGAGGTAATAAAGGGGTAGCACGGGAAACAGCATTCTGCACGTTCACGGCAGCCATATTCGGATCACTACCAATTTTAAAACTTACAGTTATATTTCCTGACCCATCGTTACCCGCAGTCGAGGTAATATAATCCATATCTTCAACCCCATTAATTTGCTGTTCAAGCGGCACAATTACACTCTTCAGTACCACATCGGCACTTGCACCGCTGTAGTTGGCTGAAACCTGGACAGTTGGAGGTGCAATATCAGGATACTGGGAAATCGGGAGGGAAACCAAGCCCAGTATACCCAGGGTAACTATAATAATAGAGACCACGGTTGATAACACCGGACGTTCAATAAATAGCTTTAACATATGCTGATATTTCTTAAATTAATTTGTTGGTTTAATTTCCAATCCTTCTCTCAGGTTTGAAATACCATCTGCCACTACCCTGTCACCCACTTTCAGCCCTTTCTGTATCACATAAGAATCATCTGTACTGGCTGTAGTTGTAATTTCTACAGAATTTACCTTGTTTGATTTATCCACTACATAAACAAATAATTTTCCCTGGATCTGGTAAGTAGCTTTCTGTGGCACCAGTAAAGCAGAATTAATTGTTCTTGGAATCCTGACCACGGCACTGCTACCACTACGCACCAGTCCATCATGGTTAGGAAAAGTCGCTCTCATATTAATAGAGCCTGTTTGTGCATTGATTAAACCACTTGCAGTTTCCACTTTTCCCGCAGCCGGCAGCACATTTCCATTCGCCAGCACCAAATTAACCGGAGGCAGCGTCGTTAGTTTTTGCTGCATGGTCACCCCTTTGGCGGCAAGAAAAAAGTCAAGGCCCTGTCTTTCATTGATCGAGAAATACGCATAAATACTTTCAATATTTGACACCGTAGTCAGCGGATTAGCAGTAGTACTGCTCACCAGACTTCCGATTTTATAAGGAAGGATACCAATTACGCCATCAACAGGACTAAAAATCTGCGTGTAGCTCAGATTTGTTTTTGCATTATTCAATGCAGCATTGGCCTGTGCAAGCGCACCCTGTTTCGATTCGAGTGTATATTTTGCCGACTCCAGCTGATAAGGGCTCACAATATCTTCATCTACCAATGGCTTTACCTTGTCCACATTCATCCTTGCTGCATTGACATCTGCCTGCGCTATTTTGATATTGGCTTCAGTTGTTTTCACATCCTGTTCATATTGCGGCGCATTAATTCTAAAAAGAAGCTGCCCTTTTTTTACTGATGCACCTTCATCAACAAAAATGTCTGCTACATATCCATCTATTTTTGGACGTATTTCAATATTCTGTATTCCCTGTATAGTTGCAGGATAATCAGAATAGATATCAGCTGTTTTGGGAGCGAGCGTAATTACGGGGTAGGGTTTAACCTGATCGCCTGTCTTATCTTTACCTTTATTATTTCCACAAGAGGAAAAGATAACCAGGGAAGCCAGAATGGCTAAAGGAGTTTTGAAAGTGTTCATGTCGTCTTCAGAAAGAATCATAGTCAATAAAATTGACCATATACAAGATAACCATATTAACCCTTAACGAGTTAACTGGAATTAAAAAAAACAGAAAGAATAGAATCCGTCTGTTAACCTATACTAGCAGTAAGGAGGGGCACGCAGCGGGAGCAGCCGGAATTCATGGCCACTTAGACTTTTTGTAGTATATAATACCTGGTAAGCTTGTACAACGACAAGAACAGGTGGTACCAAATCAATCTTAAAATTTGCAGACGGTAAGATAATATGTTGAAAATCCTCTTCAAAACAAAGCAATCTGCAATGCATAACTTTAGCCCTGCACATAGGAGTTTTTAAATTCCCGATCTCAGTAGAAGCACCTTTGTGAAAAAAACCATCCGCATATCTTGCAATCACTCTTCCGTTTAAGCCAAAAACAATGACTACCATCAGGGTAATTTTAATTAAGATATTGAGTGCTTTTTGCATTTTCATCAAAGGGTAGACTATATAATGTCTGAAAGGTTCAAATATATTTAAAAATTCTGTTTGAATACTGTAGACTAAAACGAAAAAATAATATATTTTGTTTCAAAACCGACCTTTTTATTATTGTCGCAAATCCCCCCTTAATTTGTCTTTAACGCCTGCTTTATTCAGAAAATTTGGGTGTAATTTTATAAAAAACCAAATCTGTTATGAATATCAAAAGCATTAAACTCATTTACTGGATCTCAACAGTACTGCTGGCACTGTTTATTTTACCTGGAATTTTCTTCTTGAATACGCCGATGGCACTTGAAGGCACGCAGCATTTAGGACTCCCATACTGGTTTCATCTGGAGGCCGGCATCGGTACTTTTATCGGAGGGTTGATTTTGCTCTTGCCCAAATTACCACCGCGTTTAAAAGAGTGGGGCTATGTGGCCTTAGGTATTGTCTACCTGTCAGCACTCATAGCCCACCTCTGTATTGACGGAGTTATTGCAATGTCATTCACTCCGCTTATCGCATTTGCGATCTTACTGATTTCTTATTTATGTTATCATAAACTATTAAAACACGCGAATCCTTAAGCTCAGCTCAAAATTACCATCAACGTAACCCCGCAATGCTGAAGTACCAGAGGTATAAGAACCACTCAGGTTTAATCCCCGGTACTGCATGCCCAGGCCGAAAGTAAAACTTTTTGTCGAGTGATACAGGCCATATACATTGACTCTTTTATTGGCAAAAATAAGATTTGCACCTGCGTCAAATATATCATCGTATCCCTTTACTCCCCTTAAGGCTACTTTAGGTTCAACATCTACCCCTTCTTGCCCCTCACTGATTGCCAACCGGTAACTTGCTGCAGTATAGAAAGTAGCCTGATCTACTAAGTTATTCAGGTCATTTTTATGAAATACACTTTTAAGATTAGGTAACGCAGCTTGTAAAGTAAGTCTGCTAGCGGTATAAGCAATACCAAAATCACCATCAACATAAGTTGAGCGCTGATTATACTGACTAATCCCTACATCAGTCGGATCACCATTCACCAGATTTTCATTCAATCTCTCATTCGAGAAACCAAAAGATAAACCAAAATGTAATTGATCACCTTTTCCATTGAGTGGCAAATGATAAGCATAAGAAGCCACTGCTCTTGTCCAGCGCTGCAAACCTATTTTATCATTACTCACATTAATCCCCAATCCCATTCTGTCGGTAACCCCATAATTACCTGTTACCGATTGGGTAACAGGTGATCCAGGTACACCATTCCATTGTGCACGGTAAGCCAGATTAAAAGCCAGCCCGCTATCAATTCCAACCATCGCAGGATTACCCAGATATTGATTCTGATAATACATTGCTGCCAGTGGATTCAATTGCGCGTAAGACTGTTTAGCAGTAAATAAAAACAGCCCCGTGATTAATCCCCATATTGCTAGATTCCTTTTCATAACTTTAATTATTAATTGTTTCTTACCAGCGTAATGAAGCCTTTAAATTTGCTTCTGCCGTCACCAAAATCTAATACATAGAAGTAAGTACCTTCACTTAAAGGATTACCACTGATCGTTCCGTCCCAGCTGTTATCATATCCTTGTTTAGTATAAAGCAATCTTCCAGCACGGTCAAATATTTTCACCACATTATCAGGGTACATATCAATATTCCTGATGATGAATTTATCATTGACCCCATCTCCATTAGGTGTTAAAATATTCGTTGCATCAATAGTTCTGTAATCATCCAGCACGGTAATCGTAATCAGCTGTGTGCTGCTGCAACCTGTCGCATTCAACGCTGTAACTGTATAAGAAGCAGTACGTGATGGTCTGATAGTCAGTACCGCCGTGTTTTGTCCGCTGATAATACCCGCAGCGTCAGCCCATACATAGCTGGTACCACCGCTTGCAGTCAAACTGGTTGTTATGCCTTTCGATATTTCCAAACCTGCTGAAGAAACAATACTCAACACAGGCAATGGATTAATAGTCAGTGCAAAAGTCCTGCTGTAAGTATCCACTCCACCATTTGCTGTGCCGCCGTTATCTTTCACGGTCACTGTAATATTTACAGTTCCAGAAACAGTCTGATTAGCTAAACGGTAAGTCAAGGTTCCATTTCCACCATTCCCCAGGCTCACACTCAAGTCACTAAACATAGCCGGTTTATCAGAACGCACAGTAAGGGTGGTGGTTTGATTGGTTTCAGGTCCCGGAGTAATCCCTGTTAAAGCAATAGATTGTCTGCTGGTCGTATTGCACTGCGTTACATCAGCGATAGGATTCAACGTTGGTACTTCATTTACATCAATCAAATTGATAGTAAACTGTTTATCCAGTGTTAAACCATACTGCGTTGTACTTCTCACTAAAATGCTGTAAGCTGGTTTTTGCTGGAAGCTCAGAATCGCATTTGTTTTTACCTGGTCACCAGCGATAGTAAACAAGGCATTATCTGTATCCCCACTACCACTCACCAATGCATAAGTGAAAATTGCATTCGGATCAAGCGATGTACTGCTTAACGTACCGGCTAAAGTTCCTGCAGGTTTGTTTTCATATAATGGCACTGGAGCAAGGGTAATACTTGTAGGTACGCCCGGACTTACAGTCAATATTCCATTTACAAAAGTGATCGCATAATTGGCTGCTGTTGCTCCATTTACAGTAATCGGATAATTACCGGCTACTGAACTGTTGGTTGCCAGCGTACTTAAGCTGGCAGGAGCCGTTAATACACTGCTGTTTTCTCCATTTACAAATCCGCTATAGGTTAATGTTAACACAGGCACAACAGTACCTTGTATCATTTGCTTGTTATCGGCTGTAATCGTTAGCGGCTGTGCAGTAATTACGCCATTTGTACTAGTCAGACTATTTGTAGTCAGTACATAATTACCTGCATCAGTTCCAGTCAGCGTAATTCCATTAACTGTTACCGTTTTACCTGTTGCAACCAATGAGCTGTTATAAGTTCCAGCAACAGGGTTATTCAAAGCTACATTTTCGCCAGTCACCTGACCTGTAAAACTATAGTTAGTACCCGTTAAAGTTGCGGTTGCATTGCCATCATAAACTTTGGTAATTGTACCAGCAAGTACAGGTGTGATTGCTGCAGATGTAATTGTACCCGGAGCAGTCAGATTGATTGTTGAAAGTGTATAGTTCGCAGCATCAGCTCCTGTTAACGTAATTCCATTAACACTTACTGTTCTGTTGCCCGCATCTTTCAGCTCATAACTTCCGGCAGCAGGATTGTTGATCGCTACCTGATCAGCACCAATATTTCCGGTGAAGCTATAGTTAGCACCCGTTAATGCAGCAGTTGTATTGCCATCATAAACTTTGGTGATCGTTCCTGCCAGTACCGGGATAATCGTAGCTGCCGTGATTGTACCAGGAGCAGTTAAACTCGTAGTAGAAAGCGTGTAATTCAAAGCATCAGCACCCGTTAACGTAATTCCGCTAACGCTTACCGTTCTGTTACCTGCTTCTTTCAGGTCATAAGTTCCACCTGCAGGATTATTCAGTGCCACATCGTCTGCACCAATATTCCCGGTGAAGCTATAATTAGAACCAGTCAATGCAGCTGCAGTATTACCATCATAAACCTTGGTAATCGTTCCTGCCAATACTGGAATAATCGTAGCCTGATTGATTGTACCCGGAGCAGTTAAACTTGTAGTAGAAAGCGTATAGTTCGCTGCATCAACACCCGTTAAGGTAATTCCGCTCACACTTACCGTTCTGTTGCCCACTTCTTTTAAATCATAAGTTCCACTTGCAGGATTATTTAAGGTTACATCATCTGCACCAATATTTCCAGTGAAGCTATAGTTTCCAGCAGCTAATACAGCTGCAGTACTACCATCATAAACCTTGGTAATCGTTCCTGCCAGTACAGGAGTAATTGTCGCTGAGGTGATTGTACCCGGAGCAGTTAAACTCGTTGTGGAAATGGTATAGTTAGCAGCATCAGCACCCGTTAAGGTAATTCCGCTTACGCTTACCGTTCTGTTGCCCACCTCTTTCAAATCATAAGTTCCACTTGCAGGATTGGTTATCGCCACATCATCCCCACCGATATTTCCAGTGAAGCTATAGTTTCCAGCAGCTAATACAGCTGCAGTATTCCCATCATAAACCTTCGTAATTGTTCCTGCCAGTACAGGAGTAATTGTCGCTGAGGTGATTGTACCCGGAGCAGTTAAACTCGTTGTGGAAATAGTATAGTTCGCTGCATCAGCACCCGTTAAGGTAATTCCGTTTACGCTTACCGTTCTGTTGCCTACCTCTTTCAAGTCATAAGTTCCACTTGCAGGATTATTCAGTGCCACATCATCTCCACCAATATTTCCACTAAAGCTGTAATTACCAGCAGTCAATACAGCTGCAGTATTGCCGTCATAAACCTTGGTAATCGTACCTGCTAATACAGGCGTAATTGTTGCTGAGGTGATTGTACCCGGAGCCGTTAAACTTGTAGTAGAAAGGGTGTAGTTCGCAGCATCGGCACCAGTAAACGTAATTCCGCTTACGCTTACCGTCCTGTTACCTGCTTCTTTCAGGTCATAAGTTCCACTTGCAGGATTATTCAGTGCCACATCGTCTGCACCAATATTCCCAGTAAAACTGTAATTCCCAGCAACTAATACAGCCGCAGTATTGCCATCATAAACCTTGGTAATCGTTCCTGCCAGTACCGGGATAATCGTGGCTGCCGTGATTGTACCCGGAGCAGTTAAACTTGTAGTAGAAAGCGCATAATTCAAAGCATCAGCACCTGTTAAGGTAATTCCGCTTACGCTTACCGTCCTGTTACCTGCTTCTTTCAAATCATAAGTTCCACCTGCAGGATTATTCAGTGCCACATCGTCTGCACCAATATTTCCAGTAAAGCTATAATTCCCGGCAGCTAAAGCAGCTGCAGTATTACCATCATAAACTTTGGTAATTATACCCGCTAATACAGGAGTAATTGTCGCTACGGTAATCGTACCCGGAGCTGTTAAACTTGTAGTAGAAAGTGTATAGTTCGCTGCGTCAGCACCTGTTAAGGCAATGCCACTAACACTTACCGTTCTGTTACCTGCTTCTTTCAGGTCATAAGTTCCAGCTGCAGGGTTTGTGATCGCCACATCGTCTGCACCGATATTTCCAGTAAAGCTGTAATTGCCGGCAGCTAATGCAGCTGTCGTATTGCCATCATAAACTTTAGTGATCGTTCCTGCCAGTACCGGAATAATTGTAGCTGCAGTGATCGTACCCGGAGCAGTTAAACTTGTAGTAGAAAGTGTGTAGTTCGCAGCATCGGCACCTGTTAAGGTAATTCCATTAACACTTACCGTTCTGTTACCCGCTTCTTTCAGATCATAAGTTCCAGCTGCAGGGTTTGTGATCGCCACATCATCTGCACCAATATTTCCAGTAAAGCTGTAATTCCCGGCAGCTAATACAGCTGCAGTATTACCATCATAAACTTTAGTAATTGTTCCTGCCAGTACTGGTATAATCGTCGCAGCAGTAATGGTTCCAGCAGCCGTTAAACTTGTAGTAGAAAGCGAATAATTCAAAGCATCAGCGCCCGTTAAGGTAATTCCGCTTACACTTACCGTCCTGTTACCCGCTTCTTTCAGGTCATAAGTTCCACTTGCAGGATTATTTAGTGCCACATCGTCTGCACCAATATTTCCAGTAAAACTGTAATTCCCAGCAGCTAATACAGCTACAGTATTACCATCATAAACCTTGGTAATCGTTCCCGCCAATACAGGAGTAATTGTCGCTGAGGTGATTGTACCCGGAGCGGTTAAACTCGTAGTAGAAAGCGTATAATTCAAAGCATCAGCGCCCGTTAACACAAGTCCGCTAACGCTTACCGTTCTGTTACCCGCTTCTTTCAGATCATAAGTTCCAGCTGCAGGATTATTCAGTGCCACATCATCTGCACCAATATTTCCAGTAAAGCTGTAATTCGCAGCTACTAATACAGCTGCAGTATTACCATCATAAACCTTGGTAATCGTACCTGCTAATACAGGATTAATTGTCGCTGAGGTGATTATACCCGGAGCAGTTAAACTCGTTGTGGAAAGCGTATAATTCAAGGCATCCGCTCCCGTTAAGGTAATTCCGCTTACACTTACCGTTCTGCTGCCTGCATCTTTCAGGTCATAAGTTCCAGCTGCAGGATTATTCAGCGCCACATCGTCTGCACCAATATTTCCAGTGAAGCTATAGTTCCCGGCAGCTAACGCAGCTGTAGTATTACCATCATAAACTTTGGTAATCGTACCCGCTAATACAGGAGTAATTGTCGCTGCGGTAATCGTACCCGGAGCAGTTAAACTCGGAGTAGAAAGGGTATAGTTCGCGGCATCAGCACCTGTCAGTGTAATTCCACTAACGCTTACTGTTCTGTTGCCTGCAACTTTCAGATCGTAAGTTCCAGCAGCAGGGTTATTAAGCGCAACATCTTCTATCCCTACCTTTCCGGTGAAGCTATAATTCCCAGCAGCCAACGCTGCAGTTGTATTACCATCATAAACCTTGGTAATTGTCCCTGCCAGTACCGGCACAATAGTCGCCGCAGTAATGGTTCCGGTTGCACTGACATTTGTTGTTGAAAGTATATAGTTACCCGCAGCTGTACCAGTCAGGGTTAAGCCACTAACACTCACTAATTGGTTACCAATATCTTTAAGTGCATAAGTTCCTGTAGCAGGATTGCTTAAAGCAACATCTTCTATCCCTACCTTACCAGTAAAACTATAATTAGCTCCTGTTAAAGCAGCTGTAGTATTTCCATCATATACCTTGGTAATTGGTAAAACCAGCGAAGGGACAATAGTCGCCGCAGTAATGGTACCTGTTGCACTGACATTTGTTGTTGAAAGTATATAGTTACCAGCATCCGTACCAGTCAGGGTTAAACCTGTCACACTTACTAATTGGTTACCAATATCCTTAACGGCGTAAGTTCCGGTAGCAGGATTATTTAAAGCTACGTTCTCTATGCCTACCTTACCTGTAAAAGTATAGTTTGCACCTGTTAGTGCGGCTGTTGTATTTCCATCATAAACCTTCGTAATAGGTAACACTAAGGATGGAACAATAGTAGCCGCAGTGATGGTACCTGTTGCACTTACACTTGTAGTGGAAAGCGTGTAGTTAGCTGCATTTGCTCCGGTGAGTGTTAAACCAGTCACACTAACTAAACTGTTACCAATATTCTTTAACGCGTAAGTTCCGGTAGCCGGATTATTTAAAGCTACATCCTCTGCCCCTACCTTACCTGTAAAACTATAATTAGCTCCTGTTAAAGCAGCTGTAGTATTACCATCATATACCTTGGTAATAGGTAATACCAAAGATGGAACAATAGTAGCAGTTGTAATCGTACCAGTAACTACTACCGGGTTTAACGTATAAGATGCACTGTTAGCGCCCGTTAAAGCCAGACCGGTTAAAGTTACCGGCTTATTAATTCCTACACCCGCAGTATTATAAGCAGCTGAAGTGTAGGTTACACTGACTACATCTGGTGCAACCACTCCGCTTGCCACAGTAAGCGGATCAAAAACTACATTTGCAACTGCATCTCCGTTATAAGCTTTAGTTACCGCAGCGAAAGTTGCAGTTACGGCTTTCGGTGCAATGACCAATGAAAAGACTTGTGAACCTGAACTTACACAAGCGCCGGTCACATTCACAGTAAAATTAAAAGTACCCACTATAGTTGGTGTACCTGAAATAACCCCAGCAGAAGAAAGTGTTAAACCAGTAGGCAAACTCCCCGGAACAGCCAATGTATAAGCGAAAGGCGCCCCCCCTCCCGAAGCAACCGTTACAGGTTGACTATAGGCTGTCTTATAAGTTCCTGAAGCCAGAACCGGCGATAAATTAATCACCTGGCTGGATAAAGTTAAAAGGGCACCAGTCGAACTCACTATGCCTGAAGAACCATTAGCATTCAGCCTATACTTGTTATTATTTAAGCCGTTAACATTTGAAATGGTAAGTGTTGCTGTAGCGGAGCCTGAATAAACACCAGCATCAGTAATATCTGTATAATTTGTTCCCCCATCTGTACTTAGTTGCCATTTTAAACTACAAAAATTGGCAGCAGCAGCCGTAAAAGTTGTGCCGCTACCTGCGCACTGACTTAATCTGTCAGACGGCTGGGTAGTAATAGAAGCACCTGATACGGTAAACGTTTCGCCAGCAAGGAAAGGTGAATAAGAACTACCATCACTTTTTTTCTCCCAATTGACAGGATTATTAAGTTGTGCTAAAATTACAGCAGGTGTACCTGTTAAAGTACCTGCACCACCAGTTTTTTGGAACCGTGCAGTAAATCCCGTATTAAAAGCAGGATCTCCCGGATCATCATGCAAAACGATTGACATATTTTGTGCACCACTTGCCAGTGCCGCAGGTAGCACAGAACGGTCAGCAGCAAAAGTTGCCGGAGTTAAAGCAGCATCCCAGCCACTCACTCCACCTCCATTGTCATGGTTCATGCTAAGCCCCGCAAGTAACGTCGGTGCAGCCACACTACCTGTAAAAGCGAAAATCTGATCACCAGAGAATAAACCCAGGCTCATATATTGGTGATCTCCACCCACAGGATTTGCTCTGGTTGCCACTGATTCAACAATCCCCGTGACTGTTCCTGCCTGGACATTTGTATTGTCAAAAGCCTTTAACTGGTACTTACAAAAGACGTAGATTTCTGTGCCTGCAGGATAACTTTTATCCGAAGTCCATTTGATTACACCATCTGTTGTTGCCTGAGCTTCAGGCTGAAATGCATTGGCGGAAGTCCAGCCAAAATCAGTAAAATAGATGTCTGTTCCCGCCGGTATCTGGCGTAATAATAAGAAAGAGAACCGGTCGTCCTGACCAGCTGGCGTACCTCCGTCCTGAAGATCGTAACCAGTGATGATTACGTCTCCTTTACCGAATGTACACGTCTGTGCAGCAGCATTATAACTAATGCTGGTTAGGATAACAAAGGACAAGAGTATGCCTTTGATTATCCTTTGAATAAAGATTTCCATGGTATGATGGATTAAGAGCGTTAATTATATATTTAGATTGTACTTAGTTATTTAAGAGCACATATAAGTATTAATCCATCCTGACACTAATCCCTGAGGTGGATCATCATATATTTCAGTCCATTCGCGAAGTACCTCAACTAAGGGCACTGTATCTTGTAAGATCAGTTGATTTCCAGCACCCAGTTTTACCTGGTACGCTGGTGAGAACACCTGATGTGTATTGCTATCTATGCAGATCGTCCCTTTAGCACCCTCTACTTTAGCATCCAGCAATTCATTCAACAGCTGTTTTGTATTGAAAAGGGGATTCTCTAAAGAAGCCTCGATATATTTGATTATTAATCTGCCAGTATCCCATCCTAATGCACCAATGGCATCAGGTATACGGCCGGATTTACTTTTAAAAACATTGCAATAATCAATATTTCCACCCGCCGTTAATTGAGCCATCCATGGCAAATAAGAGCTTACAGACATTTCTTTATTGGTTATCCCGTACTCAGGCAGATGCGATTCTTCAAGCATTGCCGGATTAACGAAAATATTTAAAGGAATTGCCGGAAAATCAATCGCAAGCTTTTCATAAAAGACCTGGCTCAAATCGCTATATACAGCCAAAATATGACGGACATCATGATTTGAAGACAGAAAACTGGTCAGCGGTTCCATATCAAATTCTGCGGCATTGAATTTACTGACGAAATTAAAAGCAACCGAACTTCCCTGATCCGCATAGCCTTTACTGATGGCATGGCAAAGACTATAGCCACCATCATAATATGAAGTTGCCACAACAGCTTTACTGCTTACTTTAGCCGCATGTTTACCAATCAGCCTGCAATGCAGCGCATAATTGAGCGTGTGGTAAATTACAAACGGTTGTTTTTTAACTGGGGGATATTTGGCACCACTATTCACCACAATCAGCGGTTTTTTCACCGCATTAATTAAAGGAAATAAGCATTCAACAACCGGATGGTCTGCAAAAACAATTAACAGATCTGCCTGATTATCCAGGAGCATAATTTCTGCTTCCTTCAGCATCAGTGCTCCATCCGTTCCAAAACCAATACTTGCAGTCATCAGCTCAGGTGACAAAGCGGTCGCCAATTCAGCCAGACTTCCCTTTAATCCGGTCATAAAATTATGAGCGATCAGCGGATAAGTAGTAGAATTTGGAAGCAGTATACCTATTTTCATATACTTTAACTTTGTGATGGATAAATACCGAACAATGAAATAATAAAATTGAGCGTTACATAAGGCTGCATATTATTATGAGACAGACCATTACCAGCACTAGACAGTACAATACTAGTCTCCAGTGGCATCATTCCTGATGCTGTTGGTGTACGGCTAAAATAGCGTTTTCCTGCAGCGATAGCGATTCCATTGTTTACAGGAGATGTCTGCGTATCAGGATCATTTGCCCTGACTTTCATATTCAGTTCTCCGGTTACTGTATGGGCATGTGGAGGCAGTTCGTTTGGCGTTAGAGTGACATTTTCTACTCCTGCCATTTGTCCGAGTACATAATTAGTACCCGATTGTGAAGTACCCATGTGAATTGGTACACGTCCTCTTAAATCAGGTAAAGCAAAAGTGTTCTGTCCGTCGCCACCAAAGGTAGTACCGATTAAATTGAATAAGGTATCATTTTCTGCAATGGAGATTAAGCTACCATCACAAAATGCCCACCCCACAGGAGCAAAATTGCCACCAAAAATTGTTATTTCACCTATATAAGGTTGCGCTGCTGACATAATTTTATAATTTAAGATCTTTGAGGAAAAATTCCCTGTAATGCAATAACAAAAACTACAACCAGGTAAGGCTGCATATTATTATGTGGTTGATTACCTCCCAGTATACTCGTTTGGGTATCCAGGTTCACTGCCAGAGGAGCCATATAATCTGTAGGGCTCGGTGACGGCGAATAAAGCAGATCAACAGCCGGAGAAGTTGCAGGCAAACTGGCCACTGCATTTGCAGTGTTAGGTGCCGCACCAGTTTTAAGACCTGCGCCCAATGCGTGCGTATGTGCGGGCATTTCAGTTATCAGTATTGTTTCTGAGGTTGATCCGCTAACCTCTCCTAAACTGCGATAAGTTAGTCCAGGACCCTGACCAACCCCGATCGGAGTTGATCCTTTAAGATTAGGGAGCGCGAAAGTTGACCTTCCATCCCCTCCATAGGTAGTGCCCAATAAAGAGAAGAGAGCAGTATTTTGAGATATCGACATTAATTGTCCATCACAGGTTGTCCAACCTCTGGGTGGAAAACTAAAACAAACTAAACCAATCTCCCCAACGAAGGGTTCTGTGCTAGCAGCCATAATAATTAGATTTAAATTTCTTGTTTAATTTCTTGAAGGAAAAACACCTGCAATACAGATACAGAAATTCAGCACCAAAAATGGCATCCTATTTTCATGTCCCTGCCCCGCACCGATAGTTTGAGTATTGAAAGGTGCATTATTATACATCCCTGTGTCAGTCTGATTACTGAAGCGGCCAGCTAAAGCTGGGTTTGCAGCATAATAATTATTTTCAGGAGTGAGTACGGTAGCATTTCCAAGTCCTGCCTTTGCCCGGACATTTCCAGACCCCAAAGTATGGTTGTGCTGAGGAATTTCGGTCAGGTTAAGTGTATGAACTTCTTCACCTGCTACTTGTCCCTGAACAAAGCCATTACCTAAGTGCATAGGGACTTTTCCTCTAAAATCTGGTAAAGCAAAGTTTTGTACCCCATTTCCTCCATAGGTGGTACCAAGCAAAGAAAATAAAGCCTGGTATTGATTTATAGGCAAGAGCTGCCCATTACATTGTGCAAAGTATTTAGGCGCAAATCCGAAAGGAAATATGCCTATTGAACCGAGATATTCATCCATTTTGAGAGCGGATTAAAGAATAATTGTGAGCGTTTTTTTATGTAAAGTAGCCTGCTTGATTATTAAGTTGCTTAAGTATTATTATTTGTATGATAAAATTAGTTTATTTTTTTACAAATGCAATATTTTTTATTTTTTTTCCGTGACTTGGAAATGACAATATAATTTATCTATGTTTATAGTGCTCTTAAAATTAACGCTATGTCAAACCGAAGGTCGTTTCTCAAAAACACAACCCTTGTAGCAACCGCTACCCTACTCACCAAGCCAATCAGCTCCTTTGCTAATCTCAGTAAGACCGCTGCTACTTTGCATGCTTCTGGTAAAAACGTGATCATTTATTACAGCAGTCAGCTGAATGGTCAGATACGTGAAGATTCAAAAGAATCCGGGGGTATAAATAACTTAAACAAGCTACTTAACAATCAGGACACCGGAGGCCTGATTTTAGATGCAGGAAATTTTTTAGGACCTGACCAGGACCTGAACCATCATTATGCAGTCATTGAAGCCATGAATAAAACTGGCTACCACACCAGCATGCCATCACCACAAGATCTTAGTTATGGCGAAAACTATCTCGCCAAATTATCAGACACCATGAACTTCTGTCTGGTGAACTGCAACTATGTTTTTAACGATCTTAAACTTACTGCCGCAATAAAGCCATGGCAAATTATTAATTTCGGTAAATTCAAAATAGGGATTACCGGAGTAGGTCCTGAAATTAACGGTATCGGTTTTCATGATCCAGTCAAAAAAGCAAATGATACCGCACAGCACCTCAAAAATAAGATGAATTGTGATTTTGTCGTGTGCCTTTCTAGCCTTGACTATCAGAAAAAAGGCAATACAACTGACAATATCACACTAGCAGAACAGTCTGAAGCGATTGATCTTATTATTGGCTCCGGTATTGCGCATAAAAAAAATCAAACAATAGTTCTAAAAAACGCAATTGAACACGACGTCTTTATCGGGCATCCTGTTCCACAAGGTTTAACAATGGGCAAGCTGGTATTCAGATTTAAAGATCAGCAAAAATATTCTGCGGAAAACAGGCATCTCGCTAACATGACCGACAAGACCTGCTAACTAAAAACATCCGGATTTGAAATAAATGAAGAAACCCATTACCTAAATCAGCTGATGGGTTTCTTTAACGGCTGCCATGACGAAAATGCTTTTGGTTTGCCCTATGCCTTTCACTTCTCCTAGTTTATTGACAAAGAAATTATGGTAATCTTCCATACTTTCTGCTACAATTTTGACCATAAAGTCAAAATCTCCCGAAATATTATAACACTCTACAATTTCCTTAAACTCCAGCATTGCCTTAATAAAAATCGCCCCTGATCTTTTATTATGTTCTCTCAAAGTGATCATACAAAGAACAATCATTCCTTTCCCAACCAGTTGCCTGTTCAGGATGGCCGCATACTGCTTAATCACTCCACTCTTTTCCATTCGTTTGATCCGCTCATGAGTAGGCGTTGGACTCAAATGAATAAGCGCAGCTATTTCCCTGACCGTAAGCTTGGCATTCTCTTCCAGTAATCTGAGTATTTCATAGTCCTTCGCATCTAAGGATACGGAAACCTTTTCTGGCTGTTCTGTATTTGTCATAATTCAAGCATCAAATAAGATATTTGTTCTTTTAAATATACAAAAACAATACGTTTGTACTGAATATTTATTATAATTTCTATAATATATTCTATATAAATACCTTTGAAAGAACAATACCAATTTATGATTTCAAAAAAGAACCTTATTCTCACCATTGCTTCGATGGGTATTTTTGTAGAAGCACTCGATATCGCAATTATTAATCTGACTATTCCCTCTATACAAGCGCAGTTCAATATCAGTAACGACCAGGTACAATGGTTGCAAACACTATATGTATTACTTTATGGAGGTTTCCTGATTATCGGAGGAAAATTATCCGATGTAATCGGCAGAAAAAAGATCTTTATGATTGGCGCTACCCTGTTCCTGCTCACCTCATTGGGCGCCGGACTTTCGGGTTCCTTTGCCATACTTGCATTTTACCGTGCTCTGCAAGGTTTAGCCGCAGCATTGATTATGCCTTCAGCACTCTCCATTGTCACCCATACTTTTACAGAAAAAAATGAACGCAGTAAAGCCATAGGGATTTTCAGCTCCTTTGCAGCTATAGGATCAGGAAGCGGCTTATCTATAGGCGGTATCATTAGCACCTACTGGGGCTGGCACTGGGTCTTTTTGATGAATGTCCCTATTCTGGCCCTCGTTATTTTTACCTCCTGGTATTACCTGGACGCAGACATCCCGCGTGACAAAAATAAATCACCAGATCTTATCTCAGGCTTTATATTGGTTGCAGCCTTGTTGATGCTGAGTTACGGCGTACATGAACTCGGTAATTTTCAAAAACACTATTTATTATTGCCTGGTCTGGCCATCGCCATAATCATTTGTATGAAGGTATTATTTACCCGTTTAACCACTTTAAAAGATCCCCTGATTGATTTATCAATTTTCCGCTCTCCAACAGTTGTTACTGCCAACGGAGTCTTCTTTCTGCTAGGTTCTTTTTGGACAGGCTATTTGTTTATCATTTCATTACTGCTTCAAAAAGACATGAACTTCAGTGCAGCCAAGTCTGGCCTGCTACTTGTACCATTCAGTATTCTATCTGCACTAGTGGCTAAATTTGCATTACCTGCAATTATGAAAAGACTGAATATAGCCCGTACAGGCTTCCTTGGAATGACTATGATGCTAATCAGTGCAGTTTTGCTCGCAGCTTCTCTGATGACAGGGCACTCTTTAATCTTAATTTTGCTTTCTGCGGCATTTGCTTCAGGATTGGGAATCACGATCAGTTATACCGGTCTGTCAGTACTTTCTATCCAGGATATCCCAAGCCAGCATTACGGCTTAGCTTCAAGCCTGGCCACCACCTCGTATTTTCTTGGTGCCGGAATAGGACTGTCAATCCTGACCTTGTTTATGACCAGTCAAAACGCGACCGCTTCTGTGACCCCGCTTTCGATTGTAATCCTGGGCATATATGCCTTTATTGGCCTGAGCTGGTTAATTGTTTTCATCAGAAATCAAAGTACCACTACTAAAAGTGCCATACAAGTTTCCAAATAGTGCAACAAAATCAGGAGATAATACACGACCGTCCATAATGCTTCCATGATCTTTGTAGCATTGATTCCAGCTATGGATTACACTCAAAAGCTCATGAAAACACTATCAAAAATGGGAAGAAGTCGCTTATGAGCTGAATTTCCAGGACCGGACTTATTTCAGCAGATTCTTCAAAAAGCAAACAAGTTTAACAGCTGAACAGTTTAGAAATCGTCAGACAAATTAGATTTTTGAAGGTCAAATTTATTAGAAAGATCCTGATCAATAGCCCTGGCGATTTTCAGATCTGATTTACCAGTTGCGAATCGGCTACGATTCTTTTTAGTAATGTAATCGCTTAATTTGACGTCCCTGAATTCACCCTTGGTTGCGGTTTCCATATGGTTAAAACTCAATTCAGAAACAGTAACCCGGTATTTAAAGTCTTTGATACTCACAACCACAGAGGCATCTGCAGGATAACTTAAAATCCCCGCCATCCCGAAAACAGTATAACCATTATATCGCTGTGCATCAAAAGCATACCGAACAAGGCGTCCAATAAGCTGATCACCATCAGGTGAAACACGACGGTCAAACCTGAAGCCTTTGGTTGTAGACAAAAGTGCAAAAAGCTGGTTACCTAATTCATCAGCTGTTAATTTGGAAGTATAAACTTTCTGAAAGATAACCTCGTAGTTTTTTAAAACCACTGAAGTACCCGGGACGCTGTCCAGCACACCATCGGCGAACTTCTTTTGACCATTCTGGGCAAAGCAAAAAAGAGGAAAAAACAGGGCGAATAATACGAGTTTCATAAATTGGTTAATTTCTTAAACAGGACAGATGCTCTTTTACTATCAGAGTCATCTATCCTGGCTAAGTTACGATCTTAAGTTATTTTTTTTCAGTTAATTATTATGGATATAATGCAACAGTTGCTTGTTTATCTTTTGTAGATAATACAGTAGCACCCGAATTACACTGGCCACCATTCATCAATGATGACGCATCTGTTCCGCCAACTCCTGGTACGGCTGTGGCAGAGCCTTCCCCGATAGCAGACCAATTTGTATGTCTCAATGAAATATTGTGACCGAATTCATGTGTAATTGTTCTTTGGCGCTGAGCAAAACTATTTGCAGCAATATAAGCCTTGTTAATTTTAATTAAGTTACCCGCAGCACCGCCAGAAGGAAAAGTTCCCTGACCACAAACACCGTTACCAAGATTTTCATCTTTGATCAGGATATCATAAGTTCCGCTTGTTACTATAGAGAATTTAACGGTAGAACCAGCGATTCCATTCCATTGATTCACAGCAGAAGTTACCTCTGCATTCATGCTGGTCATAGAAGCATCAACTTTTACACGTATATTTCTCTTGTTAGTCGCATTTACCAGGCTACCAGTATAATACTGCTCAGTTTTTGGCTGACCAGCAGGTATAACCATGTTTTTCGGGAAGATAATATCTTCCTCTACCACGTAATGATCTCCATTTTCAACAATAGCTGACGACGGAAATCCAAGACTCTGAATATAGGACAATACCTTTTCAGATTTCTCAGTTTGAGGATCTGGAGCTGCAGGTGTTTCTTTAGTTTTAGAACACGATGCGATCACTATTGCGGCAAGCGCAATGAAAGTGAAGTTTTTCAAATTTTTGTTCATAGGGTTGAGTGTTAGGTAGATCGTAACAATACAATATACAGAACATTCATTTATTTCTGTAACTTTTTTGATATTTATTTTAAACCAGTGTTAAAAATACACTGGTTTAAATGTGCCATATTAAATCAAAAACCCAATTAATATAGCCTGACAAAAAATATTACTTAATAATTTTCCCATTTACTTTTATATTTTTCCAGCCATCATCCAATCCGACACCTTTAAGATAGCTTACCCTGTGCGTACTGCCTTTTAAATTGGGCTGGTTGACCATATCAAACTCAAAAGTTCTTCTGTCAGCGGTTTTTTCCACTAATTTAACCTGGTAGTCATTGGTACTTTTATCATTCAAAGTAAAAAACACGTCATTCACATTGGCATTAAACTTAGCATGTGTGTAAACCATCCCAGGCTGATCGGGATAACCTTCCAGCAACTGGTTCTGCTCATCTACTCTCAAATATTTAACATCTGTAGCATCCCCCCCAACCAAAGAATAGAATTTATAATAGAGTTTTTTGTCAATCCTCACTGTATCCTGGATCTCAGTGTAGGAACTTGCGCCATGAGACCATTTATTCCCGATCTGCATCGGCATAAAAGAATCTGCTGCCGCAACATGCTGTACTGCCGCTTTTTTCATTTTACAAGAAGGTATTGCTAAAATGATTAATAAATACATTAGATAAGAAGTTTTCATAGGGTTATATTTTTTAACTAATTTATGAATTTAATCAGTAAAAACCCTTTTTCTCCGCCGTTATTTATATCACCTATATCCAGAACTTTATACCTCTGATGCTTTACCAGAACACCATCAACAGCATGAAAGCGGAATGACAGCAGGAAGGTCGTTTTATTTTGGCAATTCTTTAAAATAACCCTATGTAGCAATCCTTTAAAATAACTCCAATTTAATCCAGCATCTCCAGACTTCCTATCTTTGAAAGATCCAGCATGAGCTGACCATTGCTATCACGCGAGAAAATAGTTACAAATCTAGCATTGTGAATGATATTTTCATCCTTATAGGAAGTCCGGGTATGTACCGTCTGAGAAAAGGTATCATCAAATGCTTTTAATAAAACAAGGATTTCTACTTCTGCCTCAGCCAGTTCCTCCGCAGTTTTATTGTACAACGGACTATTTTCATCAATCGGGTGAACCACTGTCCAGCTCATCGTTAGCAGGCCTATTTTTGAACGCTCCAGTTCTAAAGGATAAAACCGCCTTTTCTTTTGATCTCCAACCAACTCATTGTAAGAAAGCACTACCTGCACCTCTATTTCTATCAGCTGGTTATTTCTCAAATTGGCCAATCGGAACATCAACCCCTTAATTTCCTTATAAGGCGCTATAACCATGTTCTCGCTGTAAACAACTTTAGCCGTTGGCCTCGAAAACCTACCATATAATAACCCGGTTGCAAGTGCAAAAGCCAGTAGCCCCAGCATAGATTCGAAGGCTGCTAAACAACTCGTTAAAAAACCATCAGGACTGATATGTCCATACCCAACAGTAGAAATAGTCTGTGCTGAAAAGAAAAATGCATCAAAGAAATGGTCCCTCGGAGTAATTCCGCCAGCCCCCTTCAGATTTTCAATCCCAATTAAAACATATAACGAAGCAAAGAGTATATTAACCAGCAGATAAGCGATCAGCAGAATGAACAGAAATTTCTTCCAGCTCATAGAGATCAGCCAATTGTAGGTATCAGATGTTCTGATAAATGGCAAGCCAATGCGCCTTATATTCGAAGACCCATCCGCATTCATCATTCGCTGATCTCCAAGGATGGGTTGTGTACCAAATCCGAGATCATCGTCAATTTGTGATTTACGTTTAAATAGCGCCATAATTTCCACCTAATTTTAATGAAAATTCAGCGTATTCTAAAATACATCGTTTAACAGTTAATTTCAGCCACCAATTAAAACAACCATTGATGCAATGATTACTCCCGCAATAATGATAAAAAGGGCGTTTTTAGTCGATTCTACTATCATGATATAGATTATTTATGTCTTTTATTCCCTTAAGACGCCTATACCAATCAATACCCCTATTGCCGGTAAAAAATAAATTAAAAAAGCCACTGCTTATAATTATAAACAGTGGCTTTGAATCTTATAGTTGTATTTACTTATTGCGCAGTTACCAGATCAATAGTAAAATCTAATATTGAATTTGCAGGAATAGGCCCCTGAGCTTGATTTCCATAACCTAACCAGGAAGGAATCAATAAACGGATACGGCCACCAGGTTGAATGAATGGAACTCCAATCTGCCAACCAGGAATAACTCCACCCAAAGTAAATCCAATCGGTGTCCCTTTACTCTGATCAAAAATACTACCATCCAGGAAACGGCCTGTATAGTTTGCAGTCACATTCGTAGATTTACCGTACTGAACAGTTCCCGATCCAGGGGTTATAATCTGATAAAATACGCCGGTTTTAGGATCTTTAACTGCTGGAATTTTATTAGCAATTATAAAAGCTCTTATTGCGGTAGTATCGGCCCTGAATTGCGGATCAGGGTCATAATCATCATTCTTTTTCGTGCAGGACGTAAACGCAGTTACGGTGCAAACAAGTAATACCAGGAGGTGTTTAATCTTAATCATCGGATGCAAATGTAAATTTATTTTAGTAAATCACTAAAAAGTTTCAGCAAATTCTTAAGAAAAAATACTGTTAAATCACAACTCATTCCCCAAGTTTCCAGGCCACTACGTTCCATAGCTCTTTTTCGTCACTGTAAGTCCCAATAACTTCAAATCCCATTCTTTGATGAACCTTTAAAGAATTGATATTCCTAATGGAAATCTCCGTTACACACAATTGATACAAATTCCCCACTCTGTTTTTAGTTTCCTGATATAAACGGTTCAAAAGTCCCTGCCCCCTGAAATCATGGTGCACACAAACCTGCCCCCCTACCATATAAGTATAACTCCCTAATAACTCTCCCTGATAACGGCAGCGTTCAAACTCATTAAACATGGGTATCAAGCTTTCCAGCTCATTTCTCAAAGAAACATGCATCGCCAGATTATAACCAACTACCTGGCCGTTACAGGTAGCAATAATCTGAGGTAAATGCTCAGCCATCTTTTTTAATAGCGCTAAATTATGTTCAGCAAATACAAACCCCTGTTGCTCTTGCTGGGCCGCACTGATCGAGCTATACAGATTCTCTTTTTGCAAGGCCAGGATCTGATTAAAATGAAGGTCCGTAGTCGCAACCTCCAAAACTACAACATCAGATATAGATTCTTTCTTCATACCAATTCATCTTTTGAACAAATTTCCTAATTTTACAAGGACCAGTACAGATACAGTTTTATCTAATTCAACCATAACAGTTATACCCTATGACCAAATCTGATCCGGTGAACAATAGTTATTTATATGAAAATATTGCAGCTGACATTACCCATCAGATCCACTCAGGTGTACTCATTTCGGGAGATAAACTTCCTTCACTCAGAGCCATACACCAGCACT
The DNA here is from genome assembly GCF_040547305.1 of Pedobacter sp. UYP1. Taxonomy (NCBI): domain Bacteria; kingdom Pseudomonadati; phylum Bacteroidota; class Sphingobacteriia; order Sphingobacteriales; family Sphingobacteriaceae; genus Pedobacter; species Pedobacter sp. UYP1. The sequence continues at coordinate 8,054 of NZ_JBEPPL010000004.1, read as the reverse complement.
ATAAAGTAAGTATCAGTACCGCATTACAAGCTTATTATCTGCTGGAAAGCAAGAGCCTGATCCGGTCGGTACCCCAATCGGGCTATTATGTAAGTTATCAACCGCAAGCTATCGCTCTCCCCACCCAAAGTACCCCGTCTTTATCCCTTGGTAATGAAAACACCTCCAACATTGTCAGCAAAGTTTACGATAGTATCAGTTCCGACCATATTATGCTTTCCCTTGGCGTTCCATCTGCCGAACTCCTGCCATTGCCTAAATTGAATAAAGCCTTAAGTCATGCCCTGCACACTTTACCAGAACATGGATCAGGTTACGAACACGTTTTAGGAAATTCTAAACTCCGGCGTCAAATTGCACGTTTATCAGTAACCTGGGGAGGAAAACTTACAGAAAATGAGATTATGACAACCGCAGGCTGTACTGGCGCGATGTTTCAGGCGATGATCGCCTTGACCCAGAAAGGTGATACTATCGCAGTAGAAAGTCCCGTCTATTTTGGAATTCTGCAGTTAGCATTGAGTTTGGGACTAAAAGTTCTGGAACTTCCTACCCATCCTGAAACAGGAATTGAACTGGAAGCTCTAAAAACAGCTCTGCAAAAGAACAAGATCAAACTCTGCCTGTTCATCAGTAATTTCAGTAATCCGATGGGAGGTACTATGCCAGCGGAACATAAAAAAGAAACAGTCAGACTCCTGGCCCATCATCAGGTGCCCTTGATAGAAAATGACCTCTATGGAGATCTCTATTTTGGCGCAGAAAGACCAGTAAACTGTAAAACATACGATGAAAGCGGCCTGGTACTCTTATGCAGTTCAGTTTCCAAAACATTAGCCCCCGGGTACCGTGTCGGCTGGCTTACACCGGGTAAATTTACCGAACAAATCAGGCGCGTGAAATTTGCGACAGCTATTTCATCCACAACACTTACACAAGAAGCAGTAGCCGATTTTTTAGAAAAAGGACGCTATGAAAGCCACCTGAAAAAACTAAGAAATACCTTAAACAGTAATAGTTTGCACTACAGAGAGGCCATCCGGAAATACTTCCCAGAAGGAACAAAAATCAGCAGGCCAAAAGGCGGTTTTATGTTATGGGTAGAACTGGATCCTAAAATCAATACTGCTGATCTATATGACCAGACCATTAAAAGGAAGATCAGTTTTGCTCCGGGGAGGATGTTTACCCTGCAAAACCAATACAACAACTGTCTGCGGCTCAGCTATGGACTACCCTGGACGCCTCAAATCAACAATGCTATAAAAACCATTGGAAACTTAATTCATTAAAGTTTTTCATCCTATTTAAAGATAAGACTCTATATCCGTATTTCTGATTTTCACAGTTGCCCCGATCACCACGCCGCCAGAAAGCAGCACAATATTTTTAATAATGTATTGTCCTAATAAAGTGGGAACAAACAGGCTATGTGCAAAAGTTTCATCCGGAAAGAACACAAGTGGCAAGAAAGTACCAATCATCTGGAAGTAAAGCAATAATAAAGTCAGCCCAAGCCATTTTTTAGAGATTAAGCCCAAACCTATTACACATTCCCACACCGCAAGAACAGGTAATGAAACCGGAGGAAGAATAAGGCCAAAAGTTAACTTTTCTATCGTTCGCCCAGCTATAACCTCTGCTGCACTTACACCAGGAAAAAACTTGAGTACACCAAACCATATAAAAATAAGCCCTAATGAGACACGCAAGATATTTAAACCATGTCTTGCTTTCCACTCTATTGCCTTATTTTCTGTTTTGATCATTGCCGATATCATTTCACGTGCTTTCATAGGTTTTGGTTATAGGTTCCAAACATTTACGTGAAATGACATTTAGCAGATGTAAATGACCGGCCAGTAAAGCAACCCCAAAAGGAGTAGAATTTCAGAACCCCACCAAAGTTTTATAAATTGTCCGTAGACTGGAAATAATAACCAATATTCCAACTGCAATCAGGATCGTTTTTGTATTTAATTTACCTGCAAACCTTGCTGCAATCGGCGCTGCGATCAACCCTCCGATAATTAAACCAGCGATAGTCTGAATATGGCTGGTACCTAAAATAATGAAGAAAGTCAACGCGCTGGCCAGCGTGACAAAAAACTCAGTTAAACTGACCGTACCGATGATATAACGTGGAGTTTTACCCTTTGCAATTAATGTACTGGTCACCAAAGGCCCCCATCCACCACCACCAAAGGAATCCAGGAAACCACCAGCTCCCGCCAACCAGCCAGCATGTTTCACCTTTCTGGATTCATTCTTTTTCCTGAAAGCATTTAACAATATCCTTAACCCAAGAAACAAAGTATAAACAGATAATGCCGGCCTGAGCCAGTTTCCATAAGATTCACCCAGAAAAGAAAGTAAACCCGCTCCGATAATTGCCCCTAAAACTCCTGGTAATAACAAAGTCTTAAAAAGCTTCTTATTGATATTTCCAAACTTGTAATGACTGAAACCAGAAGCACCGCTGGAAAACATTTCCGCCGTATGGATACTACCACTGATTGCTGCCGGATTAAGCCCTGTTGACAATAAAACCGTAGTAGAAATCACTCCATATCCCATGCCTAAAGCTCCATCCACCATTTGCGCTACAAACCCTGCCAGCAACATCCATCCAAATGCAGCATCCAGATCCAGCGTTTTACTAAAAGCCTTGAAAGCCTCTATAAGATTGATCAAAGGATAAAATGAAGCGATCAGATGCCCGATGATCATGAACCCTAACGCAAACAAACACCGGCCAGCAATTTTCTTCCAATACCTGCCATCACGGACAGTAAGCGCAGCAGAAGATAGGGTTGAACTTTCTTTAACGAAGGAAACTCCTTCTTTTTGTGTGATTTGATTTTCTGAAGAGGATGAAGACATATTGATATACTGACGATTAGGTTTGCCAATATACAATAAAGTATACTAATTTAATAGACTAAGAATAATTACTGAATTTACCTATCCATATCAAATAATAGTTATTAATATGCCTGAATGAGGACTTCAGCAGGAATATGCAGTATGTCAATCAATTTACGAATCATAGCTAAACTTAATTTTCGTTTTCCTGATAAAATCTCAGACTTTCTTGAACGGGTTCCCAATAAAGCACTTAATTCATTTTCAGATAAATTCATTTGTTCCATACGAAATTTTATCGCTTCTATTGGATTTGGATAAGCAACAGGATAATGAACTGATTCGTAATCTTTAACCAATAAACTCATGATTTCCAACTCATCAGAAACAGCTGACCCCTCTATAATATCTGTTTGCATCAACTCATAAATATGAGCTAAAGCGTTATCGTATTCTTCCTCAGTTCTAATTGGTTTTAACATAACTTTTGTTTTAGCATTTATTTTATCATATTGTTTATGCAAGCCAAACCAAACAACAAACACAATTTTTAAACGGTATTCTATATCAACAATCAAGCGACAGGTATTACCGTGAATATTAAATACAACCCTCTTTTCATTTAGTATAGAGGCACTTTTGTATTGAGCCTTTAGTTCATTTGGATTATTCCATGAAGCTAGTGCTGCTTCTTCATGCCAACTTAATAAAGCTTGCTCTGCTTGATGAAACCCGGCAATGTAATCTTTCAGTGTTTTTATTGCTATAACCCGCATACTTAGCAAATAACTGTATTTTGTTCCCAATTTGGGAACAAAATACAGTTATTTATTCCTCCTTACCCCTTGCCACTTTTAAAGTAATTCCTATCTTTGCGCCCGCCAATTCTTATTTAGACCAACACTAAACAAGTAGTCTAAATCAAACATTATCAGCTAATTACAAATTAGCACAAACCCTATTAAACGCACCATATGATTAAAATTTTTACCAGTTTAGGAACAGCTATGCTCCTCTGTTGCACAATTCAGGCACAGGTCATCAAAGGTACAGTACATGATAAAAACACCCGGGAGACCGTTATAGGAGCCAGCATTTCCGTAAAAGAGCACCCCGGAAAAGGTGTAATGGCAGATGCACAAGGCAAATTCACTTTACAACTGCAATCAGGCGAAACCCTGATCGTGAAAATGATTGGATATAAAGATTTCCAAAAGCAATACCCGGTCATTAAAGACGGACAGCAAATCAATATCTCCCTGGAACCAGGCGTTGAACTGCAAGAAGTTATGGTTACTGCCAGTTTAGCCAATTCAAGGAGTAAAAAAGCAATTGGAACCAACATCGACCACATTAATGCAGCTGGAATAGTTGCCACCAGCAACCCTTCTTCACTCGCAGACATTGTAAACGGAAGGATCAGCGGTGCCCAGGTCTATAACACCAATGGTAAAGTAGGTATGCCGATCCGCTTCGATATCCGTTCTTCTGCTACTTTCAGTATGGATCGTGATCCCCTGATTTTTATAGATGGTGTACGCTATGGCAGCAGCAATACCTCAGACATTAACTCTTCGCAGGAAGCCATGAGCGCATTAAACGACTTACCTTTAAATGATATAGAATCTATTGATGTTATTAAAGGCCCGGCAGCGGCAGCATCTTATGGTGCTGAAGCCGCAAACGGTGTTGTTGTCATTCAAACTAAACGTGGTTTAAACGGCAAAAAAGGAATAGCTATTAACGTAAAATACACTGCAGGGTTCAGCGAACTGGCCAGAAAATATGACCAATTTGTCAACAATGACCCTTTAAATGATTTCTTCAGAAAAGGGACAGAACAACAACTATATGCCAATGTTACCTCTCAAATCGATGAGAACAATAGTATTTTCCTCTCTGCGAATGCCAATAAAAATGCCGGTATCGTTCCTGGAAATCAAGATAACAGACAAACGGTACGTACCGGATACGATTTTACAAAAGACCGTTTTAAACTATCATTTACCGCAGGCTATGTTAAAGGGAAATTAAGCATCCCTCAATCTGCCTCAGGACGTGATGATGCGATCTGGAACCTGATGCGTGACCGTACCCCATGGCCATTTATTGCTGAAGAAAGCTGGCGTGCGATTCAGAAAGAATATGAAAATGATCGCTTTACAGGAAGCCTGAAACTCGCTTACACCTTTCCTTTTGAAATCAAAGCAGAAACTCTGGTCGGCTTAGACCTGAACCGCATCGACGGCTTAAACTATCTTCCTTACGGCTACTTACAAGGCACAAACAATACCGGAAGCAAGCAAATCAGTAACCGCCGGAACCAGAATATGAACTGGGACTTTAAACTGTCCCGCAACTTTGTATTCAACCCGAAATGGCAGTTAAACCTGTCCTTCCTTTCTCAAACTACCCAGGCATCAGAAAAAGTTACCGGAATCAGTGTCCGTAATTTCGCTGTTCCCGGAATCAGCAACATCGCTTCTGCAGCAGAAATTTTAGGTACTACAGACAATACCTTCGAAAAACGTACCCACGGCTTATATGGAGAAGCCTTTTTAAGCTTTGACAACAAATTATTTATCAATGCCGGACTCAGACGTGATGTCTCCAATATGATTGGAAGAAACGTAGCCAGCATTTGGTACCCAACAGTAAGTGTGGCCTACAATGTAGCTGGCATGGACTTTTTGAAAGGCAAAGTAGAAGAATGGAAATTCAGAGCCGCCTATGGAGAATCAGGTCGTTTACCTTATCCGGGCGATGCACAAACCGCTTACCTGGTAGAGAATTCTTCTTTTGGAACGATAGTAAAACCTTTAAGGAAAGGAAATCCGGATATCAAACCAGAACGTACAGGTGAATTTGAAATCGGAACTGACGTCAAAATATTTAACCAGAAATTAAGCTTTACCTATTACAGGCAGTATACCCGTGATGCGATCGTTTATACCACTCTATTACCTTCATTAGGTTTTCCATCCAGCTTAAGCGGTGACTACCCTGAAAACATTGGTAAAATACAAGGTCAGGGACTGGAGATTTCTTACAACAGCAGAGTCTTTACCAGTTCAAATAAAAAACACAGTCTGGACATTTATGCCATCTTCAACCAGCAATCAAATAAAGTAATCAATTCTGGCGATAAAGATATCCTGAGTTCAGTAAACCTGATCCGCGCCGGATTACCAGCATTTGCTTTTTATTCCAACCTTTCACAAGGCCCGGTTTTTGATGCCAAAGGCGTCTATACAGGTGCAAAAGAAGGCCCTTTACAAGAACTGGGTAAACCTTTCCCAACTTATAATGGATCATTAGGATTTGGGCTGCAACTGTTTAACAACCTGCGCATACAATCCCTTTTCACTTACTCAAAAGGCGCTAAAGTTTATAATATTTCAGCAAGAAACGTAGCCTCACAAGGAAATAACTACGAAGCCAAAGAAACTTTAAAAGCACAACTGGCAACCCTTAGCCCAGGCACAGCCGATTATATCTCCACCGCTACTGCCCTATCCAAAGTTGAAGGCGTCAGAGGTGATTTTATTCAAAAAGCAGATTTCATCAGGTTAAGCAATTTAACGTTTTCTTATGATTTAGGCGACTGGGCAAAACGCTATACAAAAGGCGTATTGAAACGTTGCGTAGTCTCAGTAACAGGAAATAACCTGTGGCTAACCACTAACTATGGCGGTGCAGAACCTCAGATTGATTCTCAGGGTGGTAGCAAAAGAACTAAAGGCATCAGCTATCTGTCATCAGACTGGACTGCTGTTCCAGCTCCCCGCACTTATGCATTTAGTTTAAATATTGGATTTTAATCAGCATTGTTTATCAAAAGATTATGTTAAAGAACACAAAATATATTATTAGAATTGGAGCAGTACTTTGCATCGCATTAACCTTTTCGGCCTGCAATAAATGGGTAAATGACCCTAAATCACCAGACAGTACAGTAGATGAATCACAATTGAGCAGCCTGGAAATGTTAGGCCGTATCGATAAAGGATTTTACATCAATGGGCCAGTTATTGCCGGTGTATGGCGTGCAGGTGCTACAGCATCTTCAGACTTGCTCGTAGCATCAGGTGCAATTGCAGATGAAATCACTTCTACTGCAGTACCCAATTCACCTTTTTACAAAGAGCTGGATGAAGATAAACTAAGCCCGGATAACCCTTCTCTTTTTAGCACCTGGTCAAACGTTCAAAACTACAGAGCACGTGCAGAAGATGCTATTAAACTGGCAACACAGCAAAATCCTTCAGAAGAAGATAAGCTGAAAATCAAACAAGGTGCATTAATCAATGCCCGTTTACACGCAGGATATGCCTGGATGTTGCTGGCTGATTATTTTACAGTGAGTGAAGCAAATCGTGCAGTTTATGCAGATCATATGCTGGTTACCCATGAACAAGCTTATGCTAAAGCACAGCGGTATTGGGAAGAAGCTTTGCCAATAGCCAGCGAACAGGAAAAAAGACTGTTACATGCTTTACTGACGAAACTAGGTATACACACTCAAAATTATGCTTTAGCTGTAGCGCATATCAATCAATCTTTTTCAGCAACCGAAAACTTTGCTTTCTTAAATACAGTAGGTACAGTAAGCAATGCCTTCTTTTCTGCTTTAAGTATTAATGTAAGAGACGCAGCAGTTGACCCAACGCTGGTTGCTGTATTAAAAACTACAGCAGATAAAGCACGTAATCCGGTAGTAAAAGCACCTAAAGGACACTGGTCATTAACTTATTTTAAAGAAAGAGACCCACTATTGGTTACCGATTTTGACGAGATGCAGCTCATCAGAGCAGAACTGGTTGTCCGTGGATTATTAACTGGAAACGCTGTTGACGCGGTAAACACAGTAATTATGAAATACGATCCGACAGGAAAATCTAACTTTCCGGCGCAAAACCTGACCCTGACCGATATCATAGCAATCCGCAGGATCTTTTTATCGTGGAGAGGAACTCGTTTAATTGATCTGAGAAGGTTCAATATCGACGGAGATTTGATCCCAGGCTTTACTAAAAGGAACTGGCACTGGATTGGTGTCCCTGAAATTGAGACCAGGTAATCACTAGTTGTTATTGTCACTTCCTAAAAAAGCTATACACTAAAAACAGTGTATGGAGAATAAAAAAGGTGGAGGATTAGCTCTTCCAAGAAATGGAAAACGTTATGAC